>SHYG01000074.1 GCA_009692925.1 Dehalococcoidia bacterium
GCCGCTAGCTGCCGCAGCTCCTCGGTGCTGAGTCCCTCCAGCGCTGCCACCTGAAGCGGTCCGCCACCAGGACCAGCCAGCTCTACAGTCTGCATCGGCTTACCCCACAGCCGGTCCATTAGGAGCCTGGCAGCCTCAAGACGGTCGGCTACCTTTGCCCTTGGCTCGCGCCCCTCCAGCACGTCCAGCAAGAACTGAATAAGTGTGACCCCGTCCTCGGTTCGCTCGCTAATCATTGCGGCCAACCCCCGGTTCCGTGGGCGGCCGGAGGGATTCCCACTCAAGCCTGGCTGGAACTGGTGCCCCTTAAGGTGACTGGCCCTGTCGCTCTGGCTGTTGGGGGCGCTGTTAGCAGCCATCATCACGCTTGCTTACTGCTGTCCGAGCCATGCGCTCCGTCACCCTTTTTCGGCTGGGAGGTTAGCAACACCCCCGCCCCTGAAACCAGGGTAACCAATCCCCATTGTATGAACAGCCTCGTCATGTCAATTTCGTATGTAGATAGAAACCCAATGAAGTCATAACCATCATAGCAGCAGTTGTCATAAGGCGGGAAAATACCCATCGCGACAATAACCACAATGCCGACCCCGATGATTTTGCGTTGCCTCGCGTTCAGACTCATATCGGTTCTCCTTAGCCTTGAGTATGGACTCCACGCTCTATGATATCACTGTGGAGCGTTTGCGTGTCTTGAACCCCCACTGCCGCCGAAGTTGCTGGTGCTTCGCCAGATGTTCGGCGATCAAGCCCGCTTCTTCTAGCGTCAAGACGCCCCCCCAGGCTCTGAAATGCGCTCATCCAATGGCATGGCTTTCTAAAGCCTTATGACGGATTCGGTATCGATACCTGCATGTCTCTAAAATTGTGTGTGATAGCTCAATAGGGGAGGTAACGGGGGGTGCCGGTAGGCGGGGGGTAGGGGGATGGGGGTATCCCCCCGCCTACCGGCAAGAAGGACTGCGCCTCCAGCGCCATTTACCCCCGCCCGCCAGCGGCCTGCCTGGGGTACCTTCACCCCTACTGTCGGGACCCCGTCGGGCCGCAGGCCCGGCACCACACCGGGCTGGCCGTTGGGCAATGCCTGCCCTGGCCCATGACGCAGCCCTGATAGCCGTACACCTCACGCAGCAGCTTCTCCAGGGCCTCAAAGGTGTCCAACCCACGGGTCAACTCGTCGGCCATGCCGTCGTAGAGCGTTGCCTGGGCTATCAGCCGCTTGGAGCACTCGATAAGGTGACGGTGCCCCGCCCGCAGCCGGCCCAGCAGGGTGTCGATGGACTCCTGTGGACCAACCCTTTTTTCGTCTAATTCGTTTATTTCGTACTTCCCGGTCTCAGGGCTTTTCTGTGTTAACCGTCTTACTCTGTCCAGCAAACTGTCCATGTCGAACACCTCCAGGGGGGTTACGAAATAGACGAAATTAACGAAATAAGTCCCGACTACATGGCCGACCAGACCTCCACCGGCCTGCCCTCGGTCTCCCGCCGTTCCATCCTCGCCAGTTTGGAGGTCCGCAGCAGGTTCAACGCCCGCTCAATGCGGCTCGCCGAGGCGTTGCGCTGGAAAAGGGCGCTGATACTACTCCGGGTCAACTCCCCGTAACGTAGAGATTCCAGGATGCGGTCGGCGATGGGGTCGCCGGTGGCATCCCCGAAGATGTACCGGGCCGATGCGTCAGCGTATTCCCATACCGCCAGGGCAGCCTTAAGGTGAGGCAGCCGGATCGCCTCTGCCCCGTCCAGAGTGGCGTACAGCACTGACAAGCGCAGCACCTGGGCCTCTGCCCTGGCAGTGACCGCTCCGAACAGTCCGGGCTTGCCTTCAGATAGTTCCGGGTATATCTCCGCCCACGCCTTGCGGGCTTCACCGTCACGGGCCAGCCTGCCCATTGTCCTGCCGCGCTCCAGGGCACCGTGGAGACTCTGTACCAGCGAGTTGTAATCAGGCACGCCGCCCCCTTCGGGCAGGACTTTGGAGCGCCTAATACACCCCCACAGGAAACGGTTGGCAAAGCCGTTGCCAGCCTCGGTGTCATTCAGATGGCGCAGTAGCTCGTCCCTGGTCACGTGGGCCAGGATGCTGATATGCGCGTCGGTTGCCCTCGCCGGGTCATTCTTGGTCAAGGTGCGTAGCGTCCCGGAATCCCAGGCCTGCCGGACCAAGGGCGACAGTATGTTCCCTTCCCGGTCCATCACCTTCAGGATGCCAGCAAATTCAGGCTCGAATACCATCAGCCGCTTATCGTCCACGCCGCCGTCCACGATGATGGGCTGGTACTCTCCGGTCGGCTTGCCGTTCTTCTTGACCGCCTCAGTTTTCTCGATAGGGTCACGGACTGCCCAGATCAACCCCTCCCCCGAAGACAGGCCCCCCATCACCCGGCTGTCAGCCCAGGCAGGGTCGGCCCGGTGAAACAACTCCCGGACGTGGCCACGCGAGGAACCCTTACGCGCTTTGCTTGTCTCCCCTACCAGGACGCCGAAAAGGTTCAGCCCGTGGCGGTCAGCTTCGGCCACAGCATGGGGGGGGCGCCCCACCGCATTGCCGAAGCTGATCAGGAAATCCAGCAGGATAGCTGCCGGGTCGGACTCGGTATGGGGTTCAATGGTCCGAACCACCTCCCCAGCCAAACCGTGGAAGGCTTCCTCAGCCAGGGGCTTGGGCCAGGGCCTGGGGTCAGGCTGGGTGGTCACATCCTCGGGTGGCTTGCGCCCATTGGCGTGGCCCGCGTAGAACTCCGTCGCGCCTTCCAACGCCTTGGCGATGGTCATTGAGCCGTAGGTACCGCTTGACCTGGAGGACGCCCACTTCCCATCCATGAGGCCGCTCTGCCGGAACAGTGAGTCAATCCTGCCGGCATCCGGGCCGGTCCAGAAGCTCAACAGGCTGCACAGGGCGAGATCGGCTTCTGACTCGCTGGGGTAACCGCTGGCGTCGCCGCCCCACAGACGGCCAAACTTGTCGCCGTTGGCCGCGCTCTTGGCCTTAGCGATTAGCTCCTGGTCGTCGAGTTTTACGGTGTCGCTAGACGGTGGTGGCTGCCGTGATTGGCGGCTGGGCCTATCAGCAAAGACCTCCGCGTGAATCGCCTCAATCTCAGCCTGGCGATCCATGATCTCCAGAGGGGTGCCGGTCAGATGATGTCCGGTGACGGTCAGGTAACGGCCGGAATCGTACATCTCCACGTTGCCGCGTTTGCGGCCCCCTGGTGGCAGCTTGGCGTGTAGGAAGACTCTTAACCCTGTACCAGAAGGGGTAACTTCGGTATAGGAGCCGAGCCGGTCAACGATGGCCTGCGCCCAAGGCTCGGTGGTGCCAGTCTGAGCATTGACGCAGTGGTCCAGGTCCACACCGACGATGCCCAATTCCGGGGTGACCACGAAGCCGATTCCGTCGAAGCCGCCATGCTGGTGGGCATCCAGGGCTTCATCGAAGGGCACCCAGGTGCTGGGATCGGTGGAGCTGGCCTGGTTCCCGTTCGGCTGGTACGGGGGCTTGGTCCACTTCAGCTTGCCAGTTGTTTGGTCTGGCCGTTGTTTCCAACGCCACAATACCCACTGGGGGATGGCCTTCAACTGGTCGGGGATGATTTCTGGGTGGACGGGTAGGGCCTGGGGCCTAACACTCTCTACCATAGCGGCCCGGCCACGGTGCCGTGGAGCTGGTGGGCCACGGCGACGGCAGCCCAGGGCTGTACCTCTGGAGGGAGCACTACCCCTACTCCCCAACTCCCCGGCCTGCCTGGGCCTGGGCCACCACGCCAGTGCCCGCCCCTGCCAGCATCTTCTCCAGCGCCGCACGGGGGACCAGCACTTTTCGCCCCAGCCGGATGGTTGGCAGCTTCCCCACCCGGGCCAACTCATAAGCGAAATTCCGCCCCACCCCCAGCACCTCGGCTGCCTCGGTGACGGTCAACGTAGCTCTCACCATAGCAAATTACCTCCAAACCACTCAGGCTACCCTCCAGTATTGCCCCGTCTCCTCCAATGTAGTATCATTTCATCGTGACTACACCGTTATATGTCAACGCTGGCTTAGCCGATATGCTAAGCGGGAGGGGCTTGCTCGGCGAAGGGCCGTTGCCAGACCGCGTCCATGTGCCTGGTCACGTTGCCATCGAGGGTGACCAGCTCGTCTGGTCGTGGCTACATCCCGATGCGCCGGACCCGTTCCAGGGTCGTGTGGACTTCCAGGTGGTGGTGGCTGTTGCCTCAGAGATTCCGCTTGGCGTAGATACCAGCGATTGGACCTATGAGTTCATTCACCACACAAGACCCCATTACAACAGTCCAAGGGGAATGCTGGATGCCTTTGTTCGTGTCAGTGATGGCAGGGGAATCCTGCGGTTTGCCCGGCGGTATGGAGTTCTGGGGACCTGCACCCATGGTCTGCCAGCCTCCCACCAGCCCGGATGTGGGTTGATGCCCCTCACCCCCCGCCAGTGGAACCCCGTGTATCAGGAGCAGTGGAGCCATTGGCTCCACTACGCCCAGCGGGCCTCCGCCATGCTGAGGGTCGCAGCCGCACTCCATCAAGAGAAGTCCGGTTCCCGGGAGGATTGGGGCACACTACACGTAGGCCGAGGGGAGTTGAGTAAGCTGGTACTACTATTCTGTCAACGTCCCAGTTTGGCGCAGACATATCTCGCCGGCCTGATCAACGACTGGCTTGCTCTCGCCAACGTACAACCTCGCCTGAGCTGGGGAGGACCAGAAAGCACCAAACCCAGGTTCAACCTTGCTGGGTGGGGCACCTTCGGTATCCTGGGGGTCCAGCTCATGGCAGCAGTCACTCGCAGCCAGCACGTTTACATCTGCGATGGTTGTGGCTTTCCCTACATACGAGAGAGAAAACCCCAGGCCGGGCGGCGCAACTACTGCCCAGCGTGTGGCGAGAGGGAAGCCAACCGCCAGCGCCAGCGCAAGTGGCGCAGCCAGCAACAGTAATCTACTCTGAGGGGGGGGAAATGACAGGTTCAATCCGCCGACGGGGTAAAGGTTCCTGGGAGTTGACGATAGACCTGGGCCGCGACGCCAGCGGCCAGCGGCGCCGCAAGTTCGTCGCCATCAAGGGCACCAAGGCCCACGCCCAGCAACGGCTGCGGGAGCTGGTGACCACCCTTGACAAGGGGCTGCCCATAGACAGCAGGAAGATAACCCTGGCTGACTGGATGGCCCGGTGGATGACTGAGTATGTGCGGCCCAAGTGCCGCCAGATGACTATCGAGCGGTACGACCGGGCCATCCAACGCCACATCCTGCCGGCCTTGGGCCAGATCGAACTGGGGGGTCTAACCCCCCGCCACATCCAATCCTTGGAGGCGAAGCTGGCAAGGGAGGGAATGGCCCCCGCTGGCGTTGAGTTGATTCACAATGTGCTATCAGGGGCTTTGAAATACGCACTACGGCTGGAGGTCGTCTGGCGCAACGTTATCCAGGCCGTAACCCCCCCCAGAGTGGTGAGAAAAGAGGTAGAGCCACCGGAAATCACGGCAGTCAGGCGAATCCTGGACTCCGCCAAATCTGAGAACCACCCTCTGCATCCATGCCTCCACCTGATGGCCTATACCGGCTGCAGGAGGGGGGAGGCTCTGGGGCTGAGGTGGCAGGACGTGAACCTGGATGCGGGGACCATCGCCGTGGTGCAGGCCCTGGCCCGGTCGGTCGAAAAAGGGCTGATCTTTCAGCCGCCCAAAACCAACTCTGGACGACGGGTTATAGACCTGGACGACGGCACCGTTGCCGTCCTGAGGGCACACCAGGGCCAGCAACTGCTTTACAAGGCCCAGCTAGACGGGGAGTACCAGAACCAGGACCTGCTATTTCCTGACCCTACCGGAGGTCCCCTTAACCCTATGGCCCTCACCAGAGCCTTTAAGCGGCTGGCCCAGCGGGCAGGGCTGAAGGATGGCCGACTCCATCACCTGCGGCACTTCCATGCCTCGGTGATGCTCCAGAGTGGCCAAAGTCTGGTCCTGGTCAGCAAACGCCTGGGTCATGCCAGCGTAAGCACCACGGCGGACATATATGCCCACATCGCCGGGGGCTGGCAGAAGGAAGCGGCCAGGGCCTTCGCCAAAGCTATGGAAGGGGGGACCTGAAACGAATGTCGGCAAAATGTCGGCAATTTGCGCCGACAGCAGGGGGGATGCCGCCGATACAGATACGAATTTGGGGAATTCTAGGTACTGGAGCGGAAGACGGGATTCGAACCCGCGACCTGCTCCTTGGCAAGGAGCCGCTCTACCGCTGAGCCACTTCCGCTTGTTCCTCCTCCGCAGCAGGGGCGCTGCTGGAGGACTATGGTGCCGAGGGACAGAATCGAACTGTCGACACCGGCATTTTCAGTGCCGTGCTCTACCTACTGAGCTACCTCGGCGGGTGAACTTAATCTTAAGACCGGCCCCATTGGCTGTCAAGCCGCTCCGGACTCGCCGCGCCCGGGAATGCCCCAGTTGCAGCCAGTCGGACGTTGCCATGTCTGGCTACCGCCAAAGGAGAATTGATACCCCCCCGGCGACAGCGTATAATGCTGATAGTATCCAGTACCACGCAAATTGGAGGAAAAGGCCATGGTTGAGGTCGTGACCGGCACGTTTACGGTGAAGTCGGGCCACGCCCAGATGCTCAAGGGCGGGGTTATTATGGACGTGATCAACGCTGAGCAGGCTCGTATCGCTCAGGAGTCCGGCGCCGTGGCGGTCATGGCCCTGGAGCGGGTGCCTGCGGACATCCGCGCCCAGGGCGGCGTCGCCCGCATGAGCGACCCTACCATGATCTGTAAAATCATGGACGCCGTCAGCATCCCCGTCATGGCCAAGTGCCGCATTGGGCACTTTGTGGAGGCCCAAATCCTGGAGGCTCTGGGGGTGGACTACATCGACGAATCGGAAGTCCTCACCCCCGCCGACGAGGCTCACCATGTCTGGAAGCATGACTTCAAGGTCCCCTTTGTGTGCGGTTGCCGGGACCTGGGCGAGGCCCTGCGACGCATCTCCGAGGGCGCGGCCATGATCCGCACCAAGGGTGAGGCCGGCACCGGCGATGTTGTGGAGGCAGTTCGCCATATGCGCGCCGTGCAAGATGCCATCCGCAAGCTGCGGAATATGCCTGAGGACGAGCTGGTGGTTGAGGCCCGCAACCATGGCGTCAGCTTAGATTTGCTGACCAAGACCCGGGAGATGGGCCGAATGCCCGTAGTCAACTTCGCCGCCGGCGGGGTGGCCACCCCCGCGGATGCCGCCCTCATGATGCAGCTGGGCGCCGACGGCGTCTTTGTCGGCTCGGGAATATTCAAGTCGGGAGACCCGGCTCGGCGCGCCTACGCCATCGTTCAGGCCGTGACCCACTTCAGGGACGCCAAGATTCTGGCCGAGGTGTCTAAGGACTTGGGAGAGGCCATGGTGGGCATCAGTGCCCGCAGCATTCCCAAGGACCTGTTGATGGCCCCGCGAAGCAGCTAGGCGCGGGTGGCCTGAATCTGGCCCGTGAAGCTTTATGAAGCTGGCCGGAAGTCCGGCCTCAAAAATCGAAGACCTGAAGAGAAGATTGAAGATAGGGGTTCTGGCGGTTCAGGGAGACTTTGCGGAACACATCTCCGTCCTCAAAACTTTGGGGGTGGAGACCCAGGAGGTCAGGCTGCCCCAGCATCTGGAAGGGACAGACGGCCTCATCATCCCCGGAGGTGAGAGCACGACGCTGAGCCGGTTGATGACTATCTATCAGCTCCGTGAACCGGTGTGCCAGATGGCCCGGTGCGGCAAAGCCGTGTGGGGCACCTGCGCCGGCATGATCATGATGGCCCGGGAAATCACGGAACAGGACCCCGCGCCCCTGGGCGTAATGGACATCGGGGTGCGGCGCAACGCCTTTGGCCGCCAGGTGGACAGCTTCGAGCAAGACCTGAGCATCGCCCCTCTGGATGGCCCGCCCTTCCACGCGATATTCATCCGCGCCCCCTCCATTATCCGAGTCGGGCCGCAGGTTCAGGTGCTGGCCCAGCTTGCCGACGGGCGCCCGGTGGCCGCCCAGCAGGGTAAGCTGATGGTCACGTCGTTCCATCCCGAGCTGACCCGGGATGCGCGGCTTCACCAGTACTTCCTCGCCCTCAGCTCCAAAGAATCGCCGGCGCTGGCGGAATGATGCAGACTCTGCGAATCAGCGACGCCTTGCGCTGCATCCTGCTCAACGCCCCCCGGGGGCCTAACCTGGCCTGTCCCCGAGAGGCCCTGTCCGGCAGCGTCTACCCTCGCAACGCCCAGCTTTGGAAGGACACCCTGGCCCAAAACCGGCAGCGCATATCAACGGTTTGGTGGCAGGGGTTCTCCCTGGGAGGCCTGGTCTCCGCCCGTGTCCGCTCTGGCCCCAAAGTGTGGGAGATCGACCGGCTTTACCTTGGCGGCGCGTCCGCCTCAACCCAGGCCCAGTTTGATCCGGCGGACGAGAGTTCATTGGGACAGTCCGGGGGTTCGTCCGGGGAATGGGTCAGCTTGCTGTCGCGGCTGGCGCAAGGGGCGGGGGAGCGAGGTGCGGAGCGGGTATTCCTGCGACTACCCAGAGACCATGCCGGCATCCCCATAGCCCGCCGGGCAGGGTTCTTCCCCTACTTCCATGAAACCATGTGGGAAGGAGGGCACGGGGAATACGTTCCCGACGCGTCTGGGCCGGACCAATCAGCCCCCGGCGTCCGCCTGTCTCAGGATAGCTTTGCACTCTTTCAGCTCTACACGGCGGCCACCCCGCCCCAGGTGCGGGAGGCGCTGGGCCTCACCTTTGATCAGTGGCAACACGCCCAGGACCCCCACAGCCGGCGTCGCCGGGAGTGGACACTAAGTCACAATGGTCGCATCACCGGGTGGCTGGGCCTGCATTCCCATCACCAGGAGGTGCAGGGCGAGGTGTTGGTCCATCCGGGCCACCCGGAGATCCTGGCGGCGCTCTTGCCGTTGGCCTTGACCCAACCGGGATGCCACCGGTGGCTCGTGCCTGAGTACCAGCCCCAGGTGATGGCGCAGCTAGAACAGCTGAAGTTCCAGCCGGTGGCGGAATATACCATGCTGGTCTCCACGGTGGCGGCCCCGGTGCTGCTGCCCGGCCTGGCGCCCAGCGACCTGCTGAAGGAGGCGTAAATTGGCACAAGCGCAAGACCCAGTCCAGGATGAGTTGGGACTGTTGCTGCAGGTCCTGCCGCCGCGGGTGGCTGAGGCGCTGCACCATCACGCGGACCTCAGCGATCTGCTGGAGGTGGTGCTCGACCTGGGGCGGGTTCCTGAGGCCCGCTTCCCTTCCGGCGACCAGGTCCTGGACGAGCGGGAGATCAGCCGGGAAGACCTGGACTACGTGGTGCAGCGAGTGGGGGATTTCGGCGACGACAACCGGGCGGGCATTGAGCGCACCCTGCACCGCATCTCCGCCATCCGCAACCGCAAGAACCAGGTGGTGGGCATCACCTGCCGCGTAGGCCGGGCGGTGTTCGGCACCATCAAGATTATTGAGGATTTGGCCTTCTCCGGCAAGAACATTCTGCTGCTGGGGCGCCCCGGCGTGGGCAAGACCACCATGCTCCGCGAAACGGCGCGGGTGCTGGCCGACGAGGCCAAGAAGCGGGTGGTGATTGTGGATACCTCCAACGAGATTGCCGGCGACGGCGATGTGCCCCATCCGGCCATCGGCCATGCCCGCCGGATGCAGGTAGCCACGCCCACGCTCCAGCACGCGGTGATGATTGAGGCCGTGGAGAACCACATGCCCCAAGTCATCATCATCGACGAGATGGGCACCGAGGAAGAGGCTATCGCCGCCCGCACCATCGCCGAGCGGGGAGTGCAACTGGTGGCGACGGCCCACGGCAACAGTCTGGATAACCTGATTATGAACCCCACCTTGTCTGACCTGGTGGGTGGCATTCAGACCGTCACCTTGGGGGACCAGGAGGCCCGCTACCGGGGCACCCAGAAGACCGTGCTGGAACGCAAGTCGCCCCCTACCTTTGACGTGGTGGTGGAGATCCGCGGCTGGGCAGAGGTGGCGGTCCATGTGGATGTGGCCCAGGTGGTGGACCAGTGGCTGCGGGGCTTTACCGTGGCCCCAGAACTGCGGCGGCTGGATGACGCCGGCGCGTTGCGGCGGGTCAAGGAAGCGCCCCGGCGCAGTGAGGGCGGCCCCGCTCCCTGGGGGGCTGATGCAGCGCCCAGATACCGAGGCCGGTCCCGCGCCGAGGCCGAGCCAGCGCGCCAGGAACCGGCGGCCCGTGTTAGCCATGGGGGGAACGCAGGCAACGGGGGCAACGGAGCTAACGGTAGCGGCAAAGGCGGGAGCGTCGTCCGCGCCCTGGATGTGCGGGTCTTTCCCTTTGGGGTTAGCCGGGACAAGCTGGAGGCCGCTGCCTCGGAGGCCGGTCTTTCCGTGGGCATCACCAATCAACTCCGGGAAGCCACCGTGGTTCTGACCACCAAGACCCACTACCGCCGCGGTTCCAACCTGGTGCGCATCGCCGAGTCCAGCGGCACGCCGGTGGTGGTGCTGCGCAAGAACACCCAGCCCCAGGTGCAGGACTTTCTGCGCACCGTCGCCCGGGAGAAGGGGGTGGAGGTGCGGGCCTTCCAGCCCTCGGAGGACAATGATGAGGAAGAAGACCTGTCCGGCGTGATGGAGTCGGCCATGCGGGAGGCGGAAGAGGCGGCCCAGCGCGTGCTGGCCGGGGAGTTCTCCGTGGAGCT
>SHYG01000075.1 GCA_009692925.1 Dehalococcoidia bacterium
CCCCGGCCAGCGCCACCGCGGAGGGGATTAGCCAGGGCAGACCCTCGCTGGCGGCGGGCTTGGCCGGCTTGGGCGCTGGCGCCGGTGGATCGGCCCGCTGCGGGCCAAGCTGGGCTTGAGGCAGGTTATCGGTTTCCAGGTAGGGCACGAGGCGCGCCAGCTCGTAGCTCGGCGCGCGGGCGAAGGTGTTGCCGTAGTAGAGGGTGTAGCCAGCCCCCGGCCGCGCAGGGAGGGACTTGTCGCACACACCCTCAGAAGTTGCGCTCGCCGCCGTTGATATGGAAGGTCTGCCCGGTGATGAACCCGGCAGCCTCGGAGCACAGGTACACGCACATCCCGGAGATATCCGCATCGGTGCCCAGGCGGCCCACGGGGATCTCCGACTCGCGGCCCTGAGGGCGAGTGGCGCGCCCCACGCGCACCGTGTCAATCGCTCCGGGCACAATGCAGTTGACCAGGATGCCCTTGGGGGCCAGCTCGGTGCCGAGGGCGCGGGTGAACCCGATAACCCCCACCTTGGCGGCGGAGATGTGCGCGCCGCCGTGACGCCCCTGGAAGGCCTGCAACCCGCTGAAGTTGATGACCCGCCCCCAGCGGCGCTCCAGCATTCCGGGCAGGGCCGCCTTGGTGCAGAGGAACGCCGCATCCAGGTCGGTGGCCAGCACGCCGCGCCAGTCCTCGTAGGTCATGTCCACAAAGCTGCGGCTGGGGCGCACCGCGGCGTTGTTCACCACAATGTCAATGCGGCCAAACTCGGCCAAGGCCTGCTGCAGCATCCGGTCCAACTGGGCCTTGTCCCCCACGTCGGCCAGCAGGGGCAGGGCCTTGACCTCCAGCGCGCGGGCCTCCTTCGCCACCGCCTCCACCTCCTGCCGGTTGGAGCGGGCGTTGAGGATTACATTGGCGCCTTCCCGAGCCAGCGCCAGGGCAATGCCCCGGCCAATGTTGCGCCCGGAGCCGGTTACCAGGGCCACTTTGCCTTCTAGGCTCATATTGCCTCCAAATTGACTGCCAAGATTAACTGCCGGGTTAGGTGCTGCGGGTCACGGCCAGGCCACCTTCGGTCCGGACACCGTCGGTATTGTACAATACCGACGCACGGCGTGCCCCAGACAACCGGGGAGGGCAGGTCCATCCACGGAGCCCCGCATAAATATTCGATGCGGTGGCGAAGCATTTAGGACGAAAATCCCCCCAACCCCCCTTTGCAAAGGGGGGTTGGGGCCGCTCAACGATGTTAGATGCTTACGCAAAGGTGGGTAGGAGAACCATGTTCAAGGCTTGGCACATCCTGGCACTGAGCGCATGCCTCCTGGCAGGCGTGGCTTGCGGCCCCTCCCAGGAGGAGATGGACCAGCGAGTCCAGGGGATCCTTTCCGCGTTGCCAACCGCTACGCCCATTGTGTTTCCCACGCCATTGCCCACGCCGACGCCCGTGGACTTCCCTACTCCCTTGCCTACGCCCACGCCGGTGACTTTTCCCACGCCATTGCCTACCGCCACGCCAGTTCTAGTGGCGGACTTTAACGCGGTTTATCGAGGGGCCCGGACGTCGGTATACTTCGTCCAAACACCCTCCGGCACGGGCAGTGGCTGGGCGCTGGAACCGGACCTGGTGCTGACCAACCAGCACGTAGTGGCCGGCGCCGCCACCGTAACGTTGCGCCACGGGACCAACGCTCCGGTGCCCGCCACGGTGGTGGCGGTGGATACGCCGCGGGATATTGCCCTGCTCCGGTTAGACACCTCCAGAGCGCGCCTGGGTGACACGGTTGAGCCGCTGCAGCTTGGACAAATTTCCGGCAGCGACATTGCCCGGAGCCTGATGGCGCTGGGCTACTCCGGCAGGGGAGTCAATGCCGACGGAACCGTGGGAGGCCCGACGGCCAACACGGGGGTGCTGTCCGGCATCGTCAGGTCCAGCACTGGAAGCTACGCAGGCTGGAACTTGCTGATGGATGCCGCGGTAGACCCCGGGGACAGCGGCGGGCCGGTGCTCAACACCGATGGCGACGTGGTTGGCATGGTGCGGGCGGTGCGGGAACAGACCGCCAGCGGCCAGCGAGTGGTGGGCACCTTTTTTGCGGTTCACGTGGACGAGATACGGGCCGCGCTGCCTGACTTGAAGGCGGGCCGGAGCCGGTAAAGCAGGGTAAAATACCCGCGTGGCCACTAGGGATGTGTTTGACTTTAGCCCCAGCCGTTTAGTATAATCGGCCACGTAGCAAGCTGGCTCGGCGAATGGCCCCGAACCTACGGGGCCATTTTGTGGTGTCCCTAACACGCAGGGTCTACCATGCCCCTGTAGCTCAATTGGCGGAGCAGTCGATTTGTAATCGACAGGTTAGGGGTTCGAATCCCCTCTGGGGCTCTTGAGCAGCAGGGGGCGGACGGCCACTCTTGGGTGCTGGCCTCGCCCTTCCAGATATTGGTGTCCAGGGCGCGGGCGGGAGTGGAGCGCCCAGCCAACCCAGCGGGCCAGGGCCAGAGGCATGGAGGGGTGGGTGAGTGGTTAAAGCCACCAGACTGTAAATCTGGCGCTCGTAAGGGCTTCGCAGGTTCGAATCCTGCCCCCTCCACCATAAACATAGCTAAATAATAGTTAGCGCGAAACCCGCGATTCGATATCCGGGAGCGGGCCCAGATAGCTCAGCGGCAGAGCACGTTCTTGGTAAGAACGGGGTCGGCGGTTCAATCCCGCCTCTGGGCTCCAGCAGTACACATAGAGGAGACGGACATGGCCAAGCAACGTTTCGACCGGACCAAGCCCCACGTGAACGTGGGCACCATTGGGCACGTGGCCCACGGCAAGACTACCACCACCTCGGCCATCACCGCGGTGCTGGCCAAGCACGGCACGGGCACTGCCTTCACCGCCTACGACCAGATTAACGCCGCGCCGGAAGAGAAGGCCCGGGGCTTGACCATCGCCATCTCCCACATTGAGTATGAATCGGCCAAGCGCCACTATGCCCACGTGGACTGCCCAGGCCACGCGGACTACATCAAGAACATGATCACCGGGGCCGCCCAGATGGACGGCGCCATCCTGGTGGTGAGCGCCCCCGACGGCCCCATGCCCCAGACCCGGGAGCACATTCTGCTGGCCCGCCAGGTGGAGGTGCCCCGCATCATGGTGGCGCTGAATAAGTGCGACGTGATGGAGGATGAGGAGCTGCTGGAGCTGGTGGAGCTGGAGGTCCGTGAGCTGCTCACCAAGTACCAGTTCCCCGGCGATACTACCCCCATCGTCCGCATCAGCGCGCTGAAGGCCCTGGAGGGCGACCCTGAGGCCGAGGCCGGCATCATGAAGCTGGTGCAGACCATGGACGAGTGGATTCCGGTGCCCCCGCGCGTCATTGACCGGCCGTTCCTGATGCCCGTGGAAGACGTGTTCAGCATCAAGGGTCGCGGCACCGTGGTGACGGGCCGAGTGGAGCGCGGCCAGCTCAAGGTGGGGGAAGAGGTAGAAATCATCCGCTTTGGCGATGTG
This sequence comes from Dehalococcoidia bacterium, assembly GCA_009692925.1. Taxonomy (GTDB): domain Bacteria; phylum Chloroflexota; class Dehalococcoidia; order Lucifugimonadales; family UBA3495; genus SHYG01. Next base: position 3,494 of record SHYG01000075.1, read on the forward strand.
CAGAAGAGCGTGGCTACCGGGCTGGAGATGTTCCACAAGCTGCTGGACACCACCCAGGCCGGGGACGCCGTCGGCATCCTGCTGCGGGGCATCGACCGGGAGCAGGTGGAGCGCGGCCAGGTCATCGTCAAGCCCGGCTCCATGCGCCCCCACGCCAACGCGGAGGCTGAGGTGTACATCCTGAGCAAGGAAGAGGGCGGCCGGCATACCCCCTTCTTCACCGGCTACAAGCCCCAGTTCTACATTCGCACCAGCGACATCACCGGCGAGATCGCCCTGCCCGAAGGCGTGGAGATGGTGATGCCCGGCGACAATATCAAGATGACCGTTAAGCTGCTCACCCCCATCGCCATCGAAGAGGGCCTGCGCTTCGCCATTCGCGAGGGCGGCCGCACCGTGGGCGCCGGGGTGTTCACCAAGCTGCTGGACTAGGAATTCACCACAGCGCGCACCGAGAGTGCAGAGACGGCTTATGACCAATGGTAGACTCTCTGCATCCTAAGTATCCTCTGTGGTTATCGGACAGGTTCTAAGACCATGCCTAAGAAGAGTGGAGACGCCCGCAGCCTGATTACCCTGCAGTGCGGCGACTGCCGGGAGCGGAACTACGCCACCATGAAGAACAAGCGCAACGACACCCAGCGCCTGGAGATTAAGAAGTACTGCTCCCGGTGCCGCGTGCACAAGGTGCACCGGGAGGTTAGGTAACTGGCATGGCCAGGGTAACGCCCAGGCCCGCTAGACCGGTGAACCCCCGCAACCTGGGGAAGATGAGTCCCATTACCTTCCTGCAGGAGACGGTGTCGGAGCTGCGCAAGTCGGTATGGCCCTCGCGGGAGGAAACCGTCCGGCTGACCATAGTGGTGATTGCCACCGCGATAGCCATGGGGTTCTTCCTGGGCGGACTGGACCGCGGGCTGGCCGCCCTGTTCACCTGGCTGATATTGTCGTAGGCAGGCGCCTGGCTAGTAGCCAGCGCAAGACGTCACCCCTGAGCGCCCTTCGGCGCGCTCAGGGCAGGCTCCGAGAGCGTTGAGATAACGGGCAACCAACAGTAAACCCTTCCCGGCTTGGCCGGGATGCTCTCTGCGGTTAGGGGCTAGTCGGAAGGGACCGCGACTTCCCCTCAAGGACAGGCATGACAACAGGCAGACGTGAAATAGAGGAACCCGCTCCGGTCACCCGGTGGTATATTGTGCATACCTACTCCGGGCAGGAAGACCTGGTCCAGAAGAACCTGGACCTGCGCATCCGGAGTCTGGATATGCAAGATCGCATCTTTGAGGTGATGGTCCCCGCCGAGGAGGAGTTGGTCTTCAAGGAAGGCAAGCGCCGGTCGGAGCGCCGCAAGCTGTTCCCCGGCTACGTCCTGGTGAAGATGATCATGGACGACGAAAGCTGGTACGTGGTGCGCAACACCCCAGGCGTCACCGGCTTCGTCTCCACGGAGGATGAGCACGACAAGCGGCCCAAGCCGGTGCCCCTGGAGGACAAACAGGTGGCGGACATCCTCAAGCAGGTGGCGGCCCGGCCCGCTGGCGTGAAGATTAGCCTGGAGCGGGGCGAGACGGTGCGCATCACGGAGGGTCCCTTCGTGGATTTCATTGGGGCCGTGAGCGAAGTGGACCAGGGCAAGGGCAAGGTCCGGGTGTTGGTTTCCTTCTTCGGAAGGGAAACCCCGGTGGAGTTGGATTTCCTGCAGGTGGAAAGGGTTTAGGAGGCGGCAGTGGCCAAGAAGGTAAAAGCAATCATCAAGCTGCAACTGGAGGCGGGGAAGGCCACGCCTGCCCCCCCGGTAGGGCCGGCGTTGGGCCAGCACGGCGTCAACATCATGGGGTTCGTTAAAGAATACAACGAGCGCACTGCGCCCCAAGCGGGCACCATTATTCCGGTGCAGATTACGGTGTTTGAAGACCGGTCCTTCACCTTCGTTACCCGCACGCCGCCCGCATCCGAGCTGGTGCGTAAGGCGGCAGGTATTGAGAAGGGCGCCGCCACCGCCAAAAAAGCTCAGGTGGGCACCATTACCCGCCAGGCGGTGCGGGATATCGCCCAGGTCAAGCTGAAGGACCTGAACACCACCTCCGTTGACCAGGCCATGTTAATCATTGAAGGCACCGCTCGCAGCATGGGCATTGACGTCCAAGGGGATTAGGCGGCTCTGTCACAATAGGGTGTGCAGAGGGGCCAAGCCCCTCGCCGGGGGTCTGGGGGTGTCCCCCAGATTCAATTCTTCCCACTTCCTAATCGGAAGGGGGCATGGGGATGGTCGAGGGGGTTCTCAGAACCCCGCTAGGACCGAAGGGATTTTCGAATGGCTAAAGTGAGCAAGCGCTACACGGCGGTGGCCGAAAAGCTGGAGCCGGGCCGTGTCTACGAACCCCGAGAGGCAGTGGACCTCTTGAAAGAGGTGGCCACCGCTAAGTTTGACGAAACGGTGGAGGTGCATTTGCGCACCTATGCCGACCCCCGCCACGCCGACCAGATGATCCGCGGCGTGGTGGTGCTGCCCAACGGGCTGGGCAAGACGGTGCGCGTGTTGGTCTTTGCCGCCGGCGAGGGAGCGGACATTGCCCGCCAAGCCGGGGCCGACTTTGTGGGCGACGACGACCTCATCCAGAAGATCGAAGCCGGCTGGGTAGAGTTTGACGTGGGACTGGCAACGCCCGACATGATGCCGCGCATCGGTCGCCTGGGCCGGGTTCTGGGTCGCCGAGGCTTGATGCCCAACCCGCGCACCGGCACCATGGTGCAACCCCGGGATCTGGCGCGCACGATTCAGGAGTCCAAGGCGGGCCGCCTGGAGTACCGCACCGACCGCACCGCTATCATCCACTCGCCCTTCGGCAAGGCCAGCTTCACCGCCGAGCAGCTGATGCAGAACCTGGCGGCGCTGATGGACGCCATCAACCGGGCCAAGCCCGCGGCGGTCAAGGGGCCTTTCTACAAGTCGGCGTACCTGACCTCGGCCATGGGGCCGGGGATTCCGGTAGAACCCTCCAGCATGCAGAATCTGCGGCCCGAGGACTAGCCAGGAGTAAAAACTTATGGGATGTCATTCTGAGGAAGTCCTTCCGCAGAAGAAAGACCGAAGAATCTCAAGTACAGCTACCCCAAGCTTCCCAGATTTTTCGCTGCGGCTCAGAATGACATGGTTTATACCTAGCTTAACTAAGGACTAACCAGAAGTTTCTCAATACTGAGCAAGCACCAAACTAACCACAGCAGCAACGCTGAAGACCGCGGGTCCCCAGTTTGGGGATAAGGCTCCGACACTGTCGGGGCGCCCGCCGAGGCGCGACATGGCGAACCGGAGTTTATTTCCGGCTTCCCTGCGCCTCATCTGAAGTGAAGCGCAGGGATTTTTGTTTCAGGTTTTCAGGGAGGGTTAACGTGCCAACAAAAGCCAAGGTTGAACAGGTAAGCCAACTAAAGGACAAGCTGGAACGCAGCGCCATCACCATCACCGCCGGCTACTCCGGCATCACCGGCGTCAGCATGACCGATCTGCGCGCCCGCATGCGAGCCGCGGGGGTGGAGCTGATGGTGGTGAAAAACACGCTGCTGAGTCTGGCCGCCGACGCCGCCCACCGTCCGCAGGTGAAGGAGATTCTCCAGGGGCCCACGGCGGTGGCCTTTGGGTTTGGCGACCCGGTGGAAGCCGCCAAGGCGTTGCAAGAGTACATTCGCGCCACCCGCTCGCCGCTGACCATTCAAGGGGCGATACTGGGGTCCGGCCCGGCGCTGCCCGCCACCGAGGTGGAACGTCTGGCCAGCCTACCGCCCAAGCCGCAGTTGTTGGCCAGCCTGCTGGGCCAACTGCAGATGCCCATCGCCAGCCTGCTGTCGGTGCTCAACGGCCCGCTGCGGGGGCTGGACAACGTGCTGCAGGGCCGCATCAAGCAGCTGGAGTCTGAGGCATCCGCTGCTCCCGCGCCCAGCGCGGCGCCCGCCGCCTAGCGCGCACCCGTCAACTACCAAGGGGCATCCCAAAAATTATTCAGTAAACCAAATTTAAGGAGGCACCATGGCTACCAAAGAAGAGATCATGCAGTCCATCAAGGGGATGACCGTACTAGACCTGTCTGACCTAGTGAAGGCGCTGGAGAAGGAGTTCGGCATCACCGCCGCCGCGCCCATGATGATGGCCGCGCCCGGCGCCGCCGCCGGTCCCGCCGCCGCCGCCGCGGAAGAGAAGACCGAGTTCTTGGTGACCCTCAAGGAGATTGGCCCCAACAAGATCAACGTGATCAAGGCCGTGCGGGAAGTGACTTCCCTGGGCCTGCGGGAGGCCAAGGAGCTGGTGGAGTCCGCCCCCGCCAAGGTTAAGGAGGGCATCACCAAGGACGAGGCTGCCACGGTGAAGGCCAAGCTGGAAGACGCTGGCGCCAAGGTAGAAGTCTCGTAAAGTCCGTTGCCGGAATCCCCCTGGCGCTCCGTTAAACGATGCTGGGGGGTTCCGGCCCAAGTGGGAGTAACAGCGTGAGTCGTCGCAAGGACCGGGAACGGTTCCTACAGCTCCGGCAGGAAAACCCAGACTACACCGGCTTCCGAGGGATGGCCGGGATGTTCGCCGCCCCCGCCAAGGCCGCGGAGGCCACCGTAAGCCTGGCTTGCTCCGTGTGCCGCCGCAAGCGCAACGTGCCCGAAGGCAGCCTCCCCGAGGACCGTGACACCTACGTGTGCCTTAACTGTCAGGAGAAGGCGGCCAAGACCGGCAGGGCCAGCTATGCAAGACAAGACCGGTAGGGTTAGCTAGGCAGGATTAAGAAGGGCTCTACCACCCCCTCTGTATCTCCCCCTTCGTAAGGGAGAGAAGGACGGCCCGACCCGTCCCCCCGTAGGGGCAGACCGGAGCCTGCCCTGAGCCGCGCCGAAGGGTGTCTGCCCAGGGCGCACACATAGGTGCGCCCCTGCGAACGACCATCATCCCCCCGTCCTCCTCTGCGCTCTCTGTGGCGAACCCGTCCTCCCGGCTCCCCTCAACGCGCCACGGGGCGCTGCTCGTCCAGGTGCTGGTAGGCGCGGTTGAGTTGGCTCTCGCCAAAACCGCCGCTCTCGGGCTGCCGGGAAACTTCCACGTCGGGTCGCACTCCGGCGCCGGAGAGCCGCCGCCCCGAGGGTGTATGCCAGCGGGAGACCGGCAGGTACAGCGCCGAGCCGTTCCGCAGCACCGTGAAGTCGTAGGTGACCGCCTGCCCCGGTGTGGCGACGCCGATGACCGACGCCCGCCCGGCGTCCTGCAACGCCGCCGCCACGATCTCCGCCGCACCCACGGTGTTCTCGTCCACCACTACCGCCAGCGCCAACCCAACCGCCAGACCTGCCGACGCGTGGGTCGCTGTCCAGTCCTTGCGCTGGCCCGACCCGTCCACTTCGTACATCATCAGACTGCCCGGGGACAGGAACTGGCCGGCCATCTCCAGCGCCACGGCAGTGGAGCCGCCAGGGATGGCCCGCAGGTCCAGGATCAGCCCGTCCAGCGGCTGACCTAGCAGCTCCTCCAGCGCCTGAGCGGTCTGCTGGCCGGTGTTGTCCAGCAGCTGGTCCACCGCCAGATAACCCATGTTCCCCGGCGTCACCTGGTATGACACCGTGTCCACGGGCAACTCCGCGCGGGTCACCCGGTACTCCAGGGGCGAGGACTGCCCCGCCCGTCCAATAGTAAGCTGCACTCCCGTGCCCGCCGGGCCCCGCACCTGGTCAATGACCTGGCCCGCGTCTTGGCCCGCCACCGACTGCCCGTCGACGCCCAGCAGCACATCCCCCGGCAGGAGGCCCGCCTGCTGCGCCGGGCTGTCGGGCACGGGGTACAGCCGCAGGTAGCCCGCGTCGGGGCGCACCTCCGCGCCAATGCCTTGATAGCTGCCTGGGTGGCCCCGCTCCAGGGCCTGCCGTGCGTGCTGGAGCTGGCCCGCGATGACATGGAAGGCCTGCGGGTCACCCACGCCATCCACCATCCCAGCGATGACACCCGCCACCAGCTCCGCTGGGATGACATCTGGCCGAGTCTGCTGGTGCAGGATGATGGCGCGCCACAGGTCGGCCAGCTCCGGGGGCACGCCCACAGGAGGCTGGCCCCGCAGGCGGCCCACCTGAGTGAGGAACGGGTAGGGCGAGGTCTCCGCCAGGCCCGGCAGTCCGGCGATGGCGCTGCCCACCACCGCGTTTACTTCCAGATCTGCGGGGCCGGGGTAGGACTGGCGCACCTGGGCCCAGGCTTCCCACACCAGGGCCAGGTCAGCCTCGCCCGGCGCCGGAGCCGGGGGCGCCGCGCAGGCCGGGGCAAAGGCGAGTAATGTTAGGGCGAGGAGGGTTGCTAGCGCGGGTCGCAAGAGCCACGGAAGTGCCGGTATGGGGCGCATAGGCGATGGGAGTTCCGATGGGGCTGCCAAAAGTCACTCCACCTCAATGCGGTAGCTCACCACCCACAAGTCAAGCTGCTCGAGGCGAACCTTCCAGCGACCTTTGAACTGCTGCATCCACCGGCGGTTTGCGGGTGAGTCTGGGCTGTCAACCACAACCCTCACAAGGTTATCCTGGTAGAGGACGCCACCAAAGCGCCAGTGACCTTCTACCCTTTGGGTTTCGTAGCTGGCGGCGCCGAAGTAAGCCACAACTTCCAAGACCGCTTCGGCAAGCCACTCCGGCGGCACTTCCCGTCCATCATTGAATTGGAGGGGAAGCAGCACCTCGAATCGCCGCCATCTGCTGCTCATAGGTTGTCTTCCCCTTCACGGTAAACGAAATATTCTGCTCCGCCAGCGCCTCCAGGGCTGCGGGCGGAACCAGATGCTCACCGGAGCTAAGAACTCTACCGGAGAAGCGGCCCAGCAGGAAGGCCAGCGCCCGCTTCTCCGTGGCGCCATCGGGAAACGTGATGGTCACCATAAATCGAACACCTCCAGTAGGAAACCACCGTAGCTATACTTCCAGTATAGCCGGAGCAATGCCCAGGTCAAGGGAGCAGACCAGGGTTTGTGGCTCCCGTGGTGTCGATGGTCTACAATTCTGACAGTAGTTAACAGGTCAGGGAAAATGTCAGTCTATGAGAGGACTGACATTGACCGCAAAGGAACAGACCAGGTTACAGATCTTGAACGGGGTGCTGGAGCGGCACTGGTCCATGAGAGAGGCGGCAGAGGTCCTC
>SHYG01000076.1 GCA_009692925.1 Dehalococcoidia bacterium
GTCTGTGTCTGCACCTGCACCGCGCCGGCTCCCAGAAGCGCCGCCAAACGCTGCTGCAGCTCCTCGCAGTAGCCGGTGCTCACCACGGGCAGCTCCATCACCACCCGGCGCCCGCCGGTGCGAATTTCCAGATTCACCCGGTCCCTCCCGGGGAACTCCAGCATCAGCCGGACCACCTCCCGCAGCCGGTGGGCGTCCCCGGCGGCGTCCTCCGACTCCGTGAAACTCAGGCACAGGGTGCGCGGCCCTTCGGATGCATGACGTGGCCCCTCGTCGGAAGGGCGCGGCCTCACGGCGTCCTTGGGCGCGACAGCAGGCTTGCCACCCCGGTTCGCGGCGGCGCGGCCGTTGCCGTTGCCTGGGCGGTCCTTCGGCTGAAGGGCAGCGGCGGCGGGATGACCGTTGGCGGCGGCACTGCCAGGACTGGCCGCCACGACCCCGCTGGGGACATACTCCGCCACCTGATCGCAGGCCAGGGAGAACGCGTCGCCCCGGATGCGCAGCTTCCCGGTGACGCGCACCAGCTTGCCTTCCGCCCACAATCCCTGGGTGCGCTCCAGCACTTCAGGCCACACGATGGCCTCGATCGGGCCTCCCAGCAGCTCCAGAGTTACGATGAGGAAGCGGCGCTGCTCCTTGGTGGCTCGCTCATTGACGGCGGCGACGTAGCCCAGCAGCGTCAGGGACCGGCCCTGCATCTCTTCGTCCAGCTGGTCCAGCGAGTTTAGGGCGTCGCCGGGACTGGCGCTGGCCAACGCCCAGGCGGGGTTGTAGGAGAGTGGCACCCCCAGCAGCTCCTTCTCCCACACCGCCTTCTCTTCCGGCGACACATCCGCGCCATCCAGAACAATGCCGGCCACCGGCGCCGGGGCGCTCCCTGCAGGCGCCGCGTCAAAGAGGCTGGTCTGCCCGGAGCTGCGCATTCGGGACTCAAGCTGGGCGGTGGCGACGATGCGCTCCACTGCCGCCAGGATGGCCCCGCGAGGCCCCAGTCTGTCCAGGGCGCCCGCCTTCACCAGACTTTCCAGGGTGCGCTTGTTGAGGCCCGCCGGCGCCCGGCGGCACAGGTCATCAATGGAGATGAAGGGGCCGTTCTGCTTGCGCTCCTCCACCAGGGGGCGCACCGCGCCTTCACCCACGTTCTTCACCGCCGCCAGACCGAACCGCAGCCCCGGCTTCTCCCCTGGCTCCTTGTCGATGGTGAAGAACTCGCCGGAGCGGTTGATATCGGGCAGCCGCACCTGTATCCCCAGCCGGGCGCACTCGTTGATGGAGCTGACCTCCTTGTCCGGGTGGTCCAGGCGGGAGTTCAGCACCGAGGCCATGTACTCCAGGGGGTAATGGGCCTTGAAGAAGGCGGTCCAGTAGGAGATTAGGGCGTAGCTGACGCTGTGGGCCTTGTTGAAGGCGTAGCCGGCAAAGGGCTCGATCAGGTCAAACACCGCGGTGCCCAGCCCTTCGTCAAAGCCCTTGGCCTGGGCGCCCGCCACAAACTTCTGCCGCTCCTGGGCCATCAGGGAGGCAATCTTCTTGCCCATGGCCTTGCGCACCGTGTCCGCCTCACCCAGGGAGTATCCGGCGAACTGCTGCAGGATTAGCAGCACCTGGTCCTGGTACACGATGACCCCGTAGGTCTCGTCCAGCAGGGCCTTCATGCTGGGGTGGGGATAGGCGATGGGTGTGCGGCCATGCTTGGCGTTGATGAAGGTGTCAATATGCTCCATGGGGCCGGGCCGGTACAGGGCAATCATGGCGGCGATATCGCCCAGGTTGGAGGGCTTGAGCTCCTTGATGTACCGCTGCATGCCGGCGCTTTCCAGTTGGAACAGGTCGGCGGTCTTGCCCGAGGACAGCAACTCGAAGGTGGGGCCGTCGTCCAGGGGCAGGCGGCTCAGGTCAATCTTGATGCCGCGGGTCTGGTCCAACAGCTTGATTACCCGGTCCAGGATGGTCAGGTTGGTCAGGCCCAGGAAGTCCATCTTTAGCAGGCCCAGCTTGGCCACCGGGTCCATGGCGTACTGGGTCATCAGCACCGGGCTGGACTCGTCGCCCCGCGCTGGGCGCTGCAACGGCACGGTGTCGGTCAGAGGCTCGTCGGCGATGAGCACACCCGCAGCGTGGGTGCTCAGGTGATGGATGATGCCCTCCAGTCCCTGGGCGGTGTCCACCAGCTTGTGGACCGCCTGCTCCCCATCGTAGGCGGTCTGGAACTCCGGGTTGGCCCGCAAGGCGTCGGCCAGCGTGCGGGCCTTGAAGGGCACCATGCGGGCCACTCGGTCCACATCGCCGTAGCTCATGCCCAGGCTGCGGCCCACGTCCCGCAGGGCAGCCTTGGCGCCCAAAGTGCCGAAGGTGATAATCTGCGCCACCCGGTCGTTGCCGTAGCGGTCGATGACGTAGTGGAGCACCTCGTCCCGCCGGTCGTCCTGGAAGTCCAGGTCAATGTCCGGCATCTCCTTGCGCTCCATGTTCAGGAACCGCTCGAAGACCAGCCGGTACTCCAGGGGGTCCACATCGGTGATGCCCAGGCAGTAGAGGGCCACGCTGGCGGCGGCGCTGCCCCGCACCGCAAACAGAATTCTCTGGCGGCGCACAAAGGCGATGATGTCCCACACCACCAGGAAGTAGTTGGCGAATCGGGTGTGCTTGATGACCTCCAGCTCGTACCGCAGTCGCTGCTCCGCCTGGGGCGTGGGCCGGGGGTAGCGGGCCTTGAAGCCCTCCCAGCACAGCTTTTCCAGATACAGATCGGCGTCGCCGCCATCCGGGGTGGGAAACTTGGGCAGATGGGTCTGGCCAAACCCCAGGGTGACGTTGCACATCTCCGCAATGCGCTGGGTGTTGACCATAGCCTCCGGCAGCTCCGGGAACAAGCCGGCCATCTCCTGCGCGCTCTTGATGTAGTAGGAGGTGTCCTCCATGCGCAGGCGCTTGGGGTCGTTGACGGTGGTGCTGGTCTGGATGCAGATGTAGACATCCTGCATCGCGGAATCGGACTGGCGGACGTAGTGGGCGTCGTTGGTCAGCACCAGGGGGATGTCCAGCTCATCCGCCAGAGTGATGATACCCCGGTTAACCTCCGCCAGCTTAGGCAGGTGTTCGTGGTGCTGGAGCTCCAGGAAGTAGCCCTCCCCGAACAGCTCGCGGTACCAGCGGGCCGCCCGCGCGGCCTCGCCCATGTTGCCGTCGGAGATTAGCGACGGCACCTCCGCCGAGAGACAGCCGGAGAGGCAAACCAAACCCTGGTGGTACTGCTCGAGGAGGGCCTTGTCGATACGCGGCCGGTAGTGGAAGCCCTCCACGTGGCCCCGGGTGACCAGCTGCATCAAGTTACGGTAGCCGGTGTTGTCCTTGGCCAGCAACACCAGATGGTGCGGGCTGCGCTCCGCCGGGGTTTTCTCCATGCGGCTGCCCTTGGCCACGTAGACCTCGCAGCCAACGATGGGCTTGATACCCGCCTGTTTGCACTCGGCGTAGAAGTCCACCACGCCGTACATGCCGCCGTGGTCGGTGATAGCCAGGGAGGTCATGCCCAGGGCTTTGGATTGCTCCACAAGGTCTGGAATGCGGCTAATGCCGTCCAGGAGGCTATACTCGGTGTGGACGTGCAGGTGAGTGAAGGGGCTGGGCCCTTCCGCAGAAGGTCTGAAAGCCGTAGAACTGGTCATCGGCACCTCCCTGGCAGGTTAATATAAACGCGGGCGGTTGGCAAGGCACAAGGGGTGTGAAAATGCCGTTGCGCATGGGCAAAAGTTAAGGCCGGTGTCCTTCCGAAGAGGGACTGTCCCGGCCTTGGTTTCCGGTCCATTACGCTTTCGATGCGGGCGGGCCTGTTCAGCCGCCAGGGTAGATGAAGATATTGAGGATTAGGAGACCGGCGCTAGGCCGCTTCCTCCTCCTCCATAAAGCTCGGTTCTTCTTCCTCTTCAGCAATGGGGCTGGCCGCTCCCCGCTTGGGACGCCCGGCGCCCCGGTCATCGCCCCAGGTGGAAGCCTCCACGTAGTTCTTGAACTCCCGAGCCTGGCCGCAGGCCTGACACAAGCCTTGGCTTACCGGACCGGTGGCAGGCTGAATTACCCAGTAATGGCGACAACCGGCGGGTTCTTGGCCCTCAGTTGGTGTAGTCATAGTGGCTGAAACCTGTTCCGTCATTGAATCCTCCAAGTCATTACATACGCTATCAACGCGGTGGTTTAAAGTAAATGGCAGTGGCATGGGCAAACCAAAGCCACGCATATCCACAACTCGTCGCCAATCCGCGTCGCGAGATGCCCCGGCAACCGTCAGTCTGCTTTCGAGGCCAAAGTATATACCGGCGGCCCGGCAATGTGCCATTGGAAGCCCGCGCACGATCCAGCCAATTCCGGCAGGATTACGCAGGCGACGCCTGGGGAGTCAGCGAAACGGATGCCCAGTCTGAGGCGACGGGGAAATCTCGCATCACTGCGGGGCAACGCCTGCGGCCATTGCGCCCTTAAGGTCTAGACCGGCGCAGGGCGGCGGGGCTGCTTAGCCGGACGTTTGGAAGAACTTGCCCTCGGTCTTGATGGACGGTGCAATGACCATCTCAGCCTTGTGAAAGTCGCGGACGGTGTAAGCGCCGCACATTCCCATGGCGACTTTCAAGGCACTCACCAGATTCTGCGTGCCATCCGTAACCGAGGTGGGGCCGTAGAGTATCTGGCGCAGCGTGCCCTTGGTGCCCACTTTGATGCGGGTGCCCCGGGGCAACTCCGGATGGGCGTTGGCCATGCCCCAGTTGTAGCCCCGGCCCGGCGCTTCAGCGGCCTGGGCAAAGGGCGTGCCCAGCATCACGCCATCGGCGCCGCTGGCAATCGCCTTGCACAGGTCTCCTCCGGTGCGAATGCCGCCGTCGGTGATGACTGCTACGTAGCGGCCCGTGCGGCGGAAGTACTCCTCCCTCGCCGCGGCGCACTCTAGGGTAGCGGTCACCTGGGGCACTCCAACGCCCACCACTTCCCGAGTGGTGCAGGCGGCGCCGGGGCCCACCCCCACCAGCACACCGTCTACTCCAGTTTCCATCAGCTCCAATGCCACGTTGTAACTAACGCAGTTGCCCACCAGGACCGGCACCTTCAAACCCTGCATCAGATCGGAAAACACCAGACCTTTGTAGCTGCGGGAGACGTGCCGAGCGGTGGTCACCGTGGACTGCACCACCACCATATCTGCGCCTGCCTCCACCGCCGCCGGGGACATGCGCTTGGCGTTCTGCGGGGTGAAAGAAACCGCGCACACCGCGCCGTTCTCCTTGATCTCGGTGACCCGCCGGCTTATCAGTTCCTCGCGTATGGGCTGGCTGTATACCTGCTGCAGATACTTGGTCACTTCCCCCTGGGGCATGGAGGTAATCTCCTCCAGCACCGAGTAGGGATCGTCGTAACGGCAGTAGAGGCCTTCCGCGTTGAGCACCCCCAGGCCGCCCATCTCGTGCATCAGCGTCGCAAACCGGGGCGACACTGTGCCATCCATGGCCGAGGCCATCATGGGTATCTCGAAGCTGAGGTTCCCGATAGCCAGCTTGGTGGATGTCATATCCGGGTTTATGGTGACCTCTCCAGGAACTATCGCCACTTCATCGAACCCGTAGGCCCGTTGCAGTTCCTTAAAAAGGTGCTGTCCCATCCCTTTCCTACCTCTTATGCAGCCGTTCCGGATTTGAGTGAATGTACCAGGAATGTTAGCCTCAAGTCAACAGCGGGAAAGCCGGTCTCACCAGGCGCAGCGGTGAAGAACTCATCGCTGCACCGCTACTCCTGGCCAGACGGCATCTCCAACCCTAACTCATCTAGATCAGGCTCCGCATCACGGCTCCCCCGCTCTCTCCGGGGTTCCCCCAGGACCAGCCGCAGGGCCTGGCGAAGCGTGCGCGCCGGCAGCAGCTCCAGTCCGGGGCGCCGCTCCGGCTCCCGGTCTTCACGGGGCAGGAAGCCCGGCATTACGCAGCGGGTAAGGCCCAGCCGGGCCGACTCCAGCAGGCGGCGCTCCGACTGGGGCACCGCGCGCAGCTCGCCGCTGAGACCCACCTCGCCGAAGGCCACCAAACCGGGGTCCAGGGGCCGGTTGTAGTAGCTGGAGGCCAGGGCCAGCACTATCGCCAGGTCCGCCGCCGGCTCGCTGACCCGGAACCCGCCGGCCACGCTGACGATTACGTCCTGCCCGCCCAGTTCCAGACCGGCGCGGCGGCTGGCCACCGCGGTGAGCATGAGCAGGCGGTTATAGTCCACGCCGTTGGCTACCCGCCGGGGCGCGGGCAGGTGAGTGGGGGAGGTCAGGGCCTGTACCTCCAGCAGCAAGGGACGGGTGCCTTCCAATACCGGCACCAGGGCGGCGCCCACCGCCTGCTCGTGACGCTGGGACAGCAGCGCCTGAGAAGGATCGGAAACCTCCACCAGGCCCACGCTGCCCATTTCAAACACGCCGATCTCCGTGGTGGAGCCAAAGCGGTTCTTGCCGCCGCGCAGGATTCGGTAGGTGTTCAGCTCCTGCCCTTCCAGGTACAGCACCACATCTACCATGTGCTCCAGCACCCGCGGTCCGGCCAGGGAGCCGTCCTTGGTGACGTGGCCGGCTAGGAACACCGGGACGTTGCGCAGCTTGGCCCAGCGCATCAGCCGCAGGCCACACTCCCGCACCTGGGCCACGCCGCCTGGCCCCGAGGGAATGTCCTGGGTATATAGGGTCTGGATGGAGTCCACGATAGCCAGCCCCGGCCGGTGTTCTTCCAGCCGCGCCAGTATCTGGTCCACGTCGGTCTCGGACAGCAGAAACACCCCCTGGCCTGGGAACCCCAGCCGGTCGGAGCGGAGCTTGATCTGATGCGGCGATTCCTCGCCGCTGACGTATAGCACTTGCTGCTCTTTGGCCGCCATGTACTGGGCGAGCTGCAGCAGGAGGGTGGACTTGCCGATGCCCGGCTCGCCGGCCAGCAGCACCACCGACCCCGCGACGATGCCACCTCCCAGGACTCGGTTCAGCTCCGCGCAGGGCAGCTCGATGCGGCGCTGGTCTTGCAAGCTGAGCTGCGACAGCTCTTGGGGCGCCTCTGCCACCGTGCCCAGCCACCCGTGGGCGCCCTGGGACGCAGACCGATCCTTGGGAGAAAGGGCCATCTCCTTCAGGGGCGAGCTAGAGCGGCAGCCCGGCGCGGGGCAGAAGCCCATCCAGCGGGCACTTTCATGTCCGCAGTCATCGCATACATACACTGGGGCACGCCGTTCCCTGGGCCGCGTCACTGGAGCCTCCCCAAATAACAAATGTCTGGCTGGCTGCCCCCATTATAACAACAGGAGGCCCCACTTCCGTGGGGCCTCCTGTCAGTAACCGATTGAGCTCAGGCTAGGGCCCGCGTTGGGCAGCTAGGACACCGGCACCGGCACCTTGGAATGAACAACAATCTTGCCATCCACCAAGTCCACCACCGCCGTATCCCCGGCCTTTAGGCGTTCGCCGAGCACCTCGTCGGACAGCTTGTCCTCCACCTCATTCTGGATGAGGCGGCGCAAGGGGCGGGCGCCAAAGACGGGGTCAAACCCCTTCTCGCCCAGCCACTCCCGGGCGGCGTCGGTAAGCTCCAGGACAATGGACTTGTCCTTGAGCTCCTTGCGCACCTGGTTCATCATCAACTCCACGATGGACAGGATCTCCGACCGTCCTAGCTGGTGGAAGACGATGTTGGCGTCGATGCGGTTCAGGAACTCGGGACGGAAGAAGCGCTTGACCTCCTCCATCACCTTGTCCTTCATGCGATCGTAGGACTGCTGCTGAGACTGGGCGTTGTCGCTCTTGACGCCAAAGCCCATGCTGGTCTCGCGCTTAATCAGGTCCGACCCCAAGTTGCTGGTCATGACAATGATGGAGTTGCGGAAGTCCACCCGGCGCCCGCGGGCGTCGGTGAGCTGCCCGGCATCGAAGATCTGGAGCAAGATGTTGAACACTTCAGGGTGGGCCTTCTCAATCTCGTCCAGCAAGACGCAGGTGTAGTTCTTGCGGCGTACCCCTTCGGTGAGCTGGCCGCCCTCGTCATAACCCACATACCCCGGCGGCGCGCCGATGAGACGGGCCACCGTGTGCCGCTCCTGGAACTCGGACATGTCCAGGCGGATCATGTTGTCCTCGCTGCCGAACATGAACTCTGCCAGGGCGCGCACCAACTCGGTCTTTCCCACGCCGGTGGGCCCCAGGAACAGGAAGGCGCCAATGGGACGCCGTGGGTCCTTAAGGCCTGCCCGGGCACGGCGCACTGCCCGGGAGATGCTGACAATAGCCTCTTCTTGGCCGATGATGCGCTTGTGCAACTCGGCTTCCATATGCACCAGACGGGTGGTCTCTTCCTGACCCAGCCGGGTTACGGGAATGCCCGTCCACATGCTGACCACCTGGGCGATATCTTCTTCAGTGACTGAAACCCGCTCCTTGTCTCGCCCCTCCTGCCACTCCTTCTCTAGGGTGTCCAGGTTCTGGTTGAGATGAAGCTCCCGGTCCCGCAGCTCCGCCGCCACCTCGTACTGCTGGGATGAGATGGCGTCGTCCTTTTCCTTGCGCACCTGCTCCAGCACCTGCTGGGCATCCTTGACGGTGGACGGGGCCGCGCTGCCCCGCAGCCGCACCCGGGACCCTGCCTCGTCAATGAGGTCAATGGCCTTATCCGGCAGGAAGCGGTCGGGGATAAAGCGGGCCGCCAGGGTGACCGCGGCTTTCAGCGCCGCGTCGGTGATCTTCACCTTGTGGTGGTCCTCATAGCGGCTGCGAATGCCCTCGAGAATTTTCAGGGTATCGTCCTGGGACGGCTCTTCTACCCGCACGGGCTGCAGGCGGCGTTCCAGCGCCGGGTCGCGCTCCACGTACTTGCGGTAGTCGTCCAGGGTGGTGGCGCCGATGCACTGGATCTCTCCCCTGGCCAACGACGGCTTGAGGATGTTGGAGGCGTCCACCGCGCCTTCCGCGGCGCCGGCCCCGACAATGGTGTGAATCTCGTCAATGAAGAGAACGCAGTTACCCGAGTTCTTGATTTCGTCAATGACCTTCTTGAGGCGTTCTTCAAACTCGCCCCGGTACTTGGTGCCCGCCACCAGAGCGCCCATGTCCAACGTGACCAGGCGCTTGCCTTGCAAGGTCTCCGGCACGGAGCCGCCGCTGATGCGCTGGGCCAGCGCTTCCACAATGGCAGTTTTGCCCACGCCGGGCTCTCCCACCAGCACGGGGTTGTTCTTGGTGCGCCGGCTCAGGATTTGGATCACCCGCTGAATCTCCTGCTCCCGGCCAACCACGGGGTCCAGCTTGCCAGACCGGGCGGCGACGGTGAGGTCCACACCCAACTGGTCCAGCGTAGGCGTGCGAGTGCCGGTGCGGGCGCCTTGCCCGGCGGCGGGAGTGCTGTGGCTCAAGATGCGGTGGGTCTCGCCGCGGACCTTCTCAAGAGAAACTCCCAGGCTTTCCAGTACGCCGGCGGCCACACCCTCGCCCTCCCGCAGCAAGCCGATGAGCAGATGCTCGGTGCCGATATAGGTGTGGTTCATGCGGCGGGCTTCATCCACCGCCAGCTCCACCACCTTCTTGGCGCGAGGCGTGAGTCCAATCTCCCCTTGAGCGGGCTTTTCGCCCCGGCCGATGATGAACTCCACCGCGGAGCGCACCTTGGTCACGTCTACGCCCAGGCTGGAGAGTACCCGAGCGGCGACGCCCTCGGTCTCTCGCACCAGGCCGAGGAGGATGTGCTCGGTGCCGATGTAGTTGTGGTTAAAACGCTGGGCCTCTTCCTGGGCCAGCGACAGGACCCTGCGTGCCCGTTCCGAGAACTTCTCAAATCTGCTTCCCATAAACCACTCCTGGCGCCGGCGGGGGTTACTCGCTTCCGGCGGAATGTCTCTCAGATCAAGGACTGGGTCCGGAGTTCTGATGGGACGGTGACCGTCCCATGATGCCAGTTGCCGGGTAACTCATGCGCTTCAACACCATGTCCAGCGCGGCAATGCCTCGAGTTCATGTCCCGGTGGATTTCCCACAGATACTAGTATAGGCGGACACCTAGATAGTGTAAAGCCAGTACCCTAACCGGGTCGTGCAACAATAGGTGGGACGCGGAGAATGAGGGCTGGGGAGTTCCTGGGGGCAAAAGGGAGCAAATAGACTGGGGAGATAGCTCTGACGGTTCCGGCGTGGTGTCGTCCAAGGTCTCTCTCGCGCTTTAGGAGCGCAACACCTTCCTGACAACCTATCACAAATTTCCCGGCGGTGGCCTATTTTCCCGCTCCGTTGCCAGAGGAGTATCGTCGGCGCTGGGGCGTTTCACTACCGTGTTCGGGATGGGAACGGGTGGGTCCACCCCGCTCTAACCACCAAGAAGTTTTGTAACGGGGGTAGTATGCACCTTTTTTCACGATCTGGCAAGGGGGGTTGTGGCTGCCCGGCACGCCGTTTTCTGCAAGCGGTTTACCGTGGCGGCAGGGCCTGTGATAGAATAAGCATGCCTCATGGGCCGGTAGCTCAGTTGGTAGAGCATCGGACTTTTAATCCGAGTGTCGTGGGTTCGATCCCCACCCGGCCCACCA
>SHYG01000077.1 GCA_009692925.1 Dehalococcoidia bacterium
GGCCAAGGCCCGGTGGAACTGAGCCGGCAAGCACAGAGACTCGGAAAGCTAACAAGACCAGAGAAATGTCGCCGCAGCCAACAATTCAGGCGCCGTCGTCCCGCTCGGTACTGCGCAAGTCAGACAACCAGTCTATGAGACAGGCTCTACGGCAGAGTGTTTGAAGCTCCTCGTGATGTTCGTCAAGAACATCTTGCCCCCCCCCACACACACAACAATTAGGCCTGCCCCAAAGCTGAACTAAGTAGACCCTTCGCGCCTGACGTTTTAGCAGGGTGCTGAAAAAGGGGTCGACGACCCGAAATCGTCCCAATTTTCGTATCTGAGAGTCCGTCCATTTTTCGCAAAATCGGGGTTTTTCAGCAGCCTGTTAGACGCGGTGACCGCGAATGGTCAATGACGCCACCCTTGACGCCCCTACGTCAATTCCCTACAATAACAGTAGACAATCTCTGAATCTATAAGGGCAAAATCTGTCCCGCGGGAGGGACTCATGGCTGTAGCGAGAGAAGGCGTGGACCTGGGCGTCCAGATTACCGAGAAGGCCGCGGAGAAGATTCAGTACTTCGCCGCCAAAGAGGGCGTTAGCCAGGGCGTGGGCATCCGCGTGGGCGTCAAGGGCGGCGGCTGCTCCGGCCTCACCTACGAGCTGAAGATTACCGACCAGGAGCTGCCCACCGACCGCATCGTCATGCAGCACGGCGTGAAGGTCATGGTGGACAAGAAGAGCTTCATCTTCCTGGCGGGCACCGTCCTGGACTTCTCCGACGGTCTCAACGGCAAGGGCTTTACCTTCACCAACCCCAACGCCAAGAAGACCTGCGGCTGCGGCACTTCCTTCGGCGTGTAGGCCCGCCGGTTACATGTAGGATTACACACCCGTAGGGGCGCACAGTTGTGCGCCCCTACCCATTTTCGGAGGCAGCCATGACATCCCACGCAACCCAGCGCTCGGCGTTGCACGCCCGCCACGCCGCCGACGGCGCGCGCTTCCAGACCCGCCACGGCTGGGAGTTGCCCCTGGCCTTCGCCGCCGGTCCGGCCGCGGAGTATGCCGCCGCGCTGCACGGCGCCGCCCTCCACGACCGCTCCTACGCGGGCCGCCTGCGGGCCGCCGGCAAGGACGCCCTGGACCTGCTGAACCGCCTGTCTTCCAACCAGGTGCTGCATCTGGCCCACGGCCAGGGCGCGCCGACGATCCTCACCACCGACCGGGGCCGCATTCTGGACCTGGTGGCGGTGGTGAATACTGGGCAGGATGTGCTGCTGCTCACCAGCCCGGGGTTGCAGCAGGCCGTGATCCAGTGGCTGGATAAGTACACCATCATGGAAGACTTGACGGTGACGGACCTGACCCCCGAAACCGCCATGCTGACGGTTATCGGGCCGCTGGGCTGCGCCGCGCTGGAGGCCTTGCTCGCCGGGACGGGGCTGGAGCTGGCGGGACTGGCGCCCTTCCATACCGTTGCGGGCACCCTGGCGGGCCAGCAGGTGCGGGTGATCCACCGGCCCCTGGGGTCGCTGCCCGCTTACGATGTGGTGCTGGACGGCGCGGCGGCGTTGCCAGTGTGGGAGAAGCTGCGGGAGTCGGGCCTGACGCCCCTGGGCCTGGAGGCCTGGGACATTCTGCGGGTGCAGCAAGGGGCGCCTGCCCACGGCCAGGAGATGGGGGATGACTACAACCCCCTGGAGGCCGGACTGGTAGGGGCCATCAGCTTCACCAAGGGGTGCTACATCGGCCAGGAGGTCATCGCCCGGCTGGACACCTACCAGCGGGTGCAGAAGCGGCTGGTGATGCTGCGGTTCTCCCCTGGGGCGCAGGCATCCCAGGGCGCGACGCTGCATCGCGAAGGGCAGGCGGTGGGGTCGGTTACTTCCGTGGCGAGACTGCCCGGCGGCGGCGAGCTTCTGGGTCTGGGCTACGCGCGGCTGGCGGCGGCGACGGTGGGCGCCCGGCTGGAGCTGGCCCCGGCAGGTCAGGAAAGCGCGGGCTGGGTGGAGGTTGTCCAGCTACCCCTGCTCTTTGGGCCGGGGGCGGGATATAAGTAAGGGGCGAAGACCACCCCCTCTGTATCTCCTCCTTCGTAAGGGGAGAAGGACGGTCCGTCCCGGTCCCCGTCCCGCCTTACGAAGGGGGGACTACAGGGGGGTCGTTCCCCGCCCCCCCCACTACACCACACGGATCTCCCCCCCAGAGGTGGCCGCCAGCAGCGCGGCGAAGTCGTAGCCCCGGCGGCGCAGCTCGTCGCTGCCGCCCTCCATGCGGTCCAGCAGCGCCAGCACCTTCACCACCGTGCAGCCCGCGGCCTCCGCGGCGGCAATGGCCTGGAACAGCGACCCGCCGGTGGTGCACACGTCGTCCACAATGGCCACCCGGCTCTGGGGCGGCAGCGGCCCCTCAATGCCCTGGCGCATGCCGTGACCCTTGGCCTCTTTGCGCACGATGAAGCCGGGGATGGGGCTTTTGGCCTGATGGCTGGCCAGCGCCACCGCCGCCACGATGGGGTCGGCCCCCAGGGTGAGGCCGCCCACCGCCTGGGCGCGGGCTTGCTGCAGCAGGGGCAGCAGCGCCTGGGAGATGAGGTAGGCCCCCTCGGGGTCAAGGCTCAGCAGCCGACCGTCAAAGTAGTAGCGGCTCTGCTTGCCCGAGGAGAGGGTGAAGTCGCCGTACTTCAGGGCGCCGCGTTCCAGGGCCAGGGCCAGCAGGCGGTTGAGGGTGTCCTTGCGTGCCAACGAGTCGGGACTAAGACTTGCCGTCATTTGGGTTGCCTCCGTGCGGGGGCGGTACGACCCCCGCTGTATCTCCCCCTTCGTAAGGGGGAGAGGGAAGGCCCGTCCCCGTCCCCCCTTACGAAGGAGGACTACAGGGGGTCGTTCCCCTGCCCCCGATTCTACCCCCGGCGGCGGGAGAAGAACAGCGGGGCGGCCCCGCACAAAGCAGAGGGCCAGCGGGTTTGATTCCGCTGGCCCTCTAGTTACCGGGAGCTTTCTGTCGCGAAAAAGGTCTGGGTTAGTGGGCCCCGCTGAAGCAGGCGCTGTCGTCCGAGGCAGCAACCTCAAGCTCATACGCATCCACCACCCCGTCGCCGTTCAGGTCCAGGCTGAGGTCATTGGGGTCGGGCACGGTGGTTACGCACTGGTAGAAGCGGATCTGGGCCAGCCGGAGGCCCTGGTTGTCGTAGGACCAGAGGTAGTTCTCCAACCGGTCGTCAAAGAGCGCCAGGCGCTCTAGCAGGCTGCTGAAAAACCCCGATCTTGCGAAAAATGGACGGACTCTCAGATACGAAAATTGGGACGATTTCGGGTCGTCGACCCCTTTTTCAGCACCCTGCTAGGTCGCCGTCGCCGTCCAGGTCAGCGTAGATGTACAGCAGGTACTTGCTGACGTTCTCAAACTTGGACCGGCCGGCGTCCCGCTCCAGCACCATGCTGATTACCGAGCAGGTGTCGTCGTCAGTGCCGAAGACACCGCCCGGGCCCGCCGCGCAGGTGGTGGTGATGGACTTGCCGCCGGGCGTGCCCAGGGCGCGGGCGAAGACGAAGTAAACGGTGGCGCCATCGCCATCGGGGTCCGAGTTGGGCAGGACGAACAGGGCGCCGTCGGCGTCGGTGCCGTTGCGGTCAAGCACCTTGAAGTCGGTGTCGCTGACGCCAACGGTCTCGTCGCAGTTGGCGTCCACGCCGGCTTCGCAGAGCCAGATCACCGTCTTGCCATTAAGCGGGACAAAGATGGTGTGGCCGCTGGTGTCCTTCATGTCGGCGGTCTTGGGGTTGGCCACGCCGATGATGTTGAGGGTGTAGTGGCCGCCGTTGGGCGCGCCGTTGCCGGTGCCGCCGTGGGTTGCGCTGGCGGTGCCGCCAGTCATCATCAGCCCCAGGGTCAGCGCGGCGATTCCCCCCACGGGAATCAATAGGTTGCGGATTCTACTGGTGTTGATACCCATCATGATTGAGTATTGCCTCCCAAAAAATTTGGGCTTTTGCCACAGAATCCAACTCTCGGTCCCCCGGATATCCCGCCTGAGCGAGTAAGCGCTTGCAAGCACGCACTCCCGACAAGCTAACCCGGCTGCGGCTTAAGTTCGATGGAGAGTTAGTGCCAGTGTGGTGCGACCTTCTGAATTTGAGTGACACTATAATGCCAATGTGGTTTATCTATGTGAACGCCGGGGCGCCTGCTTGCCGGTTCAATCTAGGCGACGCGCAGAGCTGAGTCAATGAAATATAGTCCCAATCTGGGGCCAGTTTGGTGCCAATGTGGTTAGGGGGGCGGGAGGGAAACCGTAGCCGGGGCGGGGTGGCTGCGTCTGCTAGGAACCTTTCCTAAACTTCACCGCACAGCACGCTGGCCTGTAGGGACGAGGATGCCTCGCCCCTACAGGCCAGCGTGCAAGACCGCTGAGGACACGGCAAACCAGTCGTAAACTCGCTGCGTTCCCGGCGTCTCTGTGGTGATCGGGATAGGCGCTAAGGCGTTGCGGATTGGTACAGCCGGTGCTCCCGGATGTACTCCGCCACGGGGTTGGTCACCTGGTAGCGGATGGAGCGGCCCTCCGCCACGCGGCGGCGGATGCCGGTGCCGCTGATGTCTACTTGCGGCCCGGTCAATCCTGGCGCCAGCAGGGTTACTTGCCCCGCCGGCAAGGAGTTGCGGGTGAAAAGCTCCAGCCACTCCGATGCCTCTTGCCCCGGCCGGGGGACCACCGCCAGTCGGCACAGCTCCAGCACCCGCTCCGGGGACCGCCACCGGTGGAACTCTGCCAGGGCGTCCTGGCCCAGGATGAGGTGCAGCGGAACGCCAGGCCCCAGCTCGGCCCGCAGGGCTTCCAGGGTGTCCACGGAGTAGGTGGGGCCCGGCCGGTCTATCTCATGGCGCGCCGCTTGGAACGCGGGGTTGTCCGCCACCGCCAGTTCCACCATGCGCAGCCGGTGGCGGCCGGGGGTGAGCCCGCGGTACGCCTTGAGCCAGGGCTGGCCCGCGGGCATGAACAACACCCGCTCCAGACCCAGCGCCTCGCGCGCGGACTCCGCCGCCAGCAGGTGACCCAGGTGCACCGGGTCAAAGGTGCCGCCCAGGATGCCTATGCCCATGTTGTCGAGCCTTGCATAAACATCTAAATCCGGTTGGGAAGGATGAATCCGGCCCACCCCCCTTTCGTAAAGGGGGCAGGGGGGATTTCGGTCCTCAGTACCACTCCATCTCCACCCGGCCAATGCGCACGGTGTCGCCGGCCTGCACGCCCGCGGTCTCCAGCTGCTTGACAACCCCGCGGCGGCCCAACTCGCGCCACAACTGCAGCACCACGCGGTCGTCATCCATGTCCGCCAGGGCCACCAACCGCTCGAAATCCGGCGAGTCGACCACATACACGCCGCGCTCCACCCGTATCAGGTTCCGGGCCCGGGGCCGGGTGGCCACCGCGGTCCGCACCGGCGGAGGCGCTAAAGGCTCCTCGCCCTCCACCAAATCCTCGGGCGCTACTGCTCCCGGAGGCGGCAGTGCATCCAGCGACTGGAAGATGCGGTTAATCAGAGCATCCACGCCCTCGCCGGTGGCCGCGGATATGAAGTGTATTTGGGTGTCCCAGCCGGCCACTCTCGGATGCAGCTCCGACGCCGCCAGCCGCAGCGCCTGCTCCAGCTCGGGGCGGCGCTCCCGCACCTCTGTCACGTCTACCTTGTTCACCACGATGATCTGGGGCTTCTCCAGAAGCTCCGACCGCCACTGCGACAGCTCCAGGTTCACCATGCGAAAGTCCGCGGCGGGGTCTGCCGACAGGCCATCCAGCAGGTGGATGTATAAGCGCGCGCGCTCGGCGTGGCGCAGGAACTGGTGCCCCAGACCCACACCCAGGTGCGCCCCCTCCAACAGACCGGGCACCTCCATCATCACAAAGGTGCGCTGCATCAGTTTCACCACGCCCAGCACCGGCTCTACGGTGGTGAAGGGATAGTCGGCGATCTTGGGCCGCGCCGCGGTGCACCGCGACACCAGTGTCGACTTGCCGGCGTTGGGGCGCGCCAGCAGGGCCACGTCGCCCAGCAACTTCAGCTCCAGGTTCAGCACCACGCGGTCGCCATCCTCACCCTTCTGGGCCAGCATCGGCGCTTGGTTGGTCGAGGTCATGTATCGAAGGTTGCCGTACCCCCCCCGGCCGCCCCTCGCGACGATGCGCGGCTCCAAATCGGTGACGTCGGTGATCATCTCCCGCTCGCCTTCCTCCCCGATCCGCCACACCACAGTCCCCAGCGGCACCCGGATTATCGTATCTTCGCCGTGGCCGCCGGTCTGGTTGTTGCCTCGGCCTTGGCCCCCACGAGCCGCGTAGATGGTGCTGTTGAACTTCAGATGCAGCAGCGTGTTCAGCGAGTTATCGGCCAGCACGTACACGCCCCCGCCGCGGCCGCCATCGCCGCCGTCGGGGCCTCCCTTGGCGATGTGTTTCTCCCGCCGGAAGCTGGCACACCCGTTGCCGCCGTCTCCCGCCTTGATGTTCATCCGTACTGTGTCAATCATGGAATTGTCCTAACCTTTTACTGCTACTACCCAGTCCCGTCCCCCATTACGACGGTGGGACTACAGGACGGTCATTCTCCAACTTCCGCCGCGCGGTGCTGGGCGCAGACGACCCCTTCTGTATTTCCGCCTTCACAATGGGGAGAAGGGCGGCCTAGTCCGCCGGTCCCCGGTTATGGTTCTCTGAAATAACTTAAGAAGACAGTGTGTTTAGAATCATCAAGAGAACCATAGTACTAATGGAGTGGACGGCGTGGATGGCTGAATGTGCCACATACCGGGAAATAGCGCACTGCTACCATTCTAGCATGGATAACTCGGGCAAGGTTGGGGACAATACCGAGGGGGTTGTGGATAACTTTTGGAGCGTGGTAAGGGGGAAAAAGTTATGCCGGATGCTCCCTCAGAACCACGCCGGGAGCATCCGGCTTATCCACTACTGAAGGCAGGTTATCCACCGAATTTGGCAGGTTATCCCCAGGATTATGACAAGTTACCGAGTTATGTCGTTTGGCAGCGGAGCGCTAAAGATGGCTTCTTTGATGGTCAGCACGTCCTGCCGCAGGTGGGGGTCCTCGTTAATCTCCGCGCTAATCTTGCCCGCGCCGTGGATCACCGTGGAGTGGTCCCGGCCGCCCAGCAGCCGCCCCACGTCGGTGGCCGACATGGCCATCTCCAGGTCGGTGTGCAGCAGGTACATGGTCACCTGGCGGGCAAGGGCCACCTTTTTGGTGCGGCCCTTGCCCAGCAGCTCCGCCACGGTGAGTCGGTAGTGGCGGGCCACCTCCAGGAGGATGCGCTGCGGGTCCGTTTGGTGGCGCGGCGAGTTGGCGGCCAAATCGTCCAGCACCCGGGAGGCGACCTCCCGAGTGACGGTGGAGCCCGCGGAACCTAACGACTGGGGTTGCTGCCACCGGGAGTAGGCCACCAGCCGGGTCAGCACGCCCTCCAGCTCCCGGATGTTGTGCTGCACCCGCTTGGCAATCATCTCCAGCAGCCGGTCGTCCATGAAGATTTCCATGTCCCGGGCCTTGAAGTCCAGGATGGCCATGCGGGTCTCCAGGTCGGGGGCCTGGATGTCCACCGTCAGCCCGCCCTCAAAGCGGGAGCGCAGGCGGTCCTCCAGCAGGCCCAGGGACTTGGGGGGCCGGTCAGAGGTGAGCACAATCTGGCGGCCGGAGCCGTGCAGCTCGTTGAAGATGTGGAAGAAGGCCTCCTGGGTCTGGTCCTTGCCCCCCAGGAACTGCACGTCGTCGATGAGCAGGGCGTGGGCCTGGCGATACCGCTGGCGGAAGTCCTCCGTGGTGCCGTTGCGAATGGCGCCGATGAACTCGTTGGTGAACTGCTCGCAGGTGAGGTAGATGACGGTGTAGCCCTTCCAGAAGCAGGCGTCGGCGATGGCGTTGAGCAGGTGAGTCTTGCCCAGTCCCACGCCGGAGTAGATGAACAGGGGGTTGTAGGCCAGGCCGATGCTGTCCACCACGGCGCGGGAGGCGTTGTAGGCCAGTTGGTTGGAGGGCCCCACCACAAATTTCTTGAAGTTGTACCGCGCGCTCTGGGGCGCGTGGGGAATGGCGGCCCCCGGCAACCTTTCGGGCCGGTCGTCATCGTCGTAGGTCCCCGGCGGGGCCAGGGCGTCGGGCCGCACCTGGAAGGTGACCTCCAGTGGCGCACCCATGAGCTTCTCCACGGTGCGCTGGATGGTCTGGTAGATGCGCCGCTCCAGCCACTCGATGTAGAAGGGGCTGGGCACCTCCACCACAAAGTTGCGGTCGTCGGAGCTCAGGCCCTCCGTGGGCTTGAGCCAGGTCTCAAAGGTGGGCCGGGGCAACTGCATCTCCAGCTCCCCCAGAATTCTGCGCCACTGGTCTTTGGGTGATAGCTCGTGTATTGGCACCGAAGTTTCCGCCGTCTCCGTGGATTCCGTGGTTTCCGGGGCTGCTGTAGTTTCCGTGGGTTTGATCGTTTCTAGCGTGTCTAGCGTTTCTATAAGAACTGCCCCATCCTTCGCCTGGCCGGCGTCCCCTGTCCATAGGTATCGGGACAGTTTATGCGCTGCAACCTGACGCCGGCCCTGGAGCGGGAAAGGGGATCTGGCCGGTTAAAAGTAGCAGGCCGGAGGGCTGCTGGCAAGGCGGAGCTTAACCAAAATGCCGGTGTGTTTTTGGTGAGCGGTGGTGGTCTAGGCCCGTGCCGCCGTCGTTGCCGCCGGGGGCTGCCGGTGGTATCCTGGGGGCCAGTTGGCAGATATGTTTTTGCTGTAACCGTGAGGCATCCAAAAATTGACTGGAGAGGAACACGACGTGAATAACCCTCGTCGTTCCGGCGGAGGCCGGAACCCAGGGCGCCCCGATTTTGTGGGAGCACTTGTCTCCGCGTGAGAAGCCTAAATGGTACTTTGTATTTGGGCATTATCTTCATGAACGCCTAGGACGGCTGGATTCCGGCGTTCGCCGGAATGACGAGAACTTGGTCGTAGCCGTTCATTCTCAAGGCCCACATGGCAATCCACACTCCAGGAGCTACCGTGGACCGAATTGTGTACCTCAGCCCGGAGGGTGACCTGCTCACCATCGCCCCTAACGGGCGGGAGCCGGCCCAGCCGCTGGTGCGCCGTGCGCCATCTGCCGGTTCCGGTGCCGTTTCCGTTTCTATGGAAGCAGCCACCGGCCCGCGGCGGCTGGACCTGAGCATCGCCTACGCCTGGCCCACCTGGTCGCCCGACGGACGTCTCGTGGCCGCCTCGCGCCTGCGGGTGGCGGGCAACCAGCTGGAGGTGTCGGTACAGGTCGTCGACGTCGCCACCGGAGAGAGCCGCACGGCCTACACCAACGACACACCCGGCATGATGGCCGAGGGGACGCCTCACTATCTTTGCTGGTCGCCCGACAGCCGCTCCCTGGCGCTGCTGGCCACCGGCCCCGAGGCGCTGACCCTGCTGGTGCAAGACTTGGAGGCCGTAACCGGCGCTCCTGCCGTGCGGGTGGCCGCGGGCGCGCCCCTGTTCTGCCACTGGCATCCGGAGGGCCGCGCCCTGCTGCTGCATCACGGTGACGACGTGGTGCTGGCCCCCCGGCCCTTCCACCGCACCGATGCCCGGCAGCTGCTGGCCTCGGGCGATGGCTTCCGCGTCGCCGCCTTTTCCTCCGATGGCCGCCGCCTGGCCTACGTGTCCGCTGGCGACGGGGCTGCGGGGTCCGGCGGCAACCAGTTGGTGGTGGCGGAGCTGGCTTCGGGCCTGGCCCGGCGGGTGCTGGAGGTGGGCCACCAGGCCGCCTTCCTGTGGTCGCCCAACGGACTGGAGCTGGCGGTGGCGGATCAGGAGGACTCCAGCGCCGCGGCGTATAGCCGGCTGCGGATTGTCCCGGCGGAGGGTGGCCCGGCCCGCACCCTGGTGGCGGAGACTCTGCTGGCCTTCTTCTGGTCCCCCGACGGACGCCGCATGGCCTGGGTGGCCCTGGATTTGGCGGAGCAGCGGGTTCTCTGGAAGGCCATCTCCACCGAGCCGCGGGCGCCCATACCGTCCTCCTACTTCTTCTCCTTCCAGCCGGCGGCCCAGGTGCTTACCCTGCTCCAGTTCTTTGACCAGTATGCCTTCTCCCACTCGCTCTGGTCTCCCGACAGCTCCCGAATGGTGGTGGCGGGCACGCGGCAGCCCGTGGACAGCCGGCGCAATGGCCACACTCCCACCGGCGACCGGGTGTGGGTGCTGGACCCCTCCGGCGTCAGCCCGCCGGTGGACCTGGCGGCGGGCGGGCTGGCCTTCTGGTCCTGGCAGTAGGAGGGGACGGCCCGTCCCCCCTTACGAAGGTGCGTGATGCTAGTTGTCAGGCATTCTTAAATCTCGAGACGCGGACGTAGGGGCGCACAGCTGCGCGCCCCTACGGACCCTGCAGACGCAGGGCGCAGATGCCCACCCGGTATATCTCCGTTCGTAAGGTGCGTGATGCTAGTTGACCATAATTGTCCA
>SHYG01000078.1 GCA_009692925.1 Dehalococcoidia bacterium
CTAACTCCTCCGGCCCTTGCTCTCCAACCTCGACTTCACTGCCAGATGTCCCCAGCGCCTTCAGCACCAGGGTGCCGTAGCTCCCCGGCGGCAGGAAAAACTTCAGCCGCAATAGCGAGCCCTCGCCGGATTCGGTAGCGTGGGTCTCCCACTCCGTCTCACTGGGGAACACCGCCACCGGACGGTAGCCTTTAGATAAGTAGGCCCGCTTGAGCAACCGAGCTTTCAGGCCGTCCAGCGCCAACCCCTCATCTTCCAGAACCCGCAGCGCGATGGCCTCCATCTCGGAGTGGGTGTAGCTCGCCCGGTGGTTCGGCAGCGGCATGGACAAGCGGTGCAGCTCGTCTGCTAATGCTGAGGGGATGCCCCGGTACAGCGCCAACTGCTCCCCGGCCACGTTGGTGAAAGATACTTGGGCCGGGCTGCCTGCCATCCGCACCTGAAGGTATTGGCTGGCCATGCGGTTCCACAGGAAGCTCTGATAGGCGGACAGGAGCAGGGGCAGCAGCCGGGGCGTGATCAGGTTCAGCGCCTTGCGGAAGTCCTCGGGGTGGTCCCGGAGGAAGGTCAGCAGGCTGCGATGGTTGGAGCGCGGCGCGTTCTGGAATAACCGATCCCAATCCCGCCAATGGGCGCTGGCCAGAGGTTTGAAGGCCAGCAAGGCTGGGCTGTCCCCCGGCGCCGGCTGGGCCAAGTAAGCCCGCAGCGCCGCCTCCGCATCCCCCTGCAGGATGGCCTTGCCGATGAAGACGCCGCCCGGCGTGTATGACCCAAACCGCTGCTGGTCGAAGTAGTTGGGCAACCCTTGCTGCGCCAGCGCCGTGAGCCGTTCCCCCAGCGCCGTGGCTTCACCGGGTTTCAACGCGCGCAGGGTGACGGTGAACCGGTTGCCCCGCAAATCCCCGGCGGTGAGCGGCCTGGGTAGCCGCCCCACCATGCGGACGCTGAACCCGGTTCCAGAAAGCTGGCCGGCGCTGGCGCCCCGCAGGCTGAAGTGCTGCGTGGTGACAGCGGCCTTGTCTTTCAGCGCCGGAAAGGACAATGCGCTGGGAGGCACGCCCAACTGCTGAGCCAGGCGCTGCTGCAACTCCGGGGTGGTCAGCCAGCGCTTGGTGGCCTGGTAAACGCCATAGTCGCCGGCGCGTCCTGGGCTTTCCTTGAGGACCTCTTCCACCACGAAGTCCTCCGCCCGGCGCAGGCTGATGTGCGTCGCCACCGGGCGCTACTCGTCGTCCTCTTCCTCTTCCTCGTGGTCCGGCTCGTGGGCTGGCCCGGCCGCCTGGCCGCCGCCGTACACGCTGCCCGGCAGGATCGCAGTGGTGCGCTCCTTCCGCTGCGGCCGCTTGCGGGGCATCTCCAGCAGTGTGGTCTTCAGCTCCTTAAGGACTTCCAAACTTACAGCGCCCACATCCAGCACCAGGCCGCGCACGCCCAGGTCGCGCAGCGCCTCCAGGTCCTTCTTGCCGGGCGGCTGGGACACCGATACCAGCACATACTTGCTGGAGCGGCGGCTGATGGCGCCGATGGCCATCAAATCCTGAAGGCTCCACGGCCCCGATACCACGGTCATGTTCACCAGCAGCGCATCCACCGGCAGGGTATCAATGGCCCGCAGCTCCGGCTCTTGGACATGGGGTTCCAGGCACAACACCCGGCCCACTTCTTCCTCGTCCAGGGCGGCTGCCATGGTGCCCTGCAACGGGAAGGCCAGCAGGTCGCAGCCGTGCTCCCGGTACTCTTTTGCCTCGGCCTCGCTGAGCCCTTCAATGCTGACCCCCCACGGCGCGGCGGGCAGCCCGCCCTTGATGTCGCCCAGGGCCGCTGGGCCCTTTAGCCCAGATACCAGAGTGGCATCGGGGACCAAGGTGGCCACCGTCTTCAGGCCATGGGCATGATGCCCGGAAACCAGGGTGATTAAGGCCATGCTGGGGACCTTAGTCGCCCGCGCGGCGCCAAAGCCCAGGCCCGCCGGCGAGCCGTTGGCGATGCGTTCCATCAAGTCCAAAAACTTTCCCATACTATTCCTTTGCTCCCTGCCTAGGTTCACCTTAGCGGTGCGCGTAAGGTGCCCATCCGAGTTACTTCCGGATGAAGATTATACCCTACCTGGGGCAGCAGTGGCCCCCAAATCTAGCGAAACAGGGCTGTGTACCAATCGAAAATGCCCGGCCCGGCCAGCAGGGCCACCGCGGCGCCGGCCACCAGGGATGGTCCATAGGGTATGGTGTCACGGCGGCCCTTTAGTCGCAGCAGGAGCAGCGGCAGGCCCACCAGCCCGCCAGCCATGAACCCAATCAGCAGCCCGGCGATGATGGTGGGGAACCCCAGAATGCCTCCCAAGAACGCTGCCAGCTTAACATCACCGGCGCCTAGCCCGCCTCGGGACACTCCGTACACCACGAGCATGACCGCAAAGCCCAAGCCGGCGCCGCCCAGAGACCGCAGGTAGGCTTCCACCATGCCCCAGTCTTGGGCCAGAGGTGTGAAAGGGAAAGCGACCACGGCCACCGCCAGGGCGGGAACACCACCTTGTTCAGGATCAGCGTGTGCTCTAGGTCCACGAAAGCCACGTGGACCAACAACGCCGCGCCCAGGTTCAGGACGTACCGGTATGCGACGACGCCACACAACAGTGCGGTGATTACCTCCACCAGCGGCGGCCGGCAGCGGAGCCAGCGGCGGGTGTTGGGCGAGGGTTTGAGCAGTGCCGCGAAGCTCACCAACGGCGCCAGGTCCAGGAAGGACAGTGGAGGCCTGGATGTAGGGCCAGAGGACGCTTCCCCTTCGGCATGAAGTGGCGGCAGGCGGTCAATGCTCAGGTTGACCCACCGGCCCAGGACTATGCCGATCGCCGACGCCGCCAGGACTTCAGGCGCGCTCATGTACCGAGCCTTGCATAAATATCTAATGCGGTGGTGGAGCATTTGGGACTGAAATCCCTTCTGGCCCCCCTTTGCAAAGGGGGGTTGGGGGGATTTCCGTAGCTTCGATAAAGGGATTTACCCGAGGGTCAGCAATATCTCTGCCCGGCGTCAGGCCGCAATGTCATGGCAGCGCACCCCTTCGGGTTTGGCGGGCAGGTTACCCAGTGGGTAGACAGCATGCGACGGCGCGGGCCAGGGCCTACAGAGACTGCCAGCGCCGTTTGCCCTGGCGGCTGACTACTTTGCCCACCTGCTGTCCCGGCGGGAAATGGCCCGCGGCGATGATCCAACCCTCCCGCTCCGCCTGGTTCAGCAGCCGCTCCCGCACCGTGCGGCTTTGGGCTTGGTCGTAGTCCACCGCGGCGCACCAACCCGGCTCGGCCACCTGCACCGGGCTGTGGAGCATGTCGCCCACCAGCATCACCTTCTGCCCGCCGGCGTTGACCATCACCACTTGGTGGCCCGGCGTGTGGCCCGGCGCGGGGGCACAGGACACCTGTCCGGTGACCTGGTAGTCGCCCTCCACAATCTCTTGGAGGCGCAGTTGGCGCAGCGGCATCACCTGCTTCTGGATGTGGGGATACTTCTCCAGCATCTCCTTGGTGGTGAAGTAGTCGTAGTCGGCCTTGGGAATGATATACCTGGCGCGCCGGAAGGTGGGCGCCGGTATGCCGCCCTGGTAGCGCAGGTTCCACCCCACATGGTCGGCGTGCAGGTGGGTGTGCACCACAAAGTTAATCTGGTCCGAGGGCGAGACGTTGGTGTTGCTGGTGTTGTCCGGCGGCAGCAGGATGGGGCGCAACTCCTCATACAAATTGCCGGTGAGGTTGCCCCGCTCCGGGTGGGGGCCAGGCCCCATGCCAGTGTCCACCATTATGGTATGCTCCGCCGTTTTCACCACGAAGGCGCCGTAGTAAAGCTGGACTTTGCCGTTCTCCAGGTACTCTTTGTAGGGCGCCCACTGGGCGTCAGTAACGCCAGCAAAGAATGCCGAAGGCTGACGGGGCGGCGGCACCATGTCAATCACGGCGGTGAGTTGCACATCGCCCACGGTGTAACGATCTGCCATATGGCCTCCTTACGCTGCGCTAGCGCCTCCCGACATAGGGAAGACAAGCCTTTAGGGGCGGGTAGAAGTGGTTGCTGGCCAGACCCGGTCCCGCGGGGCTAACGCCGAACCAGGCTCAGTATTCAGTTCAGTACTCTATCAGGGAAAAAACGTCGTAGCCTTTCAGGCGGCGGCGGCCCTGCAAGTCTTTCAGCTCAATAACCACGCCTACGCCGGCCACGATGCCGCCGGTCATTTCCACCAGCCGGGCGGTGGCCGCCAGGGTGCCGCCGGTAGCCAGCAAGTCATCCAGCAACAGCACCCGCTGGCCGGGCGCCAGGGAGTCGGCGTGGATCTCCATTGCGTTGGCGCCGTACTCCAGGGAGTACTCGGTGCTGTACGTGCGGGAGGGCAGCTTGCCCCGCTTGCGCACCGGCACCAGGGCCTTGCCCATCTGGTAGGCCAGAGGAGCGCCGAAGAGAAAGCCCCGAGACTCCACGGCCACAATGGTGTCGAAGGTCTCGTTCTCGTACCGCTCCCGCAGCCGATCTACCACGCAGCGAAACGCCGTGGGCGTTTTCAGCAATGGGGTGATGTCCCGAAACAGGATGCCTGGCTCGGGGAAGTCAGGTATGTCCCGGATGTAAGCTTTCAGATCCATCGCTTCTGCCAGTTTTCCATAGGGGGCCGGGCGCCGCGATGCAGTGTAGATTAAGCAGTTAGCGTCGTCAAGGTTTGCGGTTGGCTGGCGGAGTGCGCCGTGCAGCGGGTAGACAGTGGGCAAGACAAGGGCCGAGGCTACGCCTACATCGACGCGGGGCGTTGCTTGCTGGTGCGCGCCGTATCGCTTTTCAATGCGATGCTGTCCTTCACCAGTTGGCTGATGTACCCGGCGTGGATGTTCTCGGGCGACTCGATGACCAGATACCGTGTCTGGCGGCCGTCACCCTGCAACCGGTGCTCCGGGTCTGGGAGAAACTTGCCGTACTCAAAGTAGAGTTTGAGGTGGTCCGCATAGGGGAAGATTCCGCAGAAGTATCCTGCTTGGGGGTGCCGGTAGCCGATGGCATGCCACCCTGGGTAGGCAGCCTCCCGCGCTTCCGGCGCCGCCTGCAACATCAGTTGGCGCAGGCGCTGGGCCAGGGCAACGATTGGCGGGATGTGGTCTGCCAGGATCTGCTCAGGCGTCATGGCTGCCAACCTGCCGTAACAACTCTAACTTGGCCTGTGGTGGTTGTTGATGTGGCGGAGGGAGTGGGATTCGAACCCACGAACCCCGAAAGGTTAGCGGTTTTCAAGACCGTCGCCATCGTCCACTCGGCCATCCCTCCCCGGACACAGTCCATTGTAAACTCCCCAGCCCGCTTATCCAATCCTTACGCTCCCGTTACGCGTTGCAATGCCAGCCGCCAAGACAGGCCCCCAAGCTATCCCTAGCTACGTTTTGGCTTGACACCCCCATAGGCCGATGCTACAATCCGCCCAACCCACGGCCCGCTTTTTGTTTAGCGGCAGGCGCCTGTTGGACTCCGCCACCGGCTCGCAACCTGCCGCTCAGGACGTCCCGCCGCTGGGGTAACCACGGGATGGAGGTCATTGATGGCTCCCCAGATTTTCAAGGGACTCAAGGACGTTTATTTCGACACCACCACGGCCAGCTTCATTGATGGCCAGGAAGGGAAGCTCCTTTATCGCGGTTATGACATCCATGATCTGGCGGAGAAGTCCACCTTTGAGGAAGTAACCTATCTCCTGCTCAAGGGTGCGTTGCCCACCCGGCCGCAACTGAGTCGCTTCGACGCCGAACTGCGGGCCAACCGCCGCATCCCCGACGACGTCATACAAGTCTTGGACTTGGTGAAGACAAGCCATCCCATGGACGCCCTGCGCACCGGTATCTCGGCCCTCTCCGGCTTTGACCCCGACGTGAAAGACAACTCCCCCGAGGCTACGCTGCGCAAAGGCATTCGCCTCACCGCCATGGCGCCGACCATCGTGGCGGCGCACCACCGCTTGCGCCAGGGGCTGGAGCCGGTGGCGCCCAATCCAGACCTGAGCCACGCCGGCAACTTCCTGTACATGCTCTTTGGGGAGCTTCCCGACGCCGAAACTACCAAGCTGCTGGACGTGGACTTCATCCTCCACGCGGAGCACGGGGCCAACGCCTCGGCCTTCGGCGCGCGGGTTACCGCCTCAACCCTATCCGACCTGCACTCCGCCGTGGTCACCGGCGTGGGCGTGCTCAAGGGCCCCTGGCACGGCGGCGCCGCGGAAGAGGTGATGAAGATGGCCGAGGAGATCGGCCAGCCGGAGAACGCAGAAGAGTACTGTCGCAAGATTCTGGACGGCGGCGGGCGCATCATGGGCTTTGGCCACCGGGTGTACAAGGCGGAGGACCCCCGAGCCCGGCACCTGCGCCAGCGCGCCAAGGCCCTGGGCGACAAGGTGGGCCAGCCCCAGTGGTTCCAGATACTGACTTACGTGGAAGAGAAGGTCATGGTGCCCTACCGAAAGCGGGGCATCTTCGTCAACGTGGACTTCTTCGCCGGCTCCATCTACTACCTCCTGGGCATCCCCGACGACATCTTTATCCCCATCTTTGCCCTGGGGCGCATCCCCGGCTGGACCCTCCAGTGCCTGGAGCAGTACAAGGACAACATCCTCATCCGGCCCCTGCTGGAGTACATTGGCCCCATGGACCTGCCCTACGTGCCCATCGCGCAGCGGCGGTAGGGCGGAAGGCACCCGCGATGGCGCGATACATGGTGGTCATCGAGCGGGGCGAAACTAGCTGGGGGGCCTACGTGCCTGACCTGCCCGGTTGTGTGGCCGTGGGCGATACTCGGGAAGAGGCGTTACGTCTGATCCGCGGGGCTGTGGAGTTCCATATGGAAGGCCTCCGGCAAGGGGGCGCCCCCGTGCCCGTGCCCAGCTCTGAGGGTGAGTTCGTCGAGGTTAGGGCTGCCTAAACTGCTCAGGCGTTGGCTGGTGGTCGAAGGGTTGTACCATGCCCTTGCCCTTGGATGACAAGTTCAGAACGCCTGAAAACCAGGCAATCATCGCCTTCATTGAGCGCGAGAATCCTTCCGCCCACGATGATGCGTCGACCCTGCTTAGCGATTCAGCGAAGGGTCTGCCGGATGTTCGGTGGTACTGCCCCAACCTGCCGAGTTATGCCTACATGGTCCTCTATACGCCTGGCCACCGGATTTTCGGCATCGCCTTCGGCATGAGCGCCGTCGCCTTTCTCCTGCCCTCAGCGTCCATCCCGGGCGCGGTCTCCAGCGGAGGGCAATTGCACCCCCAAATAGGCGCCCAGTGGGTTCTATGGCAGTCCAACTGGACAGTCGACCTGAGAGTCTGGTGCAAGGCGGCCCATGATTACGCGGCAGGCTCCAGGCATGAGCGCCGCTGCGACCTGCCGTGACCCCGTTGTCCATGACCCCGGAAGCGGAAATCCGCCGCCGCATCCGGAAGCGGGGCCACGTCACCTTCGCCCAGTTCATGGAGCTGGCCCTGTTCTGGCCCCAGGGCGGCTACTATTTGACCCGCGACCCCGTCGGCGCTGACGGCGACTACTACACCAGCCCGTTAGTCCATCCCGCCTTTGGCGCACTGATTGCCGTGCAGCTCTGCCAGATGTGGTTTCTTCTCGACCGCCCGGAGGTGTTTACCGCAGTGGAGTTGGGAGCCGGTGCAGGTCGCCTGGCCCGCGACGTAAGGGACTATTCCCGCCATCTGCCCGCTGAGTTTGCCCAGGCGCTGCGGTACCTCTGCGTCGACCGGTGGGCCGGCCCGGGGCTAGACAGTGGTCTACCCAGAGGGGAGGAGGTGCTGGAGGGCCGCATCACCGCCGCTGGGGTGCCCCTGCGCGGCGTCCGGGGCTGCATCCTGTCCAACGAGCTGCTGGATGCCTTCCCGGTGCACCAGGTCACCGTGCATCAGGGTAGCCTCCAGGAGGTCCTCGTAGCCCTGGAAGGGGATACCCTGGTGACCACCCTGGGCGAACCGTCCACCCCACGACTGGCCGAGCGCCTGCGGCAGGTTGGCGTGGCGCTGGGCGAGGGGCAGACTGCCGAGATCAATCTGGAACTGGAGACGTGGACTCAGGAAGTTTCAGCGGCCCTGGATGCCGGGTTTGTGCTGACCATCGACTACGGCCACCTCTCTCCAGAGCTGTACTCCCCGGAACGGCGCCGCCGGGGCACCTTGGTCACTTACCACCGCCATGCCCAGACCGATGCCCCGCTGCGCAACATCGGCAGGCAGGACATCACCGCGCAGGTGGACTTCACCACCCTGGACCGCGCCGGCCGCCGCGCCGGGCTGGAGCCGCTGGGGTTCGCCGTCCAGCGGCAGTTTCTGAACCGCCTGGGGCTGGACCAGTTCCAGCGCCGTCTGGCAGCGTTGGATTTACCTCGCCGGGAGTTTGAGGCCAACCACGCCGCCCTGGTGGAGCTGGTCCGTCCCGGCGGCCTCGGCGACTTCAAGGTGCTGGCTCAGGGGAAGAATGTGGGGCAACCGAACCTGTGGGGCTTTGCCCCTGGCGGGCCTGGAGAGGCCCTGCTGGGAGGGTTGCCCGTGCCGCTGCTGACCCCGCAGCATCTGAGGCTGTTGGAAGGGCGCTACCCGCAGGTAGATGGGGAGGTGGCGCTGGAGACCCTGTGGGGCGGAGATGACGCCGCTGAGGTGGGGGACGAAAGCTAAGGTGTTTGCAAAGTACAATTATCAAAATCTGACAGCAGTTTATCTATCAGGCCAACCGTTGACCATGCCCAAGACCATTCTGTACTGTCGTCTAATCGATGATGGCAGGGATTCCTGAGGTACGAGAACCATCCCACCAGAAGATTCCGGAAAGCTACTCGCCGCGCTTTGTCACCACTGATCGATAGTATGGGACTGCCTGGATTCAACAGCTTGTTGACCAGGTTCTCTCCTTGCTGTTAGGAAGAATTTGGGATTGCTTTGGCGAGGGCGTCAAATGGCAGACGACGCCGAAGACGGTCTTCGAGGACCGTCGTAGCCTCCCGAACGACCCGGTCATAGTTACCTGCAGCGCTGAGAAGATCCGCACATCGCCGCTGAAGTTCATCGTCGTGTATCACCAGAACAGGCTTGGGTATCTTCGGCGGCCAAAGTCCGGCGTCTATGGTTCCAATCGCCTTCGTGATGGTGGCTTTGATAGCCTCACGCCAATCTTATGAAGTTTCCTTGGTTGAGCAGGGCTGTCCTATTAGGTTATGGGCCGAAATCCTTGGATTTTGCCCACGTTGGAACCACCCGTCACCCAGTACTTTCAAGACGATGTCTGTAACCTGTGGTTCAGCTAGTTGTAGCTGGTGCCGTAGTTCCTCGGGCTCAGGCAATTGCCGATTCCTTTTTGGGTCTGTCACATATTGCAGCTTCCCACTGCTTTCGACAGTCTCAATGTAGTTGTCAAACGCGCTCAAGAACGACACAAGTTGGCGCTTCATCTCATCAGTGTTGGTTTGCCCAGTCACGGATTTGGCTCCTACGCGACGCTGCTAGCAGGCTGCTGAAAAACCCCGATCTTGCGAAAAATGGACGGACTCTCAGATACGAAACTTGGGACGATTTCGGGCCGTCGACCCCTTTTTCAGCACCCTGCTAGACTTCTACTCGCCGCCTGTCCTCAGGTCAATCTGCGCCGCCACGGGCTTCATGCTTTCTACGATGAAGGCGATGTGTTCGTCCAGCTCCAGGCCCAGCTCCTGGGCGCCCTTGGTTATGTCGTCGCGGTTCACGTCCCGGGAGAAGGCCTTGTCCTTCATCTTGCGCCGCACCGATTGGGGAGTGACCTCGTCCAGGCTCTTGGAGGGGCGCACCAGCGTCACTGCCCGGATGAAGCCGGACAGCTCGTCCACGGCTACAGGGTGTGCTCCATGGGCGATTGGCGCGGGATGCCGGTGTGGTCGCCGTGAGTCAACACCGCCCGGATGATGTCCTCCGGGTAGCCGTGCTGGCGCAGTATGTCCGCCCCGAAGCCGGGGTGCGACTCCGGCGTGGGGCAAATCTCCCAGTCAAAGTCGTGCAGCAGCCCGGCAATGCCCCAGCGGTCCTCGTCCTCGCCGAACTTGCGGGCGTAGCCCCGCATGGACGCTTCAATAGTTT
>SHYG01000079.1 GCA_009692925.1 Dehalococcoidia bacterium
AGGTAGGTCAGGCGCTCTTTGAGGAGGTAGTGGTCGCGGCAGACCGGGTGGGACTCTTGTCCGACGAACACTTCACCGTGGATGGCTCGCTGATCGAGGCGGCGGCCAGCTTCAAGAGCTTCAAGCGGCGGGATGGGGATCCGCCCAAGTCCAAGTACTGGGGGTAGCCGACGATGGCAGCGGTGAATTGCCACAATGCTGGACGAGATTCTGTCCAGGTCCTGACCTGCATCTCACCCTGTTGTCCATGCGATGCCGCCACATGCAACTGTTCAGAGTCGATGGGACTAGCTCTCCGGTGGGGTTCCAAAGCCTTCCCGCTAGAAGGTTCTGGCCAAAAGTTCGACAGTCCCCCTGGCCCCCTTCCTTGCCAGGAAGGGGGAAGAAATGGTATCTGGGGGACACCCCCAGACCCCCGGCAAGGGGCGGCGCCCCTCTGCACACCCCGTTATTCCCCACCCTGTGGGGAACGGGACATGCCAAGTGAATACCTGTGCCATTCTGCTCACTTGACCACTTTAGCAATTTTGCGATAGAGTCAACGCCATAGTTCCAAGCAACGCGCCGCCCGCGTATGTTGTGCGCACAATCGCGGGCTGACGACCGGTAAGACGTCCAGTGCACCTGGCAAATCGCTGAAGGAGGAGGATTATCAATGCCGTTCTACGAGAGAGGTTCCGCCCGTATCTACTACGAAGAGGCTGGTTCCGGATTCCCCCTGCTGATTATCCCCGGCGGAGGACTGAACTCCTCCTTGCACTCCTTGCGGACCAACTCGCCGTTCAACCCCTTGGAAAAGTTCAAGGGCGATTTCCGGTGTATCGCCGCTGACCTGCGCAACGCCCAATCCGGCCAGTCCACCGGCCCGCTGGAGGTCGACCACCCTTGGGACACTTACACTAATGATCAGTTGGGGCTAATGGACCACCTGGGCATCCGAAAGTTCGGGCTCATCGGCTTCTGCATCGGCGGGCCAATGATCCTCAACCTTCTCAGGATGGGCCGAGGGCGTGTCGTCGCGGCAGCGATGATGCAACCCAGCGGTTTCCGGCCTGAACTGCCAGACCTTTCTTACCAGAACAATATGAAGGGCTGGGGCCCCCAGCTTTGCCAGAGGCGCCCTGACATTACCATGACCATGGTCCATGACTTCCTTACAAACATGTACACCAAGCGCGCCGACTTTGTGTACACCGTTTCACGGGATTTCGTGCGGTCGATCCAGACGCCAATACTGATTGCGCCGGACGATGTGCCCGCCCACCCGTACAAAGTCGCGATGGAAGTAGCTGGCCTCGCCCCTCACGCTGAGGTGACAATGTATCCTTGGAAAGATTCCCCGGAGCACATTGACCAGGTCGCCGAGCACGCACGGCGGTTCCTCAAGGCACAGGTGCCCGTCACAGTGTAGGAATTCCAAGGGTGTCGAAGATGGTCATAGCCCTAACCTGACCAAATCCTTCAAATTGAAGAAGCACTCTAGGGGAGAGAGGCGTCTGTCTAGATGGATGCCTCTCCCCTTTAATTATGCCTGATGATAGTTGTCCGACATCCAAATCTTACGGATGTCATTCTGAGCCGCAGCGAAGAATCTAGAATGGCGAAGGTAGCCTCTCCCCAGATTCTTATATTCTTCGCCTTCGCTGCGGCTACGGCTCAGAATGACATTTTTATAGCTTTGCGATGCACTTCAGATTTCGATGGTCTGACTAGCATCACGCATTTTAATTGGGGTACTCCTTAAAGCCGCCTCAGTCAACACGCAGTTCACGGCCGGCATCCGACGCTTTTTTGAGTGTGTCAATAAAGCGATGCAGGCCAACCGCGACATCGAACGCCGGCAGACGGCTCTCGCCGGTCCGGATCGCTTCGGCGAACAGGGCATACATCTGGCCGACGTTGAACGGATCACCGCGGGGGAAGCCGGCCGGAACAAAAACAAATCGCTCGGGTATAGCCAGGTCCTTTAACGCGTGGCTTCTCTGTGCGCCTTGCACACGTAGCATCTCACCGCGCTGAGACGAGACGCTCCCGGTGGTGACCAACGTGCCTTCCCGCCCGTAGATCTCCATGCGAAAGCCGCTGCCGGCCCATGGAACAGCTCCCACATGGACTGAAGCCGCCGCGCCGCTTTCCAGCTGTCCGCTGACTCGCACATTGTCCGGGGAGGTGACATCCACGAATTGCTTGGTATCGGTCTGGTACCATTGCGATTCCTGAGTCGTGATCATGCACGCCACCCGTGTGAAATTACCTGCCACGAAGCGCAAAGCGTCGATGACGTGGCCGTTGGCGATGGTCATGGTGTTGGCGCCCAAGCTGGCATCGCGCTGCCAGGTGCGGCTGGAATGGCGTTCCAACGCGCCGTCACGCATCGTGGTGACGTGACAGGACAGCACCTTGCCCACATAGCCGGTCTCGATCAGTTCTTTGACATATAGCAATGCGGGACTCACCCGCGATTGCAGGCCAACCGCGGTCTGCACTCCTTTGGCCCGCGCAAGCGCTGCTAGTTCTTCGGCCTCGGCAGTAGTCCGGCCCAGGGGCCACTCTGTGTAAACATGCTTGCCGGCTTCGATGGCGGCCTTGGTTGCCGCATAGTGGGACGGCACCCGCACGACCACGGCCACCGCATCAATCTCTGGGGAAGCCACCATTTCCCGGAAATCGTGGAAGGCCAATTTCGCTCCAAATGCTCGCCGGGCCTCTTCCGCGCTTTCCGGCCGGGTGGTACAGACTGCGGCAAGCTCGACATCCGGACTGGCTAACAGCGCCGGGAAGTGCGACTGGGATGCCCAGGTTGATTTAACGTTAGCTCCCACAAACCCCAGGCGAATCTTGTTTGGCATGACTTATTCTCCTCAACGTGGTGGAATCCTGCGTAAGTCTAGAGACGCCGGCGCGACGCGTCAAATTCTCCTTGCACCGGGGCTAGGGAGTGTGTTGTCATATGCCTAGCCAGTGAATCGGCTGCTGGACAAAACGCATTTAACAAGTCAACATTAAGGCGAGATAGCCCGCAAGCCGCGAATCTGTTGCGCAGGCTAGTGCGCGGGCTTGAACGTTTTGAAATCTGACGGAGATCCAGATGACGGGAACAGTGCTTCTTTTCGATCCGACCGCCCTGCGGCAACAAGGGGGACCGCGGGCGCCGCGCGTCCTGGATGGGCTCGCCGGCAGAACGGTCGGGTTCATAGACAACGCCAAACCTAATTTCAACAACCTCGTCGATGACCTTGCCGCCCTGTTGGTCAGCCGCTACGGCGTGGCCAAGGTAATCAAACGCAAGAAACGCGCGGCGTCGGTGCCGGCGCCAGAGGCCATCTACAAGGAATTCGCGGAACAGTGCGATCTGGTGATCGCCGGATCCGGAGATTGAGGCTCATGCACGTCGTGGAGTATCCACGACAGCATAGAAATGGCAAAGCGCGGTCTAGCGGCGGTCACAATTTGTTCGACGGCGTTCATAATGCTGGGCCGGGCGCAAGCCTCCGCGCTGGGAAATGCCAGCCTGCCGATCGCAGTGGTCCCGCATCCGTTTGGGTTGAGTTCACGCGATGAAGTGCGGCAGATGGCGGACAAGTGCGTGGACGACATTGTCAAGCTGGTGTGCGAGGCCAAATCGGGATGAGTTCAAATTTATCCGGAGCTAGCGAGCGCGCTGGCGTGATAGAGGCGCTGGACGATCTTGACGAAATCAACAAGCTCTATCGTGAGCGGCGCTGGAGCGACGGCCTGCCGATTGTCCCGCCCACCGCCGAGCGCGTGACCCGCATGCTTCAACATACCCGGCGCGCCCGAGAGGAGATCGTGGCGCGAGTGGCGCCCGGTTTTGGCGCGGCCACCATCGAGCGCATCGCAATCAACGCCGTTCTCGCTGGGTGCGATCCGGAGTACCTGCCGGTCCTGATCGCCGCGACTGAGGCTGTGGTGGATCCCAAATTCAATTTGCAGGGCATCCAGGCGACCACCAATCCGGTCGCGGTATGGATCATCATCAACGGCCCCATCGCGCAGCGGCTGCAGGTCAATGCCACGTTCAACTGCCTGGGCGAAGGCGCGTGGGCCAATGCCACCATCGGCCGTGCGCTGCGGCTGATACTGCGCAATGTCGGGGGCGCGTTGCCCGGTGACATGGACCGCGCCACGCAGGGGCAGCCGGGGAAGTACACGTTTTGCTGCGCGGAGAACGAGGATGCCAACCCGTGGGAGCCCTTGCACGTAGAACGTGGCTTTGCGCGAGGAAGCAGTACCGTGACGGTGGTCGGCGCTGAAGGCACCATGAACATGAACAGCCACAGCAAGGATGCCGGCGAGTTGATGCAAGTGTTCGGGGATACCATGATACATCCGCCCAGCAACGAATATACGCACGGCGGCGAACCTTTCTTGATGATAGGCCCGGAACACGCGCACATCCTGAAGCGCGGCGGACTGAGCAAAGCAGATGTGCAACACCGCCTATGGGAAACCTCGAAGATGCGGGCCGATCGCATGTCGCCCAACGACCGGGCGCGCGCGCAGGATTCCCGGCGCGACGAGTTAGGTGAGTTCCGCCCTGACACCATACTGACCATTGCCCGACGGCCAGAGGACATCGGCATCATGGTTGCCGGCGGGCCCGGCACGCACACGGTGTACGTGCCCGCATTCGGCAATTCCCGCTCGGTTACCCGCGCGATTAACGTGGAAATCGCGGATTAGCCGCTCAGTTGCTGACTCACCGAGTTGTCGTCCGTCAATTAGGAAACTTCTACGAGTTACCCCCCCGACAAATTCGTGCTCTTCACCCAGCCCGGGTGAAGCAGTTGCCTCAGAACGAAATCCTTGGGGCGCCGACCAATTCAACGGTTCTGACATATCTGCGGGTGGCCTCACCTTTTGGTGCCAACTCTAACCGTCATGCGAGGCCGTCCCATTGCCGCAAGCTGAAGTAATCCTCCAAAGAAGACTTGCTTCATCCGCAGAGGAGCGTTCAGGTCTCGGACGCCACCGCCAACTGTGTCCGTTAGAAGTTACGTCCCCAGATTGGGGCTATGTTGACACCATTGCATTGTTTTTTTGAAGTAAATTTAGGCGCTGTTAACCACCCTTGCATAGATCCCTTAACTTTGGCCGAAGAAATCCCCCCGGCCCCCCCTTTGCAAAGGGGGGCCGGGGGGATATCCCCGCAACGCCTTCCAGTCGGTTTAGATACTTATGCAAGGCTCAGTAACTGCTGGCTTCTTTGGACTTGGCAACCCTGGGCACTTCTTGATCGGGGCGGAGAAGGGCCGCACGATACCAGCTATCCACCACCAGCATCTTGCTTGGCACGCCAGCGAGTTGGCATGGTGAATCCCGGGTAAAACACGATGTGACCCTCACCCAAGGCTCGGTGTCGGGGCGCGGGGTCGGAGTCGGGAAGTGCACCGGCGGGATTGAGCGCTACCCTGTGACGGTGCCGGCGCAGGGGCCCAACCCATTCCTCGAGGGCACTGCCGAGGTGGAGACGCAGGCGCTCATCCGGGACCACGGCTTAGTCGTTGACACCCAGGAGTGGACGCGTCAGGTGCAGATCGTCAGCGCGCCCTAAGCGGGTACAGGGGTGGCGGGAAAACGTGCTGAAAAGCCCATGGCCCGAGTTCCGATGCGCGCGGGCCGTTGGAGGACAGACACGGGAAAGCTGCCCGCCGTAGACCGAAGTCTAAGAGGGCGGGATACGCTACTTGACGCCAGATAGTGTCCAGGAGCGTATCCCAATTCAACCATCGGCCTGCCCGCATGGGTGTATCTGCGTTTGCGTCCTACACCGACCCTTCAACCGCGTGGCAGACATACAGATCTGCCCCTGCCTTCGGGGATAATTGGATGACCCTGACCGCGACCTCCGCCCCTTGACCAGGATTGTGGGCGGGTGTTACCGTGACCCTCAATGAAAACCCCGAGGTGCTTATACCCACGGCAGGGCGGACATCCCCAACTAGTCAATACTTAAACGGAGAAGGTATGGTGCAAGTTAACAAGACTAAGGCCAAGATCCTGGAGGGCAAAATAGTAATCGGCGCGGGGGTCGCCTTCTACGCCCCCATCCTGGTGGAGCTTTACGGGGCCATGGGCTTTGACTGGGTGTGGATTGACTGCGAGCACGGTTCTTCCAACGACTCCGAAACCGAGAACATGGTGCGCGCCGCGGAGCTGTACGACATTACGCCTATAGTGCGGATACCCAACGCCGAACCTTCCACCATCCTGCGCTTTCTGGACCGGGGCGCCCAGGGCCTTATCGTGCCCCACATCTCCAACCGGAAGCAGGCGGAGGCGGTGGTCCACGCCGCCAAGTACTATCCCATGGGCGAGCGCAGCAGCGCCACCGGCGGGCGCACCAACCGGCTGGGCAGCGGACTGTCCCCCAAGGAGTACTACGAGGCCGCCAACCGGGAGACCCTGATTATCACCATGTCGGAGACACCCGAGGCGGTGGAAAACGCCCGCGCCATCGCCGCGGTGCCGGGCATCGACGGCGTGCTGGTGGGCAGCAGCGACCTGACCCAGGCCATGGGAATGCCCAGCGCGGCCCGGGTGGACGCCGCCATCGACAAGATCATCCAGGGCACCAAGGCGGAGGGCAAG
This sequence comes from Dehalococcoidia bacterium, assembly GCA_009692925.1. GTDB lineage: Bacteria > Chloroflexota > Dehalococcoidia > Lucifugimonadales > UBA3495 > SHYG01. The sequence continues at coordinate 6,613 of SHYG01000079.1, forward strand.
GCGGTAGGTGTGGCCGGCGCCGGCATGACCGTGAACAACATCCCCCGCTACCGGGAGTTCGCCAACCGCGGGGTGCAGATCCTGTCGGCCAACGCCCCAGACTTCATCCGCCAGAGCGGCGGCGACTTCCTGAAGGCGCTGCGCTAGACGGCGGGCTGGCAGCATAAGAGGCAAATGGGGTATCGCGAGGACGCCTGCGCCGCGGTGATTCAGGGGCTGGAGGCCGCGGGCATCCAGTACTTCATCCATGTGCCCGACACCTTCGGCGCGCCGGTCATTGCCCACTTTGAGCAGCAGCCCGGCGTCCGCGCCTTTCCCGTGTCCCGTGAGGAAGAGGGTGTGGGCATCGCCTCCGGCCTGGCCATGTCCGGCAAGAAGAGCGTGCTGTTCTGCCAGGACGTGGGCCTGGGCAACTCCATGGTGGCCCTCACCACCTTTGCCATGGCTTACCACATGCCCCTGCTGGTTCTGGCCATCCGCCGGGGCGGGTTCGGCGAGTTTAACGCCGCGGTGCACACCTTCTCTGAGACTGCCCCCGACATGGTGGACTCCATGCACCTGAAGGCCTTCAACCTGGACTACAAGGTGCCCCTAGACCAGTGGCCCCGGGCCATCCAGCAGGCGCAGGAGTACGCCCAGATGACCCGCCGGCCCATCATCGTGTTCCTCAACCTGAAGGAGTAGCGCATGGCCTCGCAAGTCTCCCGCATCGACGCCCTGCGCCTCATCGCCCAGGAGTTCCCCCACGACCCGGTGGTGCTCACCTGCGGGGCCACCTGCCGGGAGATGGCCGCCGCGGACCGCCGCGCCAACCACCTCTACGTGGTAGACTCCATGGGCCTGGTCAGCTCCATTGTGCTGGGCCTCAGCTTGGGGCTGGAGCAGGAAGCAAGCCCGGAGCGCCCGCACCGCGTGGTTGGCGTGGAAGGCGACGGCGGCATGCTGATGAACCTCAACGCGTTAGCCACCATCGGCTATCTGCAGCCCCGCAACCTGCTGCTGATTGTGCTGGACAATCAAGCCTACGCCTCCACCGGCGGCCAGAAGACCTTCACGGAGAAGCTGGACCTGGCGGCCATCGCCGGCTCCTGCGGGCTGCGCACCTGGCAGCCGGAAGACCTGGAAGGGCTGAAGCAGGCCATTATCGAGGCATCGGAGGTGCCCGGCCCCAGCTTCATCCACCTGCGCATCGCCCCCGGCAACACGCCAGCGCCGCTGCTGCTGGACGACCCGGTGACTTTGGGCCACACCTTCACCACCTGGCTGGCCAAGCAGGGGAACGGGTAACGGCGCCGAAACCGTCCCTGCCGTTGCCGATTGCGCCGCAAGCTATTATCATGGTGCTGTCGGTAATAGTCCTCTAAGGAGAAAGTCCCCGCGGAATGTACCTGGACCTTCACAGCCACTCGGTGTCCTCCGACGACTCCCGCGCCAGCGTGGAGCAGTACCTGAAGTGGATTCAGGTGCTGCGCAAGCGCGGCAACACGGTGGACGGCATTGTCCTCACCGAGCACCGCAAGTTCGATTACGACAAGGACTACTCCGCCCTGGCCAGCCAGTACGGCGTGCTGGTGCTGAAAGGCTCGGAGCTGGACACCCGCTACGGCCACTTCCTGGTTTACGGCGTGACCCCGGCCCTGACCCGCGAGCTGAACTTCGGCGACGTGCGAATGGATGCCCGGGCCTTGATGCAGGCAGCCCGCCACCACGGCGCTTTGGCTATACCGGCACACCCCGGCCGCTTCGGCATCGGGCTGGTGGAATACATGGGACAGGGCGAGGAGTTCACCGGCGTGGGGATTGTGGAGCGGCTCAACGGGGGCAGCCGGCCGGGGGAGAACGAGCGCGCCGACACCCTGTGCCAGGAGCGGGGCTACCTGGGCACCGGCGGCAGCGACGCCCATCTGTCCAGCCACATCGCCGTCTGTCTTACCCAGTTCCAGGCGGAGATTCACCGGGAAGAGGAGTTGGTGGAGGCGCTGCTTGCCGGCCAGTTCCGCCCGGTGCGACTGGCGGAGACCAACCGCGGCGCCCCCACCTGAGACCGACCGGACGATGAACCGCTGAGCACGCGGAGACCGCTGAGATCCTAGACAGCCAATCCAAACCCTCTGCGTACTCCGCGCTCTCTGCGGTTAAAAGACGGGTTCCCAGAGCCAGGACAAGGAGATTCAGTCATGGTGATGCAACTGGAATACGACCGCTCCCTGCATGGCAAGGAGCACCAGGCCGGCCCCTTTGAGGTGACGCCCAGCCTGATCCGGGAGTTCAGCCTCAGCATCGGCGACGCCAACCCGCTGTTCACCGATGAGAAGGCCGCCCGCGCCGCCGGATTCAAGGGCCTGGTGGCGCCGCCTACCCTGTGCACCATCTTTGTCCGCGGCGTGGAGCTGCCGGACATCAAGCTCAAGTTCGGGCGGGCGCGGTTTCACGCCGGCCAGCGGGTGCAGCCCCAGGGCCAAGTGGTGGCGGGCGACCAGCTCTCCGCTTCTTCCCACCTCAAGGAGGTCTACCCCAAGACCGGGCGCAGCGGCACGATGGTGTTCATCGTGTGGGAGACCACCTTCCGCAATCAGGACGGGGACGTGGTGGCCAACGTGCAGGAGTCCTTCGCCGTCCGGGAGTAACCCGCACTTGAAACCCATGACTCGGCCAACATAAGGAGCTGCCGGATGGCTAAGAAGAATATCCCCCACTTTGAAGACGTGCAGTTGGGCGACGAGATCGGCCCCCTGGAGACCCAGGCCCCCGACGCCGGGGTTGCGGGTTTCTGCCAGGTGTGGGGCAACCCCATGCCCAACCGGTTCACCGACCAGTCCGCGGCGGAAACGGTGCGCCTGCCATTTCCCATCGTGCCCGGCATCATGAGCATGGCCATGATGGCCCGGCTCCTCACCGACTGGGCCGGCCCCGACTCAGTCAAGGACATCGACCTGGTGTTCCGCCAGTCCATCCCCCACAACAAGCCGCTGCTGATCTCCGCCACCATCACCGACACCCGCCAGCAGAACGGCGAGAACCTGGTGGAGTGCGACATCTTGATGACCAGCCCCACCGGGGACCGGTACGTGGGCGGCAAGGCCATCGTGGCGCTGCCCAGCCGGCAGTGCTAGACCAGACCGTGCGGTGGTTCTACCCGTAGGGGC
>SHYG01000080.1 GCA_009692925.1 Dehalococcoidia bacterium
CGTAGCCCTCGCCGCTGCGCCCGCTGGTAGCCAGCCAGGCGAGGTAGCCGCGCAGCATCGCCCGGTCCAGGCGAGTGAAGTCCAGCTGCTCCTGGGTCAAATACCGGCAGAAGGGCGCCAAATCGGCCAGGTAGATGCGCACCGTGTTCTCGGAGAGGCTGCGCTCACCCCGCAGGTGCTGGGCGTAGTCGGCTAGGTACTGCTCCGCCTGGGGCTGAGGCGAGACGGGTTTAGTGGGTGTTGCCATAGAGCTTTCTTTCTGACTGGTCAAATAGTACACACCGTCAGATTCAAGCGCGAAGTACTGTTGGTTACGAACCATCATGTGTAGTACGCTACGATCCGTGGCAAAAAGGCCGGGATTGGCCTTCCGGACTATGTCCGCAATCACTTCCCAGTTCAGGGGCAGCCCGCTCTCGTGGAAAATCGCCTCGAGAGCCGCTATCTGCAGTTCATGAAGCTTGCTGGCACGGACGGCGTCATCTCTGACGATGTACAGGTGCTCGGTATGAGTAACCATTCTAAATAGTCCTGCTTCCCTAACCCACTAGTTCCCCGCCGCGGCCAGTTCCGGGGATGGCTCCTCCGCCGGGCCCTTCCAGGCGCAGACGGTGCAGGCTACCTGGTTGCCCGCCTCCGCCACCATCATGCCGCCGCACTCGGGGCACGGCGCCGGCACCGGGCGGCGGTTGGAGATAAACTCGCACTCCGGGTACTTGGTGCAGCCGTAGAAGGGGCGGCCCCGGCCCCGAGCGCGGCGCTCCACCAGGTCGCCGCCGCACAGGGGGCAAACCACGCCGGTCTTGCGCAGGATGGGGCGCGTAGTCTTGCACTCCGGGAAGCCGGTGCAGGCCAAGAACCGGCCAAACCTGCCCGTCTTGATGACCATGGGTTTGGCGCAGTTCTGGCAGACCTCGTCGGTCTCCTCGTCCACATTCACCCTCGGCATGGACTCCTGGGCCGTTTCCAGCGCCTTCTCAAAGGGCGCGTAGAAGTCGCGCAGCATGGGCACCCACTCGCGCTCCCCCTGGGCCACCTCGTCCAGCTCCTCCTCCATTCGCGCGGTGAAGTCGGAATCCATGACGTCGGTGAAGAACCGCACCAGCAGGTCGGTGACGGTAATGCCCAGGAAGCTGGGGACCAGCCGGTTCTGCTCCTTGGACACATAATACCGGTTCAGCAAGGTGCCGATGGTAGGAGCGTAGGTGCTGGGCCGGCCGATTCCGGCCTCCTCCATGGCCTTGATGAGGGTGGCTTCCGTGTAGCGTGGCGGCGGCTGGGTGAAGTGCTGCAGGGCCTCCAGCGCGTCGCGGGACAGCGCATCTCCCACCGCCAGCGCCGGCAAGGTCTTGCGAGAGTCGTCGTCATCCGCGTCGTCCCGGCTTTCCAAATACAGGGTGCGAAATCCGGGGAATTTCAGCACCGAGCCGGTGGTGCGGAAGATGTAGACGTTGGGCGAGCCCGGCGCGGTGGCCTCGATGTTCACCGTGGTGGCCTCAGTCCGGGCGTCCTCCATCTGGCTGGCCAGCATCCGAGACCAGACCAGGCTGTAGAGCTGAAACTGCTCGGCGGTCAAGTACTGGCGGAGCGCGTCGGGCGCCCGGCGGATGGAAGTGGGGCGGATGGCCTCGTGAGCCTCCTGAGCCGCCTTGGCGCGGGTCTTGTACTCCCGCGGCTTCTCCGGCAAATACTCCGGGCCAAACCGCTCCTGAATGTACTGGCGGGCTTCCTCTACTGCGGACTGGGCCACCTGGGTGGAGTCGGTGCGCATGTAGGTAATCAGCCCCACCGAGCCTTCGCTGCCGATGGACAGTCCCTCGTAGAGCTGCTGGGCGATGACCATGGTGCGCTGGGCGGTATACCGCAGCTTGCGGCCCGCCTCCTGCTGCAGGGTGCTGGTGGTGAAGGGCGCCGTTGGCCGCTGCCGCACGTCGCGCTTGCGGACTTCCGCCACGGTGTAGGCCGCCGGTTGCAGCTCCGTCTGGTAGCGGCGGGCCTCGTCCCCGTTGGGAATGCTGATGCGCTCCCGCTCGCCCTTCAGGGAGTGGAGCACTCCGGTGAACTGTATTGGCGGGTCTGCGGCGCCGGCGGTCTTATGGAGCTGGGCTTCTAAAGTCCACGACTCCACCGGCACAAAGGCTTGAATTTGACGTTCGCGATCCACCACCAGGCGCAGGGCTACCGACTGCACGCGCCCGGCGGACAGGCCCCGCTGCACCCGCCGCCACAGCAGCGGGCTGAGCTGGTAGCCCACCAGGCGGTCCAGGATGCGCCGCGCCTGCTGGGCGTTGACCAGGCGCATGTCAATCTCCCGGGGGTGCTGGAAGGCCTCTTGCACGGCTTCCGGAGTAATTTCATGGAACACCACGCGCTTGGGCGGCGCGGGCCGCTGGTCCCACTGGGCGGAGGTCTGCAGATGCCAGGAGATGGCCTCTCCCTCCCGGTCTGGGTCGGTAGCCAGATATATCTCGGTGGCGCTGTCTCCGGCCTTCTTCAGGTCGTTGAGCATGGCTCGCTTGGACTGCATCACCACGTAGGATGGCTGGAAGTTCTGCTCCAGGTCCACCCCCAGCTTGCCTTTGGGCAGGTCTCGCACGTGGCCCTGGGAGGCGGTCACCACGTACTTGGAGCCGAGAATCTGCCCCACGGTGCGGGCCTTGGCTGGCGACTCCACGATCACCAGGGACTTGCCCTTGGTGTTGAGCTTGCCAACGGCCCTGGCGCGGGTCTTGGGCGCGGCCTTGCCCCGGGCGGCTTTAGTGGTCTTGGCCGCTTTAGCTGCCCCAGCTTTGGCGGCTCCCGCCTTGGCGGCCGGCGTGGCCTTAACGCTGCGCTTAGTGACCATACGCCGCCGCAGGCTCCCGAACTCGGATGTAATGCATGCAACCCACTTGTTTCACTTTTCCTTGTATTTCCAGCAACGTCAGCAGGCCGCTCACCGTGGCGGTGGGCAGGCCGGCGTGGCGGCGAATGTCGTCGATATGCTTGGGTTCGTGGTCTAGCTGGCCCAGCAACACTCCCTGGGCGTCGCCGGTCTCCGCTGCGGGCAGCGGCATGGGGATCTGTCCCGTCACGGAGTTCAGGTTCAGTTCCTCCAGCACGTCGGTGTAGTTGGAGACCAGCTTGGCTCCCTGTTGAATCCACCGGTTGGTGCTCACGCTGGCCGGCGAGAATATGCTTCCGGGCACGCAGAAGACCTCGCGGTTCTGTTCCAGGGCATGCCTTACAGTCCAATTGGCGCCACTGCCTTCGCCGGCCTCCACCACCAGGGTGCCCAAGGTCATGCCGCTAATCAGACGGTTGCGCCGGGGAAAGCTGCGGGCGTCGGGGCGTACCCCCAGGGGGTGCTCGCTAATTACGGCACCCCGCTCTTGCACTTGCTGGGGCAACCGGGCATGGTCTCTGGGATAGATGATGTCCAGGCCGTTGGCCACCACGGCAATGGTGCGACCGCCATTCTCCAGGGCGACCCGGTGAGCCACGCCGTCAATGCCCCGGCGGGCCAGGTCGGCGGTAAGCGCGGTGGCGGCCTCCCGGCCGTAGGTCGTGGGGTTGCGCGTCCCCACCACCGCCACTGAGCGCTCGTCTTCCGGCAGTATCTGGCCCTTGCAGTATCTGGCCCTTAACGTAGAGTACCGGCGGCGGGTCGCCGTTTCCTTCAAGCGCGGCGGGTAGCCCGGGTGGTTCCAGTTCAACACATGCGCCCCGGCAGTCTGCAACCGCTCCATCTCGCCGTCGGGCGACACGGTGCGCTGGGCCTCCAGCACCACATCAGCCACACGGTCATCCAAGCCAGCAGCTTTAAGCTCTGACCGGCCGGCCTGCCAGACCCGGTCCATGGTCCCAAAGTGGCTCTCCAGCCGCCGGAACCGGACCGTGCCCAGTTGGGGGACACGGCTCAACGCCGCCCAGTACTTAATATCATCCACGATTGCGATTCTAGCACATGCCCTTCGGGAGGAACAATGACAAAATGTCTGCCGCTTTCAGGGGGCTACCTAGATTGACAATCAACCTGGCCGATGCTATATTTTGCTAGCTGTGCATGAATTCAGCCCACAAGTAAAAAGATGCCTTCTTTTGCAAACTCTGGGGTTTACTCCGAACTACATAGCTACAAAAGCCGCAGGATTTCCAGCGGCCTCTTCACTATAAGATGACCGCCACTGGTATGCACCGCTACTCGGCAGCCTCAGTTGCTTCCTCAGTTTTGCCCATTTTCTGCAACGCTTTTGGTTCGCTCTGCTGCCGGGCCTAATTCCAACAGTACATTCACGTCATAGCTGACTGGGAGGACTTTACAATGCAAATGCGCGACTTCGTCGTTCGGTTCGCCGGCGAAGGTGGTCAAGGCGTCGTTACCTCAGCGGAAGGGCTGGCCCAAGTGTCGACGCAGGCCGGCTATCACGCCTTGACCTACGCGACCTTCCCTTCCCAGATCCTGGGTGGCCCCACCTGGACTCAGGCCCGCGTGTCCGTGGAGCCGATTCTCAGCGCCGGCGACGACATTGACGTGCTGGTGGCCTTCAACCGGGAAGCCTATGATGAGCACCGCCCTGACGTGCGGGATGGCGGTGTGGTGATCTACAACTCCAACGACTTCCAGCTTGACGGAGATGCCCGCAGCTTCGGAATGCCCATTGACGACCTGGCCCGCTCCACCGGCAACGCCCGCGCCGCCAACATGGTGGTCATTGGTGCGTTAGCCCACTTGGTGAACATGTCCCAGGAGCACTTGGACCAGTTTGTCACCAAGCGGTTCACCCGGGGCCGGTCTGGGGACGAAGAGGTTATTGCCTCAAACATCAAGGCCATGAACCTGGGCAGGGAGAACACCGCCGCCAACGGGTTTGTCCTGGGGGAGCTGGCGCCGCCCCAAATGCCCGACTACCCCCAGGTGATGCTCAAGGGCAACGAAGCCTTGGCCCTGGGCGCCCTGGCCGCCGGGATGAACTTCTACGCCGGATACCCCATCTCGCCCGCCACCACCATTCTGGTGTACATGGAGCGCAACCTGGTGGGGCCGGGCAAGTTTGTCTACCAGGTGAGCTCGGAGATTGAGTCCATCACCACATTGCTGGGGGCTGGCTTCGCCGGCCGGAAGGCCATGACCGCCACCGCCGGCCCGGGATTCTCGCTGATGAGCGAGGGCCTGGGCCTGGCGTGGATGGCCGAGCTGCCCTTGGTAGTGGTGGATGTGCAGCGCGGCGGCCCGGCCACCGGGCTCCCCACCAAGACTGAGCAGTCGGACCTGATGGCCTGCATGTTCCCGGCCCACGGCGACGTCCGCCTTCCGGTCATTGCCGTCGGCTCCGTGGAGGAGTGCTTCTACGGCGCCATCAAGGCGTTCAACTGGGCCGAGCGCTACCAGGGGCCGGTGATCCTGATGACGGAGATGGCCCTGGCGGAGCGGGTTCAGAACATCCGGCGCCCGGACACGTCCAACGTTTCTGTGGAGAATCGCCAGGTGTACGAGGGCAGCAACGGCTACAAGCGATATAATGGCTTTGAGCTGTCGCCCATGCCCCTTCCGGGGAACGCCGGCGCCTACGTGGCCAACGGCAGCGAGCATGACGAGCTTGGCGATACCACTCACTTGCCCAGCCGTCACGTGCAGATGACCCAGCGGCGCTTTAGCAAGCTGGAGCTGCTGAAGGAAGACGAGTTTGAGCGGGAGAACCCACGGGCGTCTGTCGCTATCCTGCCCTGGGGCGGCTCCAAGGGCCCGGTGCGGGAGGCCTACGAGGTTCTGAGAGGCCAGGGCGTACCCGTAAGCTGGTACTACACCATGTTCCTGAACCCGCTGCCTCCGCGAATGCTGGAGGAGCTGAAGAAGAAGGATTTGGTCATTGTGCCGGAGCTGAACTATCAGGGCCAGTTTGCCAGCATCCTGCGCTCTCAGGGCGTGAAGGCGGAGGCAATCACCCAGTACACCGGCCTGCCCTTCCGCGTGCGCGACCTGGTGGAGCGCATCAACCAAGTAGTGAAAAGTCGTCCCAGTCGTTCTAAGGAGATGGTCCGGGCATGAGTAAGAAGAATCCAGAGTACGACTTTAAGTGGTGCCCAGGCTGCGGAGACTTTGGGGTGCGCCGCGCCCTAGAGTTCGCCCTCATTGACCGCATAGAGCGCTCCGGCCAGCCCATGGAGAACAACGTGGTGGTGGCCGGCATCGGCTGCTCCGGCAACCTGGTCCACCTGCTGGAAGGGCCCCAGCCCTACGGCTTCCACGGCATTCACGGCCGCACCCTGCCGGTGGCCATGGGCGTCAAGATGGGCCGCCCAGACTTGAACGTGGTGGTGGTGGCCGGCGATGGCGACTTCCTAAGCATCGGCGGCGAGCACATTGCGCCCCAGGCCGCCCGCAACGTAGACTTTTGCGCGGTGGTGATGGACAACGGCGTCTACGGGCTGACCAAGGGGCAAAGCTCTCCCACCACCAAGTTCGGCACGGTCACCAGCTCCACGCCCTACGGCAAGATTGAGTCCTCGGTGAATCCGCTGGAGCTGTACCTCACCCTAGGAGTGTCGTTCATCGCATCGGGCTTCTCCGGCCAGCCCCGGCAGTTGGCCAACCTCATCACCCAGGGCATGGAGCACGATGGGTTTGCCATCATCCAGGTGCAGTCTCCCTGCACCACCTACAACGACACCTTTGAGGCGCTCAAGGGCAACGCCAAGAAAGGCATTGAGCCAGGCCTGTGGGACGTGCCGGAAGACCATAACCCCAGCGACAAGGGCGCGGCCTACAGCCTGCTCCAGCGCACCGGTGTGCCGGTGGGCATCATCTACAAGGATGCCAGCCGTCCCTCCCTGCAGCAGTTGGTGGAAGCGCAGTGGGGCAAGGTGAAGCCCAAGACCGTGGATGAACTGCTAGACACCTTCCAGTTCTAGCCTCGTCTTCTCCCCCCCTTAGGTGGGGAGGAATAAGGTGGGGGTGAAATGCCCCGCCAAGATGTTTCGTTGGAATGCCAGACTCCCCGCCAAGCCGGCGGGGAGTCTTCTTTTTGGCGGAAATTGGCGGGTTAACGCCGCGCGTGCCGCAGGAAGGTCCCCTCCTGGTACTCCCGGAAGGCCAGCCGCAGTTCCTCCTGGGTGTTCATCACGATGGGCCCCCGCCAGGCCACCGGCTCTCCCAAGGGCTTGCCCGCCACCAGAAGGAACCGCACCGGCTTGTTCTCCGTGGTCACGGCCACGCTGTTTCCGGGGCCGTAGAGAACCAGGCTGCCCGTGCCAGAGGCGGATTGGGACTCGCTCTCCGGTTGGAAGTACCCCTCGCCCTCGATGACGTAGGCGAAGACCGTGTGCTCCGGCTTGACCGGGTGGGTGAAGGACTGGCCGGCTTTCAGCGATACGTCCAGATATTCTGGCTCCGTCACAATCTCTCGCACCGGCCCCTGCACTCCGGCTACTTCCCCGGCAATGACATGCACCGTGGCTCCGCCGGGGGCTTTCACCACCGGGATTTCGGCGTTCTTGACCTCCCGGTACCGGGGCTCCATCATCTTGTGGCCGGCGGGTAGGTTCGCCCAGAGCTGGAATCCCCCCATGCGGCCCTTGCGGTCTCCCTTGGGCATCTCCTGATGGACAATGCCGCTACCGGCGGTCATCCACTGCACGTCGCCTGGCGAGATCAGGCCGCCGTTGCCCAGGCTGTCGCTGTGCTCCACCTCTCCGTCCAGCATGTAGGTGATGGTCTCCATGCCCCGGTGGGGGTGCCAGGGAAACCCCAGCTTGTAATCCTCCGGGTTCTCCCCCCGGAAGTCATCCAGCAGCAAGAAGGGGTCCAGTCGCGGCGCCTCGTGGAAGCCGAAGGCGCGCCGCAGGTGGACGCCTGCGCCCTCCAGGGTGGGCTGGCTTTGCCACACCTTGCTAACCCGCCGCACCGACCCAGTTTCAGTTGCCTTGACCATGTTACCCTCCTGCGTTCAGGGGACTGCGCCTTCCAGAACCCTCTACCCCTAGCAGGGTGCTGAAAAAGGGGTCGACGGCCCGAAATCGTCCCAATTTTCGTATCTGAGAGTCCGTCCATTTTTCGCAAGATCGGGGTTTTTCAGCAGCCTGCTAGCCCTGCTCCTCTTCCAGCGCCCGGTACTTGGAGGGGCACTTGACCAGGATGTTGTCGGTGTGGAACTGGTGGTCCGGCCCGTAGCGGCCCTCCAGGATAATCTCCGACTGGGGATTGAAGAACAGGTCGGGCAGCACGCCGGTGTAAGTGGCGTAGAGGTAGGAATCCGCCGGCCCCTGCGCCGCCTTATCCATCACCTGCGTCTTGTCCATTAACTGAAACTGCGCGGTGATGGATTCGCCGGGGCGCTGGAAGGTGCCCTCCATCAGCCTGCCGGAAACCCGCACGGTGCGTCCATCCTGGAAGCTGGGCTGCCCCAGGAACTCGTTGACCGTGAGGAAGTACTGGGCGTTGCCGGGGAAGGCGGCGTAGGCCATGTAGCCCACCGCCAGGGCCAGCACCGCGCCCAGGATGATGAATCGAAAACGGTTGCTGCCGCTGGCGCTCCCGGTGTGCTCGGTCGGCGGCGGCGTGCCAAGGGGGTTGTCCTGCATCAAGGGTTATCTCCAACCTGCGGTTTGGGGGGTTTCCTCACCAGGCGAGGATGTATGAACCTGCTAGATATGATAACACCCGCTGGTGGGCGTGCCAACCAAGGTCTCTTAGCCCCCCTTTGCAAAGGGGGGTTGGGGGGATTTTCGTCCCAAATTCTGCGAAGACGCATTAAACAACTATGCAAAGCTGGGGCACTGACACACTACCCACTTCAGCCAGCCGGACTGTTCCCCGGCGGCGGGCGCGACTCTCGCAGCGCCTGCACCTGGCGCTCCAGCTCCTGCTGCCGCCGCGCCATGATAAAGGCGTAGACGAAGAATACCAGCCAGCTCACCGCGAAGGCGGCAAACAGATAGGTCAGATTGGATGGCGGCAGTTGGGCCTGCAGGAGAGTGACAAGCATGTTGCCTCGATATATCTAGTTGGTTGGAGAGTTGCTTGGGTTGCCGCTGGGCGCTTCCTCGCGCAGCCACGCCTCCACCCGGTGCAGGCCAATGCGCCAGAGCAGCAGGTGCAAGAACAGCACCAGGAAGGTCAGCAGCGAGAACAGCAGGATGACCAGCATCACCGGCTCCAGCGCGCCGGCCTCCGCCAGCGGCCCCACCACCGGCGATGGGTGTATCGATCGCCACCACTGCACCGAGTAGTAGACGATTGGCACGTCCACAAAGCCCACAATTCCCACCACTGCGGCGTAAACCGCGCCCCTGCCCGGATTGGGCGCGTAGGCCCGCACCATTAGATAAGCCACGTAAATCAGCCACAGGATGAGGGTAGTGGTCAGCCGAGGCTCCCAGGTCCACCACACGCCCCAAATCGGCCGGGCCCAGATAACGCCGGTAAGCAGCGCCAGGGTCACCAGCACCACCCCAGCCTCCGCGGCGGCGTGGGCCAGGCGGTCCCAG
>SHYG01000010.1 GCA_009692925.1 Dehalococcoidia bacterium
CCCTGACGCTGGTGGTCCAGCGCGCGCCCCATGTGCCTCACATCACCACTGGAGGCCTGGAGACCGTGGCGGTGCGGGTGCCCGCCCACCCGGTGGCCCTGGCGCTGCTGCGGGCTGCCCAGCGACCCGTTGCGGCACCTTCCGCCAACCGCTCGGGGCGGCCCAGCCCCACCTGCGCGGGCCACGTGCTGGAGGATTTGCAAGGTCGGGTAAAGCTGGTGCTGGATGCCGGCCCCTGCGCGGTGGGCGTTGAGTCCACCGTCCTGGACGTGACCCAAGACCCGCCGGTGCTCCTGCGCCCCGGCGGCGTGACCCTGGAGGCCCTGGAGGCAGTGGTGGGCCATGTCGCCATGCCTCGAGAACTGGACCATGTCGCGGGCCGGTCTCCCGGCACTCGGTATCGCCATTACGCTCCCAGGGCCACGCTGCTGCTGGCCCCCGCCGGTGAGGTGGAGACTCTGGCGGCCCGGCTGTTGGATGAAGGCCGCACTGTGGGTATAATGACCCGGCTGCCGTTGCAGTTGCGCCACCCCAGGGTTAGGGTGCGGATAATTTCGGGCGACCTGGCCCAGTATGCCCGGGAGCTGTTTGCGGCGCTGCGGGAGCTGGACACCCAGGGGTGCCAGGTCATTGTGGCGGAGAGCGTGGGGGAACAGGGTTTGGGCCTGGCGATAATGGACCGCCTGAGACGGGCCGCCGCAGGCAGTCAGGGAAGAGAGTAGGGGAAGCAATGGGAATGGACAAGCCACTGGTGGCGGTGATCATGGGTAGCCGGTCCGATATGGAGACCATGCAGCACGCCGTGGATTTACTCAAGGCACTGGGCATCCCCCATGAGGTGCGCATTGTCTCGGCGCACCGCACGCCGGACCGCATGTTCCAGTTTGCCGCCTCCGCCGAGGAGCGGGGCATTGAGGTCATCATCGCCGGGGCCGGCGGCGCCGCTCACCTGCCCGGCATGACCGCCGCCAAGACGGTGCTGCCGGTAATCGGCGTCCCGGTGCGCAGCGCGGCGCTCAACGGAATGGACTCGCTGCTCTCGATTGTGCAGATGCCCCGGGGCGTGCCCGTGGCCACGGTAGCCATCGGCCCGGCGGGCGCGTCCAATGCCGCCCTGCTGGCCGCCCAGATCCTGGGGGCCAAGTACCCGGAGATTCGCCAGCGGGTGGTGGCCCACCGTGCGGCCATGGCCCGCGAGGTTGAGGAGTCGTGACATCCGCCACTCCGCGCCGCTGGCCGGATTTGACGGTGGGCATCATCGGCGGAGGCCAACTGGGCCGGATGCTGGCCCTGGAAGCCCGCCGCATGGGCGTCCACACCTGCGTGCTTGACCCGGACCAACGGTGTTCCGCCGGCCAGGTGGCTGACGAACACTTGGTGGCGTCCTTCAGCGACCGCGAGGCGGCCCGAGAGTTTGCCGGCCGAACTGACGTGGTCACTTACGAGTTTGAGCACATCGACGCGTCGCTGGTGGCGGAGGTGGAAGCCCTGCGGCCGGTGCACCCCAGCAGCAGCCTGCTGAAGATGGTCCAGCACCGGGTGCGCCAGAAGCAGGGGCTGCAAGACCTGGGCATCCCTTTGGCGGCGTTTCGTCCGGTGGATACATGGCAAGACATGGAGCAGGCAGTCCACACCCTGGGGCTGCCCGCGGTGCTGAAGACCGCCACCTCGGGCTACGACGGCAAGGGGCAGGCGGTGCTCCACCGCGCGGCGGATGCCGAATCCAGCTTTCAGGCACTGCGGGGCCGCAGCGAAATGCTGGTGCTGGAGGAGTTTGTCCAGCTCGAAAAGGAGCTGTCGGTGGTGTGCGCCAGGGATGTTCATGGAAAGATGGCGTGCTACCCGGCGGTGGAGAACATCCACGTCAACGGAATACTGGACCTTACCCTGGCGCCGGCCCGGGTCAGCCCAGCCCTTGCCGCGGCGGCCCAGGAGCTGGCAGGCAGCATTGCCCAAAAGCTGGGCGTGGTTGGCCTGCTATGCGTGGAGATGTTCCTGGCCAAAGATGGCCGCCTGCTGGTCAACGAGCTGGCGCCCCGGCCCCACAACTCGGGACATCACACCCTGGACGCCTGCCCGACTTCTCAATTCGAGCAGCTTCTGCGCATCCTGTGCCGGCTCCCCCTGGGAGTCACGGAGCTGACCACGCCCGCGGTGATGGCCAACCTGCTGGGGGATTTGTGGGTCAGCGCCGACGGCGGCCTGGACTTTGCGGCGGCGCTGGCAGTGCCTGGAGTCAAGCTCCACCTCTACAACAAGCACGGGGTCTATCCGGGGCGAAAGATGGGGCACCTCTGCGCCGTGGCGCCCACGCTGGAGACCGCATTGAGCCGGGCGCTGGCGGCGCGGGCCGCGCTTACCGGGCCCAAGAGCCTGGGAAGCGGCGACTCTGGATACACCGACACGCCGGTTCGCACCGCTGCCGAGCGGACGGAGCACAGAAGCTGACCCTGGTACCGTATACCTGACCCCTGTACGCTGCGCTCACCATCAAGGCCCTGGCATATCGCCGGGGCCTTTTTAATTCCTGATCCACCGCTTTCTTGAACACCCTCGCATATTTCCCTTGACCTTGGCAGACGAAATCCCCCTTGTATATTGACGGACGAGGACGGAGATAAGACCGTATTCCCCCTGGGGCATAATAGCCCGTGGGCGAGATTGGTCTACCCTCCGCCCCTGGCTGAGTGCGGACGGCATCTTGGGCCACCAAGCCAGTATAGACAAGGTTGCACCGCCTGGGGCAGGTAGGGCACCGTCCCAACCTAGCGAGGAGGATTTGGGATGCGTTATCTTGGGGTAGATGTGGCCAAGGACACCTTGGAAGTGGCTGATGCTTCGGGAAAGCAGCGGCGTTCTTTTCCAAACACGGGGGAAGGCATCGAGGCGTTGCTCCACCGGCTGGTCCAGGATTTCTGCTCTGAGGAGTTGCACCTGGTGCTGGAACCTACCAGCACCTACCATCATCCCCTGGTGGTGGCGCTGGCGGCCCAGCAGGTTCCTTACACCCTGATCAATCCCGCCCATACCGCTGCCTTTGCGCGGGTGCAAGGGAAACGGGCTAAGACCGACCGGGTCGATGCCCGGCTGCTGGCCTCCCTGGGGGAGAGCCAGCAGCCGGAACCCACGCAGCCTCCCCAGGAAGACCAAGAAGAGCTGCGGGCGACACGCCGCCACCTGGAATGGCTGGAACAGGAACTGCAGCGGGCCCACAACCGGCTGGAGGCGGCCCGCTTCTCCACCTGGACTCCCCAGGCAGTGCTCCAGAGCCTGGAGCGGACCATCCAGCAACTGGAAGAGGAAGTCTGGCAGGTGCACGAAGCCCTGGAGACTCAACAGCAGGCGCGCCCGGACTGGACCGTCCAGATGAAGCTGCTGACCTCCATTCCTGGCGTGGGCAAGAAGACCGCGCTGTTGGTGTTGAGTGAGCTGCCGCCGGTGACCAGTTGCGCCAGCGCCAAGAGTTGGGTGGCCTTTTGCGGGCTGAACCCGGAACCTAGAGACTCGGGGAAAGCCCATCACAGCCGGCTCAGCCGCATGGGCACCGCCAGGGTGCGAGCGGGACTGTATCTGCCCGCGGTGAGCGCCCTGCGCTGCAACCCGCTGGTCAAGGCCCTGGGAGACCGACTCAAGGCGCGGGGCAAAATCGGCCGAGTGCGGGTGGTGGCTGCCATGCATAAGCTGCTGCGGTGATGGTGACGGGTGTGGGCATTTACGGCTGGTATATAGGATTTTTCCGGTGATGGTCTGGGCGCTGCAAATGGCGCGTCAGCTCCTGTCCAGGCGAGGGCAGTGAGCTGGACCGACAAGTTCTTACTTATACATAGCTAAGAGTGTGTTTAGAAAGTGTCCTTTCCCCCCCTTACGAGGGGGGAGATACAGAGGGGGTGGTCTGCGCCTAGCGCTGTGCCGCAGAAGTCGGGGCACGACCCCCCTGTAGTCCCCCCTTCGTAAGGGGGGGGCGGGACGGTCCATCCTTCTCCCCCTTTAGATAAGGAGAGGGACTTTTTAGACCCGCGCCCAGACAGCGCGCTCTAAAAGCGGAGGCCAGCCCTCCGCCCTTCACTTTTATTTCTTCAGGTGCTGGCCCAGCCACCCCAGCATTTTGGTCCACGCCTGCTGCGCCGCCTGGGGATGGTACTCGACCTTGTGGTTGTTGAAAAACCCGTGGTCGGCGCCGGGGTATGTCACCAACTCGTAGGTCTTTCCTCCCTGTTTGAGTGACGCCTCCAGGTCTGGAATTCCAGCGTTTACCCGGCTATCGTTGCCGGCATACATGCCTAACACCGCCGCCTTCATGTTCGCCACGTCAGCCACTGGCGGGGCTGAGCCGTAGAAGGGCACGGCCGCCCGGACATCCGGGTTGCGCACTGCCAGCAGCTAGGCCACCCCACCGCCCTGGCAGAAGCCGGTGACACCCACCCGGTCCCGCCGGACGTAGGACAGTCCTTGCAGGTATCGTAAACCCGTCGCGGCGTCGGCCTGGCGCTGCTCCGCGGGAATCTCCCGCTGGAAAGCCTGCGTCTGGGCGGGATCAGCGGTGGTGCCTCCCTTGTGGGAGACGAGGTCCACTGCCAGCGCGGCATAGCCTTCCAGGGCCAGGCGGCGGGCCAGGTCGGCGAAATGCGGCTGGAGGCCCACATTTTCGTGGATCACCAGCACGGCCGGGAACGGGCCTTGACCCTGCGGACGGGCTAAATACCCCTTCACCATGCCGGCGTCGCCCGCGAACTCCACGGGGCCGGCCTGAATGCGCGGGTCGTTGGGTCGCACCATTATCCCCGGCTCCCGAGTGGGAGTGGGCGCAGCAGTAGACGTGGGCGCCGTGGGCTGAGTTGGCGCAGGCGCCGTGGTGGGAGCGGGCGCCAAAGTGGGAGAGGCCGCGGCTCCGCAGGCCAGACTCCCTGCAGCGGTCAGCGCCAGCGCGGAGCCGTCTGCCGGGATTTCCGCCCGCCACAGAAACCCGCGGCGGGTCAGCAGTCCGTCCTGATAAGCCTGGTACAACTGGTCAGCCATAACATGCTTTCGATCGTCCAGCTTTGCTCCGTCCGTCAATATGACCAAATTCGCTATGTTATACGCAGGCAGCGGGCCGGCGGATTCATCGGCGGGCCGCCAACTACTCCTGCACCAGGAAGCACGAGGAGGCTTTGAACACCGCCCACAGGGTCTGTCCCGGCCGGATGCCCATCTCCGTCAGGGAGCTGCCGGTGATGCGGCAGCACAGTGGGACGCCCCCACAGTCCAAGACCACCTCGTACCCCGGCGGCCGGGGTTCCACTCTGGTTACTACTCCCTGCAGCCGATTGCGGGCGGAGGTGTGGCGCGGCTCTTCCCCGGCCAGGATTATGTCCGAGGCGCGCAGGCCCACCGTCACCTGCTCTCCCTCCCGGCAGTCCGCCAGGGGGACTTCTAGCCGCAGCCCCTGCGGTGCGCCCTCGCCAACGCACACCATCGTGCCGTCGGCGGAGTTACAGCGCTCCACCCGCAGCGGCAGCAGATTCTCCACTCCCACCAGCCGGGCTACCCGTCCCTGGCCGGGCTGCCCCAGCACCTGCAGCGGCTCTCCCTGGGCCAAACAGCGCCCGCCATCAATGACCTGCACCATGTCCCCCAGGGCCAGGGCATCCTCCCGGTCGTGGGTTACGAGCACCACTGGGATGTGGGCCGCACGCAGGAAATTCCGCAGCTCCCGGCGCAGCTCGCGGCGCAGCTCGGCGTCCAGGGAGGAGAAAGGCTCATCCAGCAGTAGCGCCTGGGGGTTGGAAGCCAGCGCCCTGGCCAGGGCAACCCGCTGCTGCTGCCCCCCGGAAAGCTCAAGGGGGCGCCGCTGCTCCAACCCGTCCAGCTGGTAGGTTTGGACCAGCTCCAGCACCCGCTCTGGCGCCTCATGCCGCACGTCTGGGGGAAGGCCAAAGGCGATATTTTCCTCCACTGTGAGGTGGGGAAACAGCGCGTAGTCCTGGAAAACGTACCCCACCTGCCGTTCTCGCGCTGGGAGGTTTACCGGCGGCCCCTCCGGCCCGCGGCAGAACAGAGTCTTGCCATTCAGCACCACCTCTCCGGCGTCGGGGGTGGACAATCCGGCGATGGCGTTCAGGGTCTGGGTTTTGCCTGCTCCCGAGGGGCCAAAGAGCAGCAACACGCCAGGGCCTGCGGACAGCTCCACCTCCAGGTGGAAACTGCCAATCTGCTTCTGGATGGTTGCCCTGAGGAGCGGTTCAATCATGGGATCGCCTGACCGGCATGAACGGCAGGAAGCTGGCGGATGAGAATCGCCGGGAGTATTCGGCCTGGCGCACCAGCCAGAGGCAGAGGAAAGCCAGCGCAGTCATAATCAGCACCATCTGGTTGGCCAAATCATACTGGCGGTTTTGCACCGCATCGTAAATCGCCAGAGGCATGGTCTGAGTGCGGCCGGGGATGCTGCCTGCCACCATCAGAGTAGCCCCAAACTCGCTGATGGCGCGGGCTGCCCCCAGCAGCAGGCCCGCCAGAATCCCCCGGCGGGCCAAAGGGAGCGTCACTCGCCACAACACCCGCAGTTCCGTGGCCCCCAGGGTCCGCGCCGCATTCTCCACCGACGGATCAACTTCCGCGATTGCCGCCCTGGCCGACTGGACCATCAGGGGCAGCCCGACCACCGCCGATGCCAGCGCCGCCCCTTGCCAGGTAAACAGGAGGTTGATCCCCAGCCATTCCACCAAGGGGCTGCCCCGGCCCAGGGCGATGAGCAGGTAGAATCCCACCACGCTGGGGGGCAACACCAGGGGGAGCAGCACCAGGGTTTCCACCACCACCCGGCCGCGAAACCGGGCGCGGGCCAGCAGGAGCGACAGGGGAAGACCGATTGCCGCAATCAGCAGGGTGGCCACCACCGTGACCAGAAGGGAAAGGCCCAGCGCCGGCCAGATCATTGGCCCTGCCCCGAGCTGGGGAGAGCAAACCCGTGCTTCTCCATTACCTGCCTCCCCTGGGCGCCACTGACAAACCGGGCGAACTGCAGCGCCTCTCGCTGCCTGGGCGTGCCCTTTACGATTGCCATGCCCTGGTCAATGGGCTTGTAGAGGTTCTCCGACACCGGCACCCACTGTCCGCCGCCCGCCTGCAGCGCCAGAGACAGGGCTACAATGGCGACGTCCACATTGCCGCTTTGAGCATACTGGAAGGCCTGGTTCACGTTCTCCCCCAGGACCAGTTTGGGCTGCACCTTCTCCCACACCCCGGCGGACTGGAGGGCTTCCCGGGCGGCGACGCCGTAAGGGGCATGATCCGGGTTGGCGATGGCGAAACGCCGCACCTCGGGGTGTGTCAGGTCACTTACACGCTGCACCGGGAAGGGGCTGTCGGCACGGCTCCAGAGCACGATGAAGCCTCGGGCGTAGCGGATAGATGTGCCCGGAACGATCAACCCCTGGCGCTCCAGCTCAGTAATATAGGATACGTTGGCCGCAGCAAACAGGTCCACCGGCGCGCCCCGCTCAATCTGCTGGGCCAGCATTCCGGTGGACCCAAAGTTGAAGATGACCTTCACGCCGGTCTGCTCCTCAAAAACACGGCCCATCTCCTGAAACGCGGGGGTCAGGTCCGAGGCCGCAGAAACCGTCAATGTCAATTTCCCACTGGGCACTCCAGGGCCCGCCGCCGGTGAGTTGCAGCCGAGGGCTCCAGCAAGGAGGATACCCAGCACTATGCAGGCCCAGTTAAACACTGTCGCAGGCGTTCCACGGCCTTGACGCGCCAAGGGTGGTGGTGTCTAATGGGTCTCCAGCAGCAAGCATCAGGCTCCAAGAGCTTGCCAAAAAGCTTGTTAGGTGAGGAGGCGCGGCATGGCCCTGGTTCGATGCATCCTGGAGATGGGCATGGGAGTGGACATTCATGGGAAGGATTATACCAGCGCGGCGAAGCGGGCCGTGTTTGACGCCCTGCACCACAGCAGCCTGGGATTCCAAAGGCTGCTGGGGAAGACCGCCGATGATATGCGGGTGGACATCACCATCGGCATACCCAACCCGCGAGCAGTGGACAAGGATGCGGTGGTAGCCACGCTGCCCCACGGCACCGGATACATCAAGGTGGTGCAGGGCGGCTTGGAGATCCCCAGTGAGAACGGCCAGGACGCCTGCGTCATCGCCAACGCCGCGGTGATGGTCAGCTTCGACGACGGCAAGTAGCTGGCGGGCCGTCTCCAGCATTTTCCGATAAAACGATCCCCCAGCCTCGGCTAGCCGAGGCTGGGGGATCGTTTGTGCCGCGGATCTGGAGAGCGATTAAGGACAGGCCACTCCGCCAGCAGCGAAGCGCCGGGGCAGTCTAGTGATGCCCGCCGGGCGCGCGGGTGCCGTAGGTCTTGGTGCCCGCTTTGCGAATGCAGAACTTGATGGTGTTCTGGAGGTTCTTGGGATCCTGTTTGTGCGATTTTTGGACATGCTGGGAAATCTGGCTCATCACCGCAGCCTCGGTGGCAGCCTTGACCATATGCTGGCAGGGCTGGCCATTCTCGTCGACTGCGAGGGAGAGGAAATAGGAGCATCGCACGTAGTACGTAGGCGCAGTAGGCATAATTCTCCTCCTTACATTCCGGCCTGGGTTATGTCTGGAACCTGCCCAGTCGCGATTTGCAGCGCTATTATACGACATCAGCGCAAGTCTGGCACCTGTGACCAGCGACTGTCGCCCCGGCTCACAATATCGCCTCAGCCGCCGATGGGGAAGTATATTGGCACTGCCATGCGCTGTCAAATCCGGCTCAGGGATTTCCCCTAGGCTCGGCGTTATCCATGCCTGACGGCGCCTAGGCTTCGGGCTTGCCCCAGCCGCCGCCGCCGGGGGTGCGGATGCTCAGCACGTCGCCGGGGACAACGTCCAGAGTCTCCTTGCCGGCCAGAGCCACCTCTTCCACGCCGCCGCGCAGCAGCACGTTTTCTCCCGGCTGGCCGTGGTGGCCGCCGTGGTAGCCCGGCGGCGCGAACTTGCGCCGCTCCGACAGGATGGTCACCCGCGCCGGGCTGAGGAACTCCACGTCGCGCACCAGACCGTCGCCGCCCTGGTGCTTGCCGCGACCCCCGGAGCCGTGGCGCAAGGCATACCGTTTCAGCCGCATGGGAAAGGTAAACTCCAGGGCCTCAATGGGCGTGTTCATGGTGTTGGTCATGTGGGTGTGAATGCCGGAGATGCCATCTTTGGTGGGCCGGGCGCCCATGCCGCCGGCGATGGTCTCGTAGTAGACAAAGGGCTTATCCCTGGCCAGGTCGTGGCCGCCGATGAGCAGGTTGTTCATGGTGCCCTGGCTGGAGGCCGGCATCAGCTGCGGCAGGGCCTGGGACATGGCGGCGAACAGCACGTCGGTGATGCGCTGGGAGGTCTCCACATTGCCGCCCGCCACGCCGTGCTGGGGCTCTGGATTAACCAGGCTGCCCTGTGGAGTGATTAACCGCACCGGGCGAAGGCAGCCCTGGTTGGCCGGGGCGGCGTCGCCCACCACGCAGCGCACCATGTACAGACACGCCGACACGGTGACCGCCCGGGGGGCGTTGATGCAGCCAGGCCGCTGGGGCGAGGTGCCGGTGAAGTCCACGGTCATCTGCTCGCCGGACACGGTGATGGTCACAGCGATGGGCACGGGCTGGTCGGTGAGGCCGTCGTCGTCCATGTAGTCCAGCGCGCGGTAGACGCCCTCCGGAATGCGGCGGATGGCCTGGCGGGTGACTCGCTCGGCGTAGTCCAGCAGAGCCGCCATATGTTCCAGGGTTAGCTCGGGCCCATAGCGGCCCACCACCTCCTGCAAGCGACGCTGGCCTACGCGGATAGATGCCACCTGGGCCGCCAGGTCGCCCTTGCGCTCGTCGGGGGTGCGGGAGTTGCGGCAGATGATTTGCACCACCTCCTGGTTGAGCCGCCCGCCCCGAGCCAGCTTGATGGGCGGCAGGATCAGCCCCTCCTGATACAGCTCGGTGGACAGGGGCAGCGAGCCGGGGGTCATGCCGCCCACGTCGGCGTGGTGCCCCCGGTTGGCTACAAACCCCGCTAAGTGTTTCTCGCCCCCTTGGGCGAAGTACACCGGCGCCACCAGGGTGATGTCGGGCAGGTGCGTGCCGCCCAGGTAAGGGTCGTTGAGGATAACCATGTCGCCGGGTCGCAGGCCATCGGCGCCGAAAGTGTCCAGCGCGGCTTGCACGGAGGCGGGCATGGCCCCCAGGTGCACCGGCTGGTGGGCGGCCTGGGCCACCATCTGGCCCGCGGGGTCGAAGATGGCGCAGGAGAAGTCCCGCCGCTCCTTGATGTTGGAGGAGTAGGCGGTGCGCAGCAGGGCCACGCCCATCTCGTCGGCCACCGAGATGAACATATTCTTGAACACTTCCAGGCTAATGGGGTCTACGGGCATGGGGCTCCTTTCACCGCAGAGACGCAGAGAACGCCGAGATTAGAAGGTTATTCTTTTAGACCCAAGACCAGTCTCTTGATGCCGTGCTTCAGCACCGGCACGTTGAAATTAACCAGCAACCCTGCCTTCCATCCGCCCAGCTTCATGTAGGTCAACAATTGGGCTTGTATGGATGGGGAGTAGGCTCTCTACGGCTTTGATTTCCACGACTACCATTTCTGCTACAACCAGGTCCAGCCGGTATCCGCAATCCAGTTGTAATCCCTCGTATTGGATTGGAAGTTGTTGCTGTCGTTGGTAAGGAATTTCCCTTAGCTCTAGCTCGCGGCACAAGCACTCTTCATACGCGGATTCCAGCAGCCCATGCCCAAGAGCTCGATGGACCTCAATAGCCGCACCAATTATGACTCCCGTAACCTCGTTAATCTCCATCGCTCGGCGTCCTCTGCGTCTCTGCGGTGAAATCCGTGCTCCTACCACAACCCCGCCAGCAGGTCCGCCTCGCCGCTGGCGCCATCCCGGCGGGCCAGGGCAAAGTACTCGGTGCTCATAATCTCCCGCATCAACTCTGGAGAAAACCGGGCGAAGGGGCCGTTGGGGTCAAGCTGCGTGCGGTGGCAGTTCAGTGAGGCGATTTTAGTGTCCACAAACCCGCGCACGTTCAGGGTGGTGGTCACCTCGTCGTCGGGGCAGCCCAGGGATTCAGCATCCTTGCTGGCAAAGGGGGGCGTGATGCCCAATGTCAGCATCTCGTGCCACATGCGGCGGAACTGGGTGCGCGGGAAGCACACGTAGTAGAGCAAGGGGACAATCCAGGGGGTTAACCCGGCAGGGGCCTGCTCCGGATATGCGGCAGCATCGCTGGCCAAGGCCACGGCGCTAGTCACGTGGCGGTAGACCGCCAAATGGTCGGGGTGGCCGTAGCCGCCGGTGGAGTCGTGGGTCAGGACTACTTGAGGCCGCACCTCCCGCAGGATGCCCGCCAGCCGGCCCACTACTCTGGCTGGCGACGCCTGGTGGAGGGAGGCCAGGTGCTGGTTATGCCGGCTGCCCACCATGCCCGAGTCTCGGTAGTTGAGAAAGCGCAAGTCCTGCACGCCGGTGACGGCGGCGGCCTGGCGCAACTCCTCCTGCCGCACCTGGGCCAGGGTTTCAGGCGTGGCCAGCGACGGGTCGCTAATCTGCCCCACGTCGCCGTTGGTGGCGCACACCAGGGTGAGGCGGGCGCCACGAGCCGCCAGCAGGGCCAGCGTGCCGCCGCAGCCAAAACCCTCGTCGTCGGGGTGGGCAAAGATGCCCACCACGGAGAGGTGGGAGAGGTCTGGAGTAATGCCAGGCATATCAGGAGTCTCCTGCCGCCTAAGCTTTATCGGGTGAAGGACAGATTTGACATCGGTAGCCCTTCCATTTCCAAATGGGCCAGGTTGACGACTTTGCTGGCGTGGTCAAGGTCAATGCCCACCAACGCCCCCTTATCATCGAAGTCCAACACCACCCCAGAGGACACTTCCTGAGAATCAGCGCTAGCCTTTTCCGAAAGCTCTATGTAAAGGGAATCGGTTTCCGGATAATAGTGGAACTTCATTCGCTCACCTGCTCCATCACCAAATTCCCGTAGGGGTCCACCACCGCTCCCCAGCCGGGGGCCACCACCGTGGTGCTGTCCATCTGCAGCACCAGGGCCGGGCCGGCGATGCGGTTCCCGGCGTGCAGCTTGTCCCGCCCATAAAGGGGTGTGGCTAACGGGCCGGAGGCGAACACCACCTGCGCTTGACCCAACCGCGCCGTCGATGGGTCCGCCGGGCCGACATGCTCTGGGGCCAGGCTGGGTTTATCCACCGCCAGCTCCAGCTTGAGGCGCAGGTTGACCACCTCCACCGGCTGGGCGCGATCGGCGTAACCGAAACGCTGGAGGTGGGCCTTGTAGAAGCTGGCGGAGATAGCCCTGCCCAGGTCTGCTCTCCGGGTAGACGCTGGGTAGTCAATGGTCAGCTCAAAGGACTGCCCCTGATAGCGCACGTCCAGGAAGCGCCGGGGCGTCATGCGCTCCACGGGCAGGCCCTCCTGCCGCAGCTCCGCCTGGGCCTGGCCTTCCATGCCGTGGTACTCCTCCTCCAGCCGGGAGCGCTGGATATCGTCGCCCCGCAGCATCACGGTGCGGGAGTAGTCCTTGACCACGTCAGCAATGGCCACGCCCAGGGCGGAGAGGATGCCAGGATGGGTGGGCACCAGCACTCGGGGGATGCCCAAGTCCTGGGCCAGCTCGCAGCAGTGCATGGGCCCGGCGCCGCCAAAGGGCAGCAGGGTAAAGCGGCGAGGGTCGTAGCCCCGCTCCAGGGAGATAGCCCTCACCGCGCGTTCCATGTTGGAGTTGACTACCCGGATAATGCCCAGCGCCGCCTGCTCGACACTGGCGCCGATTTGACCGGCGAGGCGGGCCATCAGCTCCATAGACCTGCCCCGGTCCAGCATCAGGCGACCGCCCAGGAAGTGCTCCTGGCGCAAACGGCCCAGCACCAGGTTGGCGTCGGTGACAGTCAGCTGGTCGCCCTTGCCGTAGCAGGCTGGGCCGGGGTCGGCTCCGGCGGACTGGGGGCCCACCACCAGCGCGCCGCCGGCATCCACTCGCGCGATAGACCCGCCGCCAGCGCCCACAGTGTGAATCTCGATCATGGGCACGCTGATGGGGTAGCCGCCCAGGGTTGCTGCGGTGGTCTCCTTGATTCGGCCGGGGCAGAGGGACACGTCGGTGGAGGTGCCGCCCATGTCCAGGGTTATCAGGTCCGGGTAGCCCGCCTGGACGCCGGTGTAGAAGGCTCCCACCACACCGCCGGCGGGGCCGCTGAGGATGGTGCGCACCGGTTGCTCCGCCGCGAGCCGGGCGGTGATGCTGCCCCCGGAAGATTGCATGATGCGCAGCCCGTGGCCCAGGGACTGCTCCAGCCGGCCCAGGTAGCGGGCCATCAGCGGGCCTACGTAGGAGTTGACCACCACCGTGCTGGTGCGCTCGTACTCCCGAAACTCCGGGAGCACCCGGCTGGAGATGGAGATGAATGGGCGCCTGGGCAGCTTCTCCAGCGCCGACCGCACCATCTCCTCATGGAGGGGGTTGAGGAAGGAGAACAGGAAGGAGACCGCTACCCCGTCGACGTTGGCCTGTTGCACCAGAGATGCCAGCGCTTCCACTGCTTGGGGAGTCAAGTCCTCCAGGATGGCGCCGGTGTAGTCCACGCGCTCCGGCAGGCCGAAGCGCAGCTCCCTGGGGGCCAGCGGCGGCGGACGCTCCAGGTTCAGGTTGTACAGCTCCGCCCGGTTCTGGCGGCCAATCTCCAGCACGTCCTCAAAGCCCTTCGTCGTGACCAGGGCAGTGCGACCGCCTTTGCCCTCCAGCAGGGCGTTCGTGGCCACCGTGGAGCCGTGGACGAACTCGGCGCCGGTCACCGCAGCTTCGACGACTCCCTGCTGCACACCCCGAGAGGGGTCGTCAGGCGTGGAGGGCAGCTTGTGAACGCGCAGCCGGCCGTCCTCCAGGATGGCGATGTCCGTGAAGGTGCCGCCGACGTCGATGCCTACTACTGTCCTGGACATTGTCCAGCCCAGCCTCCCGGAAGCTCCATGAGAATCCCAAAAGCCTTGCAATTATAGCAAACCAGTTCAGGGCATCTGCTGTCATTATGGTGTTGTCAGCGCGGGTGGCTGGTGCCATAATAGCCTGCACTGTCCGACGCCCACCGTGTCGGGCGCAGCGCCCCGACGAGCCGGGGCGCACCTTGAATCAGGCGGTCCCAAGATGAAACTGTCATGCCTTCAGAAGAACCTTAGCCGGGGACTGGCCATCGTGGGCCGCGCCGTGGCCACTCGCACCACCTTGCCGGTGACCCAGAACGTGCTGCTCAGCGCCCACCAGGGCATGCTTAAGCTCTCCGCCACCAATCTGGAGATCGCCATCACCACCTGGGTGGGAGGAACGATTGAGGAGGAGGGCGACATTACCGTGCCTGCCCGGCTGCTCACCGAGTTTGTTAACTCCCTGCCCGATGAGCACATTTTCCTGGAGCTGGCGCCGGGCGGCGGCGAGTTGGTGCTTCGCTGTGCGCGGGCCCAGGCCCGCATTCACGGCACCGACGCCAACGAGTTCCCCCCCATACCCAATGTGGCCGAGGGCATCCACGCCAAGATCGCTCCCGCGGTGCTGCGCGCCGCCATCGGCCGTGTAACCTTTGCCGCCGCCACGGAAGAGTCTCGTCCAGTGCTCACCGGAGTGGAGGTGAAGCTAACGGGCAGCCGGTTCACCCTGGCGGCGGCGGACGGCTTCCGGCTGGCGGTGCAACAGGGGCCGCTGCTCCAGCCGGTGACCACGGAGACCCGAGTGATAGTGCCAGCCAAGACCCTGAACGAGCTGAGTCGGATGCTGGGGGACGAGTCGGAGCCGGTGCAGATTACGATGACGCCTGCCCGCGGCCAGGTGATGTTCATGCTGGACTTCAAGCGGGACCGCATCGAGCTGGTGTCCCAGCTGCTGCAGGGAGCCTTCCCCAACTACGAGCAGCTAATCCCCCAGAAGTACCAGACCCGCACCCTGTTTGACCTGCCCACCCTGCTGCAGGCTACGCGCACCGCAGCCATCTTCGCCCGCGACGGCAGCAACATCATCCGGATGCAGATGGTGCCCGGCGTCGAAGGGGAGGCCAAGCCCAAGGCGATAATCTCCGCCCGATCGGAAGAGGTTGGGGAGCACCGTGACGAGGTGGATGCCAAGGCGATTGAAGGCGCAGAATCCAAGATCGCCTTCAACGCCCGCTATCTGATGGACGTGCTGGGAGTGCTGGAGGCCGGAGAATTGGCGCTGGAGACTACCACGGCGTCAAGCCCAGGCGTGTTCCGCCCCAGCGGCTCCGACGACTACATCCACGTGGTCATGCCCATGTTCGTACAATGGTGAACATATTTGCCCCTGACTTATTGATCCATCGCTCGTCCTCCCTGTCCCAAGGGGAGGACGGCGCCACGCAACCGACTACCCCAAGCCTCGGTTGATGACAAACATGCGGTCCTGGCGGGCCAGGTCCTGCTCCACGCTGGTTTGAGCCTCCGGGAAAAGCTGGCGGGCCAATGCTTGCACCGCGGGTACCTGCTCCGGGTCCAGCTCCAGCAGTATCCCGCCGATCTCCTTGAGTTTGCCGCCCGCCGCCTGGGCCAGCAGCCGCCGGATTGGGTCCAAACCGTCGGCGCCGCCGTCCAGGGCCAGGCGCGGCTCCCACTGGATTTCCGGCTGAAGGGTGGCAATGCGCGCCGTGGGCAGGTAGGGCAGGTTGGCCACAATCAAGTCCACCGGCTCGGGAAGTGGCTCCAGCAGGTCGCCTTGGAGCAGCGTCACCCGGTCGGCCACGTTATGCCCGCGGATGTTGTAGCTCGCCACGTCCAGGGCTGCGTCGGAGCGGTCAATGGCGAAGATGCGGGCCCTGGGCAGATGCAGCGCCAGGTTGATGGCGATGGCCCCCGTGCCGGTGCCCACGTCGGCAATGACCAGCGACGGAGTGTCCATTCCCATCAGGGCCATGAACAGGGCGTGCTCCACCAGGGATTCGGTCTCCGGGCGGGGAATCAGCACGTTGGGGTTCACCAGCAGGTTAATGCCGTAGAACTCCCGGCGGCCCAGGATGTAGGCCAGGGGTTCCCGCTTCAGCCGGCGCTCCATCAGTTGGGCCAGGTCGCGCTCCTGCTGGGGGCTGACCTCCGCCTCCTGGCGGGCGAAGAGGTCTTGGCGGGGAATCCGCACTACGTTCATCACCGCCACTTCTGCTTCCAGGCGGGCGTCGGGAATGCCGGCGGCTTCCAGAGCGCGGTGGGTCTGCTGGACTATTTGGCGGAGGTTAGACATGACCTGTCAGCTTTCAGCCGTCAGCCAGTCAGCCGTCAGCTCCCACCCCACCTAAGTGGGAAGGCGCTGATTGCTGACTGCTAATAGCTGTCAGCTTGCTACGCCAGCACCCCTTCCAGAAGCTGGGCCTGCTCCCACACCACCAGGGCGCCAATAATGTCGTCCAGGGCGCCGTCCATGACGCGGGGTATGCCGTGGAAGCTCTCCCCAATGCGGTGGTCGGTGATGCGGTCCTGGGGGTAGTTGTAGGTGCGGATCTTCTCCGCCCGGTCGGCGGTGCCCACCTGGGCGCGGCGCGTCTCGCTAACCGCCGCCGCCTGGCGCTCCGTCTCCGCCTGGAACAGCCGCGCCCGCAGCATGGCCATAGCCTTCTGCTTGTTCTTGAACTGGGAGCGCTCGTCCTGGCACACCACCACCAGGCCCGAGGGGTTGTGCACAATGCGCACCGCGGTGGCCACCTTGTTCACGTTCTGCCCGCCGTGGCCGCCGGCGTGGAAGATGTCAATGCGCAAGTCGTCGGGGCCGATCTTGACGTCCACCTCGTCGGCTTGCGGAAGTACGGCCACCGTGGCGGTGGAGGTGTGAAGGCGTCCCTGGGCCTCCGTCTCGGGGACTCGCTGCACCCGGTGCACCCCCCGCTCGTACTTGAGCCGGCTGTAGGAGCCCTGCCCCTGGACCTCAAACGCAATCTTGTTGAAGCCGCCCTGATCCGCGGGAGCGGAGTCCATGATCTCCACCTTCCAGCCGCGAATCTGGGCGTAGCGGGTGTACATCCGGTACAAATCCCCGGCAAAGAGGTTGGCCTCATGCCCGCCGGTCCCTCCACGGATTTCCACGATGACGTCCCGTGCGTCGTTGGGGTCTTTGGGCAGCAGGGCCCCTCGAAGCGATTCGGCTAGGTCCGAGAGCTGCTGCTCCACCGAAGCGGCTTCCTCCCGGGCCATCTGGGACAACTCCGGGTCGGCGCCCTGGGCCAGCAAGGCGCTCAGGTCTTGCTGCTCTTGCAGCAGCTTCTTGTGCTTGCGCGCGATGCCCACCAAGTCTTCCAGGGAGGCGCGCTCCTTGGCCAGAATTTGCACCCGCTCGAAGTTGGTGGCAACCTCCGGCTGGGCCAGGGATTCTTCAATCTCCTGGTGCCGCTGGACGACCGGGCCTAGCTTGTCGAATATCGAACTCATATCAGTATCTCAAGTTTAGCTTAACGGGTGCCCCCTCACAAGGGCCATACTTCCTCCGCTTCGGCTATGAATTTGTCGTAGTCCATGTATATGTGTGCGAGGTTCGGCACGACGTGCAAACCAATAAAAGCGTTCATAGGCTCCTGGGTTACGAAATACCGATTTACATGCCAAGCCAAGAAGTCCGCAGCTTGAATCCCACACACGGTCCTTGAATTGACAGGCCCAACGTGGCTAATCAAATCTATGTTGGCATCCCCTATCCGGCGACTCCCTCCCGTCCATATCCTATATACGTGCTTCATAAAGGGCTCGTTTTTGTCAAAATACAACTCTGCGGTTCCGTCTTTACCCAACCGTTGAGAGCCATCATCCTGCAACATGCTTGCAGCGACGTTAACAACGTGAGTAACGCAGAATTGCTCTGGATGATAGTCGCTGAGCTGCGGATAAACCTTAACCGCCCTGTGATAATCAGCCAGATTTACCGTGCAATGTGCTCCAACGAAAGCCAGACCATACTCAAAGGAGGTCGCTGAAAAACAGTTATTCTCCAAATCCACAATTAGCTGCTGAACGCGACGATGCGTCCAGCCCTTCTCTTTAGAAAAGTCCCCCCTTCAGAAAGTTTGCATCTGTCATGTGGAGGTAATCGCAGTCGTTTCGAGCGAGCGCATCATGCCATCGCTTTTCAAATGTCTCCCACGCTTCAGGCGTGGCAATGCAACCTGCCAGTGTCAGGTACTGACACGCGGGATCGTCGGATTTCCCACTACCGTCGCAATAGGCTTTGATAGCCACTGCCAATATCAGGAATCTCCTGTAATTGAAGGCCGAAAAACGGGCTATCGGCTGATAGTCGCGCCGCGCTCCATTCTCGCGTCCATGCGCCAGTGTGTCAACCAAGTTATTGCCCTCACAAGGGCTGTGGTGTATTGGGCTTAACCCCCCAGTGTATCGCCACGGTGCCAAATCCCAGCCGCCGGTACTCTACCTGCACCAGCCCCAGCTCCCGCAGCAGGCTGGCCAGGGCTTCGGCATCCAGAAAGCGGTCCACCGACTGCGGCAGGTAGGTGTAGGCCAGCCGGTCCCCCGCCACCATCCCTCCCAGGATGGGCACCAGCCGGTGGGAGTAGAACCGGGCCGCCCCTGCGCCGATTCTGACCAAGGAGTTGGTCCCGCTTCCATTGCGCAGGGGCGTAAGCTCCAGGATGGCCACCCGCCCGCCGGGGCGCACCACGCGCACCATCTCCGCCAGCGCGCGCCGCACGCCGCCGGGCTCGGGCATGTTGCGCAGGCTGAAGCCGGCGGTGGCGCAGGCAAAGCTGTTGTCGCAGAATGGCATGGCTACGGCGTCGCCCGCCAGCCAGGCCACCTGGCTGCTCAATCTGCGACGGCGGGCCTTGCCCTGGGCCAAAGCCAGCATGGGGGGCAGGAAGTCCAGCCCCACCACCGGGTTAATCCCGGGCCGCCGCGCCAGGGCCAGGGCCAAATCTCCCGTGCCGGTAGCCACGTCCAGCGCGGGTCCAGCCAGTTCATGGCAGGCCAGGCGAGCGGCGCGGGCCTTCCAGCGGTGGTGCTGGCCGCCCGTCATCAGGCTATTCATCAGGTCGTATCGGCGGGCGATGCGAGTGAACATCTCCGCCACGTAGCGCTGCTTGTCGGCGCCTTGCGGTTCCACCATCGGGTCAGGCTAGCAACATTCGGCTAGTCCTCCCGCTCCCGGTACTGCAACTCTGCAGGCAGCGACTCGTCCAGGCCCAGCGCCACCATCACCCGCTGCACCACGAAGTGCACCACATCGTCGATGCTCCGGGGCTTTAGGTAGAAAGCCGGCTGGGGCGGCAGCATTACTGCGCCCATGCGGGCCAGGGTCAGCATGTTCTCCAGGTGGATGCTGTGGATGGGGGTCTCCCGGGGCACCAGCACCAATCGCCGTTGCTCCTTGAGGCACACGTCGGCGGCGCGCAGCAGCAGGTTGCTGGCCAGGCCGTGGGCCATTGCGGCCATGCTGTGCATGCTGCAGGGGATTACCACCATCCCGGCGCAGGGGAAGGTGCCGCTGGCGATGGGCGCCCGCAGGTGGCCGATGGGGTAATGGGTGAAGTGGGGATGCTCCTGCCACTGCGCCAGAGTCTGGCTGAAGGGGACTTCCAACTCCTCCTGCCACACCAGGCGTGCGGCCTGCGTGCACACCACAATGGTGGGCACCTCCCGGCGCAGCAACTCCTCCACCGTGCTCCGGGCCATGGCTGCACCGCTGGCCCCGGATATTCCCACCACTATCGGCTTCACGCTGCACCAACCGGCTTGGTCAGGCTCAGGACGGTGAAGCAGAGCAGTTGCACCGAGATGTAGCTGTTGACTCGGAAGAAGGCGATGCCCACTTTCGATAGGTCGTGGGGCTTGACCAGGCTGTTTTCGTAGGCCAGCAGGAGTGTGGCAATGCCCCAGCCGATGAAGTAGAAGAAGTTCAGCCCCAGCCAGAGGCCCAGCGCCAGCAGCGCCAGGGACGCCAGCACATGCAGCCCGCGGGCGATCCACAGTGCCCCGGCGATGCCGAAGCGGCGCGGCACCGAGTGGACGCCGTATTCTTTATCGAAGTGGTAGTCGGTGCAGGAGTAGATGATGTCGAACCCACCTGCCCAGCAAGCCACGGCCAGGGATAGCAGCACCGCCGGCCACTCCAGGCTACCCGTGACGCCGATCCACGCTCCGGCGGGGGCGATGGCCAGCGCCCAACCCAGGATCAGGTTGCAGGCCCAGGTGTAGTACTTGGCGTAGGAGTACAGCACCACGTAGGCCGCCGCCACCGGAGCCAGCACCGCGGCCAGGCGGTTGAGCTGCCACGCCGCCAGCAGGAACACCGCCCCGGATACCGCCATGATGACCATGACCTCTCTCGGTTGCAGCAGCCCGCGCGGTAGGTGGCGGTCCTTGGTGCGCGGGTTGGCGGCATCCTCCTTGCGGTGGATTAACCGGTTGGCGAACATCCCCACGGTGCGGACGCTGAACATCGCGAGGGTAATCCAGATGAAGGCGCGCCAGCCGGGCCAGCCCTGGGCCGCCAGCACCATGCCCATGTAAGCAAAGGGGAGGGCAAAGAGCGACTCCCAGATGCGAATGGAGTTCATGTACAGGGGCAGCTTGCCGGCAATGCGCCAGCCGCCGGAGGCTGCGGCAGAGGGAGGTTGGATCGTCATCGCCCCAGATTATACCATTGGATGGGGGGAGGGCTTGTCGGACCTGGCCCCCCCCTTTGCAAAGGGGGGTTGGGAGGATTTCGTCCTACCGCTTGAAGTGGCGGCCCACCGCAACGACAAAGAATCCCAGCAGGAAGGTGCCCAGCAGCATATTTACATAATAGACCGCAGGCACCCACCAGGTCTTGCTGTTTATTGCGCCGCCGAGCATGCCGACGGCGGACAGTGCTTGCACCATGGCCTGCACGTATCCCCGCGCAAACTCCGGGAGCTGGGTCCAGGTCAGACCCGTCACACTGGCCTGCACGGTGCCACTGCCGGTCTCCAGTCCGCCGGACAGGTAGAAGAGGGCTGCGATGGACGCGAAGAGCAGATAGAAAAACGGAGGCCGCAGGTAGCTCTCTCCGTACATCGCCAGCACCCGGTAGAGGGAGACCATCAGCCGGTACAGCGGCGGGTTGGAGGGGTCCCGGCGGCGCATTTCCATCTGGCCGATGTAGAAGTGGCCTGCCTCGGCTTCCTGGCGGCTGGCCTCCAGGTTCTGGCGCAGTTGGCGGTACAGGTCCGCCACCAGGCGGCGGTCTCGGGAGGCCTGGTCCTTGTCCGGCGCGGTCTCCAAATCCAGCTCGTCAAACAACACCACCCGGCGCTGGGACAGCACCCTGGGTCCCCGCAGCGGCAACGGCCACAGCAGCGGGTCGGCGCGGTGCCCCCAGCTGCATCCGACGAAGTGGACTTGCGTGACGTCAGTGCGCAGGAAGGACACCCTGGAGAGGTCCATATCCTCGAATCGCACGGAGCGGGCGCGTTCCAGCACCATGTCCTGGAACAGCACGGAGAAATCCATATTGCTGGAGGGAAAGGAGATGTGCTGGAAGTTCAGCGCCTTACCCACTTTGGAATGGGAGAAGTCCACATCCCCCTCAAACCGGGTGCCCTGGAAGTCCCCGGTGCTGGAGAACTGGACGCTGCTGAAGTTGGCCTCCCGGTGAAAGGCCGCGCCGACAAAGGCAGTCTCGCCCGCAAACTCCGCGCCCCAAAAGTGGGCCTGGCCGCCAAAGCGAGTGTAGGCGAAGTTGGCGTCGGCAGCGAACCGCACGTTGCGGAACTCGGCGTCGCCGGAGAAGCGGGAGTACCGGAAGTCGGCTTGGCCGGCGAACCGAGCCCAGGAGAAGTTTACCGGTTTGGAAAACGCCCGGCGCAGCGGTTGTATCCCCGATGGAAACACCACCCCGGTGAGGTCCACCTGGGGGATCTGAGGGTTGGTCTCTTCCTGATCAATCTTGGCCTGCACCGCGCGGTCAAACTCCGCCACGTCCTTGTCCCCGGCGGGGTTGTGCAGGATGCAAAGCGTGGGATGGCCCGAACCCAGCGGCTGGCTGCACTCCATCCCCGCGTCGGGCGGCTGCCAGGTACAGGTGGGGATGGCCTTTTCGGCGTGCTGGGCGGCGTCCGCTATGGGCGCGGGAGTTGCGGGAGCTGCGGGCAGGACTAGGCTCGCCGCGGCCCGGCTTGCCATCGTGATAGTGGTCATGGCTGCCGCCGCCCCGGCGCGCCCACGTCGATGCCGTATTCGGCCCAGCGCCGGTCCACCAGCGCCTTGATCTCCGGGCTCATCACGATGTCCGGCGGCCACTGGCGAGTATAGCCCTCCTCGGGGCCTTTGCGGGTCGCGTCAATGCCCAGCTTGCCGCCGAACTTGGGTGTGGCGGAGGCGTGGTCCAGGTCGTCCAGCGGGCCGGTGGCCAGCACCAAATCCCGGGCGGGGTCCAGGTTGTTGGCCACCCGCCAGGCCACCTCCGACGGGTCCTGCACGTTGACGAAATGGTCCACGACAATGATGGTCTTGGCCAGGCTCATCAGCCCCATGCCCCACAATCCGTACATGACCTTGCGGGCCTGGCCCGGATACTCCTTCTTGATGGACACCAGCACCAGGTTGTGGAACACTCCCTCCGCGGGCATGTTGATATCCACCACCTCCGGCAGCACCAGGCGGATGACCGGCAGGAACAGCCGCTCCGTCACCTTGCCCATCCAGTAGTCTTCACTAGGAGGCCGGCCCACAATGGTGGTGGGATAGATGGGCTGCCGCCGGTGGGTGATGCAGGTGATGTGGAACACAGGGTACGGCTCGGGCATGGAGTAGTAGCCGGTGTGGTCGCCGAAGGGGCCTTCCGGGCGCTCCTCGCCGGGAATCACGTAGCCCTCCAGCACCATCTCCGCCTGGGCCGGCACCAGCAGGTCAACGGTCTTGGCCCGCACCAGGTCCACCGCCTCCTGGCGAATGAACCCGGCCAACGCCATCTCATCCAGGTCGGGCGGCAGCGGAGCGGAGCCGGTCCAGATGGTGGCTGGGTCGCCGCCGAGGGCTACCGCCACCTCCAATCGCTCCACCCCCTGCTCCCGGCCCAGCCGGTAGTGGCGGGCGCCCACCTTGTGGGTCTGCCAGTGCATCCCCGTGGTGCAGCGGTCAAACACCTGCATGCGGTAGATGCCGTAGTTCTGGGTGCCGGTTTGGGGATCCTTGGTGATGACCAGGGGCAGAGTGATGAACCGGCCCCCGTCCATCGGCCAGCACTGGAGGATGGGGAACTTGAAGAGGTCCACCTGGTCTCCCTGGAGCACCACCTGCTGGCAGGGGGCGCGGGTCACGGTCTTGGGCTGGAACGATCCCAGCTGCACCAGCCGACCCAGGGTGCGGAGCTTGTTCATCAGCCCTTCCGGCGGGCCTTGCACCAGCTCCAGCAGGTTGTGGAACCGCTCCACCAGCTCTTCCAGCCGCTCCACTCCCAGGGCCCAGGCCATGCGCTGCTCCGAGGCGAAGAGGCCGATGACCACCGGCGTGTCGTAGCCCGTCACGTGGTCAAAGAGCAGCGCCGGGCCGCCGCCCTTGGCCATGCGGTCGGCGATCTCGGCAATCTCCAGCTCGCAGCTTACCGGCGCGGACACGCGGCGCAACTCGCCCCGCTGTTCCAGCAGCTCGATGAACTCGCGCAGGTCTTTGAACTTCATGGCTTACGATTGGGGGATAAGTGGTGGTTGGGGGTTGAGTGTGGTGCCCCAGGGCTATTGTATCGGTTGGGGTGTGGGGCGCTCAACGTGGTGAGGAGACAGTGATGGGGGAAATTGGGGAGACGACGATGGGAGGCAAGCCAGGGTTAAGAATTCCTAACATAATGTTTGGTGGGGTATTTCACCCTCGCCTTAATCCTCCCCCGTCGAGGGGGAGGAGACTCATCCCTTCCCCCTTCATGGGGGAAGGTTAGGATGGGCGTGCGTCCCGGTCAAAGCCACTTTTGTTAGGCGCGCTAAACTTGCGGAGAGGAAAATTTTAGGGGGCCAGCAATTGCCGGCCCCCCTGGTAGTTCTGCGTGTGTCCCGGTTAGGCGGGAGCGGGTCCGCCCCGCATGCGGCTGAAGCAGTCGCTGCAGTAAACGGGCCGGTCGCCCCGGGGCCGGAAGGGCACCTGGGCTTCCGTGCCGCACTGGGCACAGGTGATGGAGTGCATTTCGCGACTCCCGCCGCCGAACCCGCCGCCGCCACCACCCATCCGGGTGTCCGAGCGCCGCATGGAGCGGCAGGACTGGCATCGCTTGGGCTCGTTCTGGAACCCGCGGGAAGCGAAGAACTCTTGCTCCCCAGCGGTGAAGATAAACTCTCCGCCGCAATCCGCGCAAATTAGGGTCTTGTCTGATAGTGCCACTGGTGGGCCTCCTCTTAGGTACGAAATGTTCGGCTCAGGTAGGTCGACCAGTGCAGAATCCGTGAGCCCCATAAGAGAAGGCTTGCGTGGAATGGTCGCCTGGGATAACCTAACTTTTGCCTGATTTAGATAATAAACCCCGCCTGCGTAATTTGCAACTGGGCAACTGGTTTCAACACCGGATACGAGTTTGAACCTAATTCTGTTGGGTAGGTGGGTTCAGGGTAGAATGGCGCAATTCGGGCAGGAGAGCGGCCCTGGCCCGCGCCCAGCGCATTGCCGCGGGCGGCCAGACCGTGGTGCTGGAATTCATCACCTGGGAGGAGCCGGTGTTCTCAAACTACTACTGAGGGGACGGCCTCACCGGTTCGGTTGGAGTCGCCACACATTAGGAGACGGTGACATGATCATATCCGATGGTGATTTGCTGACTCTAGCGCTCGGGGTTGCCGGGGCAATAGGAGTAGTCACAGGGGTGCTAGTTGCCGTGCTCATCTCGTTGCGCGATGGCGCAGAACGAGACGAACGGGATGGCGTCCGGGTTACGACGGATTCTGCCACTATATTGTAGAATCGTATCCAGGCCGAACGGACCGAGCAGTTGGTGAAACTCTCGGCGGCGACGGACGCGCTCCATGCGGTGATGGGAGTGCCGGCGCCGCCGCCGTCGGTCGCCGCGTTGACCGCCGCCATCACCGCCAATGAGGAGGCGGCGGACGCGGTCAAGACGTTGAAGGCGAAAGTGGAAAGGGGTTTGGAGTTTTTCGGATCTGGCAAGGACACGGACGACTTTCTCAAGGACCTCGCGCAGTTGGCTAATAAATTTCCCCCATGGGAGGCACCGCCTTTCCTGGATTGGTCGGAACTGTGTGGGAAGCTGCGGCAGCGCTTAGACAACGCGACAACGGCGGTTAACAATCGCCCATTTACCTCGAAAACGCTCGACATGAACCAATATGGCGAACGGATAAACGAAGAGTTTATGACGATTTTGGCCGCAGTGGCAATTGTGCACTGGGCGCAACTCAAAGGGCTCCGGAGCAAATTCATCGGGAGGGCTATGGTGGTCGGCGGGGTGCTGATGTTCGCCAGCGTGACGGTGGCTTTTATGTCGTCTATCCAAATGGCTCAAGGAATCCCCGATGGCTTGAACGTGGTAATCGCGTTCTTTTTGGCATTATTTACAGGCCTCTTGGTGTGGGTACTTGCGTCAGCAGTTGTGTTCCCTGTTCGATCCTTGGAAGAAACCACGGGCCTCCGGGGGTGGATGGGGTTTTGGTGGATCAAGAGATGAGCCAGGGGGTTACGATGATCTCCCTGTAGAGTTGCAGAACCCTTTCCGAGCAAATTGTGATTTGGCACTAGGCCTTACGGCATCTCTTTTACACTCCTTCTCTCACACCCCGCTAATCTCCACCGTCCCCACCACGCCGCTGGCCAAATCCGCCACCCGGATCAGGTGGTTGTTGGTGTCGGCGATGTACAGCTTGCCCCTGGCGATGCTCAGGCCGCTGGGCTCGGAGAACTGGGCCTGGCCGCCCGCGCCGTCGCGGTAGCCGGCCTGGCCGGTGCCCAGCAGGGTGAAGGCGCTGCGGGTGGCGGGCAGCACCCGCTTGATCTTGTGGTTGTAGGTGTCCGCCACGTACAGCGTGCCGTCCGCGTGGGCGATGCCCAACGGGTGTTGCAGGCGCACGTGGTTCTCCGCGCCGTCAATGTCGCCAAACACAAACAGATCCAGGCCAACTATAGTTCCCACCCGCCCGCTGGGGTTAAGATCAGCGTAGCGTATGGAGCTGGTCTCGCTGTCGGCAAAGTAGAGCCGCTTGCCATCCGTGGTGAGGCCGCTGGGCTGGGCCAGGGCCGCGGTGGCCAGCGGGCCGTCAACAATGGCCTCCCGCCCGCTGCCGGCGTAGGGGCCAATCTGCCCGTCGGCCAGGGTCAGCGACCAGAGCTGGTGGGCGCCCGCCATGGCGATGTACAGGACGTTGCCATGCAGCGCCAAATCCCAGGGCGAGTTTAGCGCCAGCTTGGTTCCCTGACCCTGGCCCTGGCGCATGAAACCCTGCTCGCCGGTGCCGGCGATGGTCTCCACCATCTGCGCGGCTAGGTCCACCCGGCGGATGGCGTGGTTGTCCGTGTCGGCCACGTAGAGGATGTCCCCCGACAGCGCCAGCCCCTGGGGGTGGTTGAAGCTGGCGGCGGCAAAGCTGCCGTCGTCCAACCCCTCCTGTCCTGAGCCAATTACCTGCCGCACGGCACCGTCCAAGTCAGCCACCAGGATGCGGTTGTGGTTGGAGTCGGCGATGCACAGGCGACCGCTGCCTGCATCGGACAGCACCTTGCCGGGGAAGGACAGGGCTGATGTGACCGGCGTGTCGGGCTGGAAGGACAGCGGCGTGTGGTCCAGCAGGCCCTGGGCATTGAACTGTGCCACCATCTCCCCCAGGATGTTGTCAAACGCCTCGTAGGGCAGCTCCCCCTCGTGCTTGCCGATGACCTTGCCCTGGGGGTCAATGAACATCAGCGTGGGCCAGGCGCGGCAGGCGTACTCCTGCCACACCAGAAACTCGGCGTCGTTAACCACCGGGTGGCGCAGCTCGTACCGCTGCACCGCCTTGCGCAGGTTGTCCCCCTCCTTCTCGTTGGGGAACTTGGCGGAGTGGACGCCGATGACCACCAGCTCGCTGGCGTACTTGTGCTCTAACTTCCGCAACTGCGGAAAGATGTGCATGCAGTTGATTCAACAGTAGGTCCAGAAGTCCAGCACCACCAGCTTGCCCCGCAGCTCTCGCATGGTCACGGGGCGGTTGGTGTTGATCCACTCCAAGCCTGGGGGGAACTCCGGTGCGTTAACCTTGCCGGCGTAGGATTGCGAGGCCATAACTTCCTTTCGGAGCGATCAGCCGTCAGCAATCAGCTTTCAGCCCCCACCCCTGGGAAGGGCAGGGGCTGACTGCTGATCTCTGATAGCTGATAGCTGGTTGCTACTCGAAAGCCAGGGTGGCGTAACGCATGAAGACAGTGCCGTTCGGTGCTCCCAGAGGGCCGTTGGCCACCAGCACCGCGATAACGTGGTTGGTGCCGGGAGCCGACTTGTCCTCCACCGTGATGCGCTTGGGGACGTTGAGCCCGGTAATCACCCCAATGCTCCGGTCTATCTTGCCGTCGATGTAGACCTCACCGTAGTCGTCCACGTTGGTTTCGAAGACCAGGCGCTTCCCGGACACGTCCTCGCCATTAATGCGCGCGGGCGTCTTGATGTGCAGACGATACCAGGCGAAGGTGAAACCCGAAGAGCGGCGCTCCTGCATATTCCCGCTACTCTCCCACCAGGAGTCGTCGTAGTCGGCCAGGCGGGCCGGGCTGCCCTTCATCTCGGCGACCATGCCCTGGTTGTCCTCGCCGGGCACCAGGCCGACGGCAATCTTCCAGCCGTCGCTGCCCAGAGTCCGCAGGTCGGTCTGGTTCTCCAGATTAAGGGCTACTCTGGCCATGTTGTCCTCACTTGCACAGGTTTGGAACTGGGAAAGCGACCAGCAATCAGCCGTCAGCCTGTCAGCTTTCAGCCACCGCCCGCTACTCACGGGGGTGGGAGCTGATGGCTGACAGGCTGACGGCTGATCGCTAGCTATTCGAAGGCTAAAGTGGCGTAGCGCATGAAGATGGTGCCCACCGGCTCACCCAGGGGGCCGTTGGCCACCAGCACCGCGATGACGTGGTTGGTGCCCGGAGTGGCCTTGTCCTCTACCATTATCCGCTTGGGGGTGTTGTTGCCGGTAATCACGCCGATGGCCCGGTCAATCTTGCCGTCAACGTAGACCTCGCCGTAGTTGTCCACGTTGGTCTCGAAGACCAGCCGCTTGCCGGCCACATCCTCGCCGTTGATGCGCGAGGGAGTCTTGACGTGCAGGCGGTACCAAGCGAAGGTGAAGCCCGAGGAGCGCCGCTCCTGGATGTCGCCGCTGCTTTCCCACCAGGAGTCGTCGTACTCGGCCAAGCGGGCCGGGCTGCCCTTCATCTCGGCGACCAATCCCTGGTTGTTCTCACCGGGCACCAGCCCGGTGGCAATCTTCCAGCCGTCGCTGCCCAGGGTGCGCAGGTCGGTCTTGTTCTCCAGGTTTAACGATACTCTTGCCATGTTGTCCTCTCTTGACTGATTGATTTGATGCCGAGTTCTAATCCCCGTGATGCTCCGCGCAGGTGGTCCGCACCCCCAGCCCCCGAACCCTCATCCCCCTGGCCCCCTTCTCCCTGCCAGGGAGAAGGGGGAAATGGACGAAACTGGGGGACCCCCAGCCCTCCGGCGGGGGCTTCGCCCCCTGCACCCCTGGTGGACGCAATTGGTGGAAGGGGCTGCTGTGCGACTGGCCGTGGAAATGTAGCAGATCAGAAATCAGGCTCTAACCCTACTGGGTTGGCAGGTGGGGGCTGATTGCTGACGGCTGCCAGCTGATGGCTGATAGCTAGCTCCGCGCCTTGGCCGGGGCTGCTGCCTTCTTCAGATGGGTGGCGAAGAACTCCAGGGTCTTGGGCCAGGAGCCTTCCGCGGCGGACTTCACATACCGCTGGCCGGTGTGGTCCATGAAGGCGTGGTTGGCGCCGGGCCAGGTGATGAACTGGTGGGTCTTCTTCAGGCGGGTCAGCTCGGCGTCCAGCTTGCGCATATCCGCCTGGGAGGGATTCTCGTCCAGCTCCCCAAAGTGGAACAGGATAGGGCACTTGATGCCGCTGGCCAGCTCGAAGGCCGGCTTTTCGCCCTTGCCCCAAAGCTGCATGATGTTGCCGCCGTAGTGGGGCACCGCAGCCTTGAAGTGGGGGTTGGTGGCCGCCGCCAGCCAGGTCACCCGGCCGCCCATGCAGAAGCCGGTGACGCCGATGCGCTCCCGGTCAATGGACTTGTGGCCCCGCAGCCA
The DNA here is from genome assembly GCA_009692925.1 of Dehalococcoidia bacterium. Classification (GTDB taxonomy): domain Bacteria; phylum Chloroflexota; class Dehalococcoidia; order Lucifugimonadales; family UBA3495; genus SHYG01. The sequence goes on from SHYG01000010.1 coordinate 29,266, forward strand.
GTCCACGGTGGTGTTGACGTCGGCAATGATCTCAACGTCGTTCAGCAGCTCTCGGCGGGTCTTGCCGCTGCTCTTGACCATGTCCTCGGTTATGCGGTGGTACAGCTCGGGGGCGACGGCGGCGTAGCCCTCTTTGGCCAGCCGGTCGCAGATGCTCTTGATGAAGGTATCCACTCCGCCGCCGTGCTGGGCCACCACCACGGCGGGGAAAGGCCCGGAGCCGCTGGGCACACTGGCGTAGACCGACATCTCTTTGCCGCTGACCTTGAGTTTTTCCGTGAAGGATGGCATATCTAGTTACCTCCCCAAATAGTCCCGACGCGTCGGGACGGGCTTGGACCGGCCCGTTGGGGCGATTCTAGCAGAAATCACAGGCCCTGGGCACTGCCTCCAGGCTAGGCCAGTCCTTCCGCCCGCACCGCCGCCAGGGTGGCTTCAAAGGCGGCTAGGGTTTGGTCAATCTCTCGCTCGGTGTGAGTGGCAGAGACTAAGAAGGCCTCCCGGCCCATGATGTCTACCCCCTGGTTCAGCAACCCTCGCTTCAGCGCCGTCACTGCCGGGCCTGCCACGGCGTGGTGAATCTCCTCGTGGGACATGGTGCAGATCTCGCGGTCGCAGTCGCAGTCGGCCAGCACCACGTGGATCATGGAGGCGATGCCGTGGGCGTGGCCCGCCATCTCCGTTCGCGCGAAGATGTCGTTGAGCCCGGCTTTGAGGCGGTCCGCCATAGCGTCGGCGCGCTGGTTGATGGGCTGGCTGGCGATGAGCTCCAGGCAGGCGATCCCGGCGGCCGCGGTGAGGGGGTTGCCGTTAAAGGTGCCGGGGTGGTAGACCCGCCGCTGGTTGTCCCAGGCGGGGTCACCCCGGTGGGCGATCATGTCCACAATCTCCGCCTTGCCGCCCACCGCGCCGCCGGGCAGTCCGCCCGCCACGATCTTGGCCAGGGTGGTCAGGTCCGGCTCAACGCCGTAGCGCATCTGCGCTCCGCCCGGCGACGCCCGGAACCCGGTTACCACCTCATCGAAGATCAGCACCACGCCGTGCCGCGAGGTCAACTCCCGCAGGCCCTTGAGGTAGGTGGGTATATTGAAGGGCAACTGGCCGTAGTGGGCCCCGGTGGGCTCCAGAATCAGCCCGGCGATATCGTGGTCCCGGGTCAAGGCCTGCTCCACGGCGCCCAAATCTCCGGCGGGCACAATCACCATGCTGCCCCAGCTTGCCGCCGGGATGCCCGGCGCCGGGCGATCGGAGCCGGACATGGCGTAGTCGTGCCAGCCGTGGAAGTGGTTGCGCAGCTTGATAATCTTGTTCTTTCCGGTGTAGGCCCGGGCCAGGCGCATGGCCATCAGGGTGGCCTCCGTGCCGGAGCTGTGGAATCGCAGCTTCTCCACCGCGGGCATCAGCGCCTTGATGGCCTTGGCCCAGCGGATCTCCTCCTCGGTGCCGGCGCCCAGGTGGGTGCCCCGGGCAACCTGGTGCGCCACCGCGGCGACGATGGCCGGGTGGGAGTGTCCCAGCAGCAATGCGCCGTGGCCTGAGACATAGTCGATGTACTCGTGCCCGTCCACGTCCCACTTGCGGGGGCCCAGCCCGTGGGTCATGTACAGGGGGAACGGCTCGGCGTAGCGGTTGTCGTGGGTGACCCCGCTGGGGAAAAGCTGGGAAGCCTCCGCGTACTGTTGGGCGGAGCCTTGGTGCTTGGCAACGTATTCTTCCAGGATGGTCGGCATGGCCCTCCTCTACTTACCCGGTCCAAGAATATCCTCTCCCAAAATAAACTGCTGGCCCGATGGGAGAATCAGAACCTTTATATCGTCACCGATGCGTTTAACCAGCTCATAGCGGATCAGCTCATCGGTGATGGTTGCGGTAACCGTTTTATTGGCTGCTGCCTGGCCGTTGGCCTCAAGGATCAAGCGCTGCTGCTCGCCCTCGGCCCGCTTGATGGTCGCATTCTTCTCTCCGTCGGCACGCGCCTGGGCCTGCCGGGCTTCCACCTAGATTTGCCGAAGCAGATTCTCTTCCTCCATGGCGCGCTGGACCGCCACCTGCTTGGATTCGATGGCCACGGTAAAAGCGGCGCTGAACTCAAAGTCGGTGAGGCTTACCGCATCAACAATGATGCCGTAGGGCGCAAGCCGGGAGGTAAGCTGAGTTTCCAGCTCCAACTTAACCCTAGGTCGCTCAGTAATTAATTCTTCAGCAACAAAATGGGCAGTAGTGGCCTTCACGGTTTCCTGGACTGCCGGGACTATGATTCTCTCCTCATAATCCCGGCGCAAGGTGCGGTAAATTTCGATAACGCTATCGGCATTCAAATGGAAGTTCACTGTAACCGTCGTGTGTACTTCCTGGAGGTCCTTGGATGCGGCGCCGGAGGGAGCATCATGCTTGTCTACCTGAAGGCTCATGTCGTGAACCTGTTGCACGAAGGGGATTATCATGTAAATCCCTTCGCCTTTAATCTCCCCGGTGGGGGCGCCAAACTCCGTAACTACACCCCGATAGCCCGCGTCCACCTGGCAAAACGCCATAAAGAATCCGATGACGACGAGGACAGCAATCGCGCCCACCAAAACCAAAGTCCCGCCGATACCCTTACTCAGGGCTCCTCAAACATCAGGTAATTAACCCTAATCCACCAATAATACCGTTCCTGCTGGCGGCACGCTATGTTTGCCCCGGCTGCTGAACCCTTTCGCGAGTCAACTGGGGCGGCGGTCGCATCAGGAAGCAGCTCGCGCTGGCGCCCAAGGCGAACACCACCGCCAGCATGATGGCTAGTTGGTGGTTGCCGTAGTGGTCTTTGACCCAGCCGGCGAACAGGGGCGACGCCACCTGCGCCCAGCTTTGTGAGAAGGTGACGATGCCCCGCAGGCTGGCAAACCGGTCCCGTCCGTAAAACCCCCCCAGGGCCGACCAGATGATTACCCCGGCGCCGTCGGTGACGCCCTCCAGCACAATGAACGCCAGGATTAGCCAAATGCCTGAGCCGTTCCAGTCCCCCAGCAGCAGGCACAGGAAGCCTACCCCTTCCAGGGCCATGGCGCCGCCCAGCAGGTAGGCCTTGGGACAGCGGTCGGCGAAGAACCCCAGCGCCAGCCGCGACGCGAAGGTGATGCCGAACATCAGGCCCACCAAAGTGGCGGCCAACTGCTCGTCCACGCCCTTGCTCTCCACCAAGATGGGCATAATGTTGACCTGTATCCCCAGGGAGGCTAACTGCCGCAATCCAGACCCCGCCAGCAGGAACCAGTAAGTCCGAGTGCGCAGCGCCTCCCGCACGGTGTAGTCCCGGATTTCCAGCCGCCGCGCTGCATGCCCGCCCCGGGCCGGCGCGGCAACCGTGGGCGGCTCGGCGTCGCCGTCGGGCAGCAGGCCCATGTCTTCAGGACGGTTGCGGAACCACAGCGTCAGGGGCAGGACAATTACCAGGTAGGCCACGCCAGAGGCGGCGGCGGCCCAGTGCCAGTCCCGTTTCAGCACTATAAAGGAGACAACGGGCACCAGCACCATTCCGCCCAGGGATGAGATGGCCGCCAGCACCGAGATGGCCAGGGAACGCCGTCGGCGAAACCAGTTGTTCAAACCGGCGAACATGGCGTGCTGGAAGGCGATGCTGTTGCCCAGGGACACCATCCCCAGGTAGACCAGGGCAAAGCTCCAGAAATCGTCCACAAACCAGGCGAAAGCGAAGTAGCCCGCGGCGGCCAGGATAATGCACGGCACCAGCAGGGCGCGGTTGCCAAATTTGTCGATGGCCCAGCCCGCCGCCGGCCCTTCCAGTCCGCCTTCCGCCCGGGCCAGGGAGAATACCAGCGCGGTCTGGGCGTCGGAGAGGCCCAGGGAGTCGCGCACCGGGCGGAAGAAGACAGTGAACCCCCGGAAGAAGAGGCCGCTGGCGAAGAAGGTCATGGCGGAGGATGAAGCTACCACCCACCAGCCGTAGAAGATGCGGGAGGAGCGCGGGCCGCCGGTGGAGGAGGTCATGCTCGACAGAGTAGCGGTAAATCGGTGTTGGCGCAACAGGTTAGATAGATGGCAGGTACTTGACCCCTGCCGTCACTGACAACGCCCAGGTGCCGTCGCAGGGCTGGCGGCGGTACAATAGCGGCAATGGATCAGCCATTGTAGGAGCCAGTGCAACGCCATATCCTCCACGCAGACCTGGACGCCTTCTACGCCGCGGTGGAGCAGCTGGACGACCCCCAGTTGCGGGGCCGCCCGGTGCTGGTGGGGGGCAGCCCGGAAGGGCGGGGTGTGGTGGCCACCGCGTCTTACGAGGCGCGCCAGTTCGGGGTGCGGTCGGCCATGCCCATGCGCACCGCCCTGCGCCTGTGCCCCCAGGGGGTGCGGGTGCATCCCCGCTTTGACCGCTATCGGGAGATGTCCCAACGGGTGATGGAGCAATTTTACGCTGTCACCAGCCTGGTGGAGCCGCTATCCCTCGACGAGGCCTACCTGGACATCACTGCGGTAGTCTCCGGTGGTCAAACGCCCCTGGCGGTGGCCCTGGATCTGAAGGAGTCGGTGTGGCAGGCCACGGGACTGATCCTCTCCGTGGGGGTTGGCGCCAGCAAGTCGGTGGCCAAGATCGCCTCCGACCTCCACAAGCCCGACGGCCTGGTAGTGGTAGCGCCGGGGGATGAGGCAGACTTTTTGGCCCCCTTGCTGGTGGGCAAGCTGTGGGGCATCGGCCCTAAAACGGCGGAGCGGTTGCACGGGGAGGGCATCCAGACCATTGGGCAACTGGCCGCCCGCGACGCCGAGTGGTTCTTGCGCCGGTTTGGCAAGCGGGGCGAGCACCTGCGGGCCAAGGCCCTGGGGCAGGACCGGGAGCCGGTGCATACGGATCACGTCACCAAGTCGGTCAGCGCCGAGAACACCTTCGCCACCGACCTGGCGGACCCGCAGGAGATTCGGCTGGAGCTGGCGCGTTTGGCGAGCCGCGTGGCCCAGCGGCTGGCGCGCCACGAGCTGCGGGGCCGCACGGTGACGGTGAAGCTGCGCCTGTCCGACTTCACCACCTTCACCCGCCAGGCCACCTTGCCCAGCCACACCTGCGCCGAGGCGGATATTAGCGACGCCGCCTGGCGGCTGGCCGCGCTGGAGCTGGCGCCGGGGCGGGCCTTCCGCCTGCTGGGCGTGGGCGTATCTATTCTGATCGAGGCAGATGCTGAAGGCGGGGTTCCTGCTGCAGCGGCGGTGCGGCAGCTAGAGCTGGCGCTGTTTGGGTGAGGGGGCTAGACCTGGCCAGGTAAGTCCAGGGCGATGAGCAAGGCCCGCTCCAGTTGTCGCATCGACGGGAGGGAGATGGTTCCCCGTGGCTGCTGCCCGAGCCGCCGCTTATCTATGGCGCGGGCTTGTTCGGCCATTGCAACCGAATCTACTTCAAGGCGGCCCTCTCCTGCCGGGAGCAGCACCTGGGTGCGGAACACGCGCTGCCGTCGGTATGTGGTACAGGGTACGGTCAGTATCACGGAGCTATGCTCGTTGATGGTGTTGGGGCTGACAATAACCACCGGCCGCGTCCCTGCCTGCTCCGAGCCCTCCGTGGGGTCTAGGCGGGCGTAGTATATGTCTCCGCGCTTCACCGGGGGAGGTGGTGGCGCTCGCCGAGTTGGAACGCCTCCCAATCCGAGACGGCAAACTCCTCCGCAATCTTGAGTGCCTCCGCCTGATAATCCTTGTCCCGGCCCATCTCAGCCAGGTCGGCGTCAATGGCGGCGCGCTCCAGGGCGGCCAGCTCCCGGCGGAGAGCGGCGGCAACCAGCTGATTCCGGCTCTTGGCCTTGCCGTCCCGCACCGCCTGGTCCACCGCCGCCACCAGTGCCGCAGGCAAGGCTAAAGTAGTACGTAGTGTCTGTTCACGCATATAATCCTGCCGAATGTGATGTCTAATATGATGCTATAATAAGCATCATATTAGACATCTTGGTAGAATCCGCGCCCTCCGTGAAGTTCCGCGTCTGGATATGGATCCCCTACCGGAACAGGTCCTTGTCCGGGTCCCGCAGCAGCGCCTGGTGGCTGGCGCTCTCGCTGGGCTGGTAGGGATAGCCCCTAATCAGCACCACCGGCACGCCTAGTACCTTGCCTGCCGCCAGCTCCGCCGCCGCCGCCAGCTCGTCGGCCACGCACAGCACAGTGGTGTGCAGCGTCTTGCCGTGGGCGTCCTCCTGGCCCACGTAGCTCAACATGGGGTCTATGCCCGCCACTCCGATGGCTACGTTGGTGGCGCCGCTGCGCCAGGGCCGGCCAAAGGTGTCGGAGATGATTACCGCGGTGGTCACGCCGAGGCGCTGCTGGATTCCCTGCCGGATTCGCCGGGCTGAGGCGTCGGGGTCCAGGGGCAGCAGGCAAAGCGTGGTGGCGCCGGGTACGTTGGAGGCGTCCACCCCAGCGTTGGCGCAGATGAAGCCGTGGTAGGTCTCGCTGATGATCACCCCCCGGTCCATGCGCACAATCCGCTTGCTCTCCCGCAGCACCACCTCGGTATGCCGGGGGTCCCGCCGGTGCCCCTCGGATATCGTTATGGCCAGGGGCGACGGCGTCACGTCTTCCAACCGCACCACCCGGCCTTCCGCCTTGGAGACGACTTTCTGCGTCACCACCACCACATCTCCGGGCTGGATGGCCGTGCCCTGGTTTTGGGCCGCCGACACTAGCAGGGCGGCCAGGTCGTCGCCGGGCTGGACTTCCGGCATGCCGGTGATGCCGATGATGCGAATCTCCGATGGTATGGCTGGGGGCATCGCTTGCTACCTCAACTGGATTGGAAGCCAGTATAGCCGCCCGCATAGCACAGTGCTACAATTGCTGTACTGGGGTTCCTGACCCAGATACATGACAGCCTGGGCAGCCGGCGGAAGGCTGGCGGCGAGGGTATTTACATATGACCGCATCATCGTCCTCCTATCGCAAGCGGGTCTACACCAAAACCGGCGACAAGGGCGAGACCAGCCTGCTCTACGGCGGCCGCGTCTCCAAGAACAACCCCCACAGCGAGGCCTACGGCATCACCGACGAAGCGGTGTCCGCTATGGGCTTGGCCCGCGCCCTGTCGGAGGATCAGCGGGTGAAGGACATCTTGCGGGAGCTGCAGCGGGAGCTTTTCGCCATCGCCGCCGAGCTGGCCACAGACCCGGAAAAGTATGACATGTTCAAACAGCACTTCAAGCCGATAACTGCCGAGATGGTGACCAGCCTGGAGAACTCCATTGACTCCCTGGAAGAGGGCATTGAGATGCCCAAGGTGTTCATCCTGCCCGGCGGCTCTCCCGCCTCCGCGGCCATCGACTTGGCTCGGTGCATCGTCCGCACTGGGGAGCGCCGCGTAGTAGCCCTCCGCGAGGCCGGCAAGCTGACCAACGATATTATCGTCCAGTATCTAAACCGCCTTGGTGATCTGCTCTTTGTGCTGGCCCGGTATCAAGACCGGGAGCTGCCCCTGGAGCGCGTCACCGGGGAGCGAGCTTAGAGCTGTCAGCTGTCAGCTATCAGCCTTCAGCCCCCGCCCGACCTAGCAGGGTGCTGAAAAACCCCGATCTTGCGAAAAATGGACGGACTCTCAGATACGACAATTGGGACGATTTCGGGCCGTCGACCCCTTTTTCAGCACCCTGCTAGGTGGGGCGGGGGCTGAAAGCTGAAGGCTGCATCGCCATGAGCCACACTCCAAACATCGTCGTCATAGACTACCAGTCAGGGAACTTGCGCAGCGTGGCCAAGGCGCTGGAGTCGGTGGGCGTCACGCCACTGGTCACCGGCGACCCGAAGCGCCTGGACTCGGCGGACAGTCTCATCCTGCCCGGCGTAGGCTCCGGCCCGGCAGCCATGGCCGCACTGCGGGAGCGCGGGCTGGTGGAGCCGCTGCGCCAGTTCGCCGCCTCGGGCCGCCCGTTCTTGGGGGTGTGTCTGGGCCTGCAGCTTCTGCTGGAGCGCACCGAAGAGGGCGATGCTCCATGTCTGGGCATCCTCCGAGGTCAGGTGCGGCGCCTGCCCTCCGGGCTGAAGGTGCCCCACATGGGATGGAACGGAGTCCAGTTCAGGCAGCCGCACCCCCTGTTCCGGGGCATTCCCAAAGACACCCACTTCTACTTTGTCCACAGCTACTACGCCGACCCGGAAGACCGGGAGGGCGTGGCTGGCGTCACCGACTACGGCATCCCCTTCTGCAGCGTTTACGCCCGGGACAACCTGGTGGCCACCCAGTTCCACCCGGAGAAGAGCGGTATCTTAGGGCTGCGCATTTACGAGAACTTTGTGGCCTTCACCCAGGACCACGCCGTGCTGCGGACTCCCGCCACAGGCTGAGCTAGCGCATTGCCCTACAGAATGGAAATCATCCCCGCCATTGACCTACGGACGGGCCGCTGCGTCCGCCTTTACCAGGGGGACTACCAGCGCGAAACCGTGTTCTCCGAAGACCCAGTGGCGGTGGCCCTGGAGTGGCAGCGACAGGGTGCGCCCCGGCTGCATCTGGTAGACCTGGACGGCGCTGCCCAGGGCGTACAGGTCAATCTGCCGGTCATCCGGTCCATCCTGGTCCAGCTAACCATTCCTGTACAGGTGGGGGGTGGTGTGCGGGACGCTGCCACCGCCGATGCGCTGTTGGCCGCCGGGGCAGACCGGGTGGTGCTGGGGACCGTGGCGGTGGAAAACCCCATGCTGGTGGAGCAGCTCTGCCGGCGTCACGGCAGCCAGCGGGTGGTGGTGGCCATCGATGCGCGGGACGGGCAGGTGGCTACCAGGGGCTGGCGGGAGACCACCTCGGTCAGCGCGGTGGTTCTGGCCGACGAGATGGTTGCCCTGGGGGTTTGCCGGCTGCTGTACACCGACATCGCCCGGGACGGCACGCTTACCGGCCCCAACGTGGCGGCCAACGCGGCGCTGGTACGGCAGACCGGGCTGGCGGTGCAGGCCTCCGGGGGCGTGTCCTCGCTGGAGCACATCCGGCAGCTGAAAGTGGCTGGCGTGGAGGGGGTAGTCATGGGGCAGGCGCTGTACACCGGCGCCATAGCGCTGTGGGAGGCGCTGGCGGTGGCGGCTAGCGGCTGAAGGCCGAGGGCGGCCGCGGCTCCGACACCGGGGTGCGGGACTGGCTCTCCGGCGCGGTATCCTTGTAGAGACAACGGGCTTCCAGATGGCCCTCCGCCGTAGCCAGCCAGTCGTCCCGTCGCACTTCCATGAGCAGGAAGTCCTGGGAGAAGCGGCGCACCATTTTAACCGGCGCAAACCCGCACCGGGTAAAGCACTTCTGCGCGCGCTTGTTCCAGTCCAGGGTGTGCAGATAGACCCGTTTCAGGTTCTTTTGCGAGAAGGCGTAGTCCAAGAGGGTGGTCACGGCATCGTAGCCGTAGGTGTTGCCCCAATACTCCCGGTCTCCGATGACGATGCCCAGCTCCGCTTCCATGTTCAGGGTGTCCAGGTCGTAGTACATGCAGTTGCCGATGAACTTGCCGTCCTGGGTTTCAATGGCAAAGTGCTGTGAGCCGGGAGTGGGGTAGCGCAACTGGTCCTGGAACATCTTCAGGTATCGTTCGTAGTTCATGGTCAGGGGATAGGTGGCATCCAGACGGGCGATCTCCGGGTCGCACCGCCAGATGTAATCCCGCTCGGCGTCTTCCACCCGCTTTTCCCGCAGGACGATTCGTGCTCCCTGCAACTGCACCACGCTAGACCGCTTCCTTCCTGTGTCCTTCCCCTTGCATGGATGCCGACGGCGACGGCGAAGGACTCTGCTCAATTAGCATCAACGCTTGGCGCAGCACCTCTGCTTCGTTGGCGTAGGTCAGGGCGTGCAGCGCCTCGTCCGCGGGGAACCACTGCACCACTTCAAACTCCGGGTCGTGGTCTTGGGTGTTGCCGCCCATGGGCACCATCAGGTAGAAGTGCACCGTCTTGTGGTAGTGGACGGCCCCCTGGGGGTCGGCAAACCAGTAGTTGATGCTGCCGATGGGAGCTTCGACTCGGACCTCAAGCCCGGTCTCCTCTCGCACCTCGCGCAGGGCCGTGCCCTCCATGGTTTCCCCAGGGTTGGGAGTGCCCTTGGCTAAGCTCCAGCGCACCGGCTGCTCCCGGCCGCACAGCACCACTTCCAGGCGGCCGCTCTCTTGGCGATAGACCACGCCGCCCGCCGAGACCAGGCGCTCCACTCGGGATTTGGACTTTTTTGCCAATTGGACACTCCCTGGTCTAGCAGGCTGCTGGAAAACCCCGATCTTGCGAAAAATGGACGGACTCTCAGATACGAAAATTGGGACGATTTCGGGCCGTCGACCCCTTTTTCAGCACCCTGCTAGCTGGGTTCACGGCTGCGATGCGGTTGCTGATGCCATTGTACGGGTCGCCAGTTTGGGGCGTCAACCTTAAAATGGACAGGGCATCCGGCGATTCTAGGAGGATTCAGCCGCGGCCTCCGGCGATGGCAGGCACAAAATGCACCTCGCTGTTTTCGCCCACCTTTTCCAGCAGCCCCAGGGTAGCCACCTCGCCATCTACCGACACCGCCAGGCTGGGGAGAACGCGGCCTCCCGCCACCAGCCGCGCCTTGATGCCGGGGTATAGCTGCTCCAGCCCGTCAATAATCTGGCGGACGTTGCCCCCCGGCACTTGGGCCTGCTTGGCCCCGCCGGCCAGCGGCTGGAGCATGGTGGGGATAAACACAGTGGCCACGTTGGGCCTTCTCCGCGGTCAGCCTGCGAGCCGTCAGCCCGTCAGCTTTCAGCCTCCACCTCGAAGGTAGGGGAAGGGGCTGACGGCTGAACGCTACTTGCTTCTTCGATGGTTCGCTGAAATGAAGCAGGGGCAGGAATCATTCCTACCCCTGCTTATCGCCGGTTCCGTTTCCGGAGCTAGTTGGTCAACTTCTGGGGCTTACTTTGATGCCTTCATGGTCTCTTCGGCCTGGAGCACCGCCCGGATAATCTTGTCGTAGCCGGTGCAGCGGCACAGGTTGCCCGCCAGCCAGTGGCGAATGCGATGCTCATCGGCGTCGGGCTCCTGGTCCAGCAGGGCCTTGGAGGCCATGATGAACCCGGGGGTGCAGATGCCGCATTGCAGCGCCGCCTGCTCCAGAAAGGCCTGCTGCATCGGGTGCAACCCTTGCGGCGTGGCCAAGCCCTCAATGGTGGTAATCTCCTTGCCCTGGGCCTCTACGCCCAGCACCAGGCAGGAGGTGACGATGCGCCCGTCAAACATGACGGTGCAGGCGCCGCAGTTGCCGTCGTTGCAGCCCTCTTTGGTGCCGGTCATGCCCAGCACGTCCCGCAGGCATTCCAGCAGGCTCTGGCGCGGCTCGCAGAGAAAGTTGACCTCGTTGCCGTTAATGGTGGTTGTTACGTGAACAAGTCCGGGCATGGCTATTCTCCCCTTGCGCGTTTGATGGATTCTTGCAGCGTGCGCCGGGTCAACACGCCCACCAAGTGGATGCGCTGCCGGATGGTGCCCCGCATGTCGGTGATGGGTTTAGCGTCTTCCATGGCTAGGCGCGCCGCCTCTTCGATAGTCGCGTCAGACACCGGCTTGCCTGCCAGGCTGGCCGCCGCCTTCTGGGCGAACACCGGAATGGGCGCTACAGAGGCCAGGGAGATGCGGGCGGAGACGAAGTTGCGCTTGGTGCGGTCCAGAACTACGCTGGCGCCCACTCCCGCCACGGCGATGTCCATCTCGTTGCGGGGAATGAACCGCTGGTAGGTGGCCCCGGAGTTGGCCTGGGGCGCTGGGAAGTGAATGGACACCAGCAACTCGCCCGGCTGGAGCACGTTGCGGCCCGGCCCGGTGCAGAACTGCTCCGCGGGTATCTCGCGGGTCTTGCCGCCGGGTCCCGCCACGGTGCAGACGCCACCCAGCACGATGATGGCCGGGATGGAGTCGCCGCTGGGGGCCGAGTTGCACAGGTTCCCGCCGATGCTGGCCCGGCCCTGAATCTGAATGCTGCCGATGAGGGAGGCAGCGTCAATCAGTCCGGGATAGGCGGCGGCTATTTTCTGGTCCTGATAGACGCGGTAGCAGGGCACCGCGGCTCCCAGGGTTAGCCCCTGCCGGGGACTGTAGGACATCTGGTTTAACTCCGGGACGCTCTTGGCGTCGATGAGGAGTTCGGCGCGGCGGCGTCCGCTCCGGAGCTGGACCAAGACGTCGGTGCCCCCGGCCAGCATGCGGGCGCGGTCCCCCTTGGCTGCTAGCGCCGCCACAGCGTCGGCGACGGTCTTTGGCGCGATGAATTCAATAGCTTCCAACTACCCACCTCCTTGGAGATAACCGGGCAATTATAGCATTCAAGCAGGCCCTGTGCATCCAGCAGTTTATGAACCCGGAAAATGCCGGCGAATTAGCTACGGGAAAATGGTTCAGTTACGTTATAGTCATTCCGGCGCAAGCCGCTAAGAGCGCGTCTAGAAAGCGTCCCTTCTCCCCATTACGAAGGGGGAGATACAGAGGGGGTCGTCTGCGCCCAGCGCCGTCCCTATGTCGGGAGGCGCCGCGGCGGAAGTCGGGGCACGACCCCCCCTGTAGTCCCCCCTGCGTAATGGGGGACGGGTCGGCCCGTGCTTCTCCCACTTGGAAAGCGGAGGGAATTTTGTCCCAAATGCTGCACAACATCATTAGCAGGGTGCTGAAAAAGGGGTCGACGGCCCGAAATCGTCCCAATTTTCGTATCTGAGAGTCCGTCCATTTTTCGCAAGATCGGGGTTTTTCAGCAGCCTGTTAGATAAAGATAAGTTTGCCGATATTTGGCCAAGGCTCGGTGGCTATGTGCAGCCCTGCACGCGGGCGTCACTCCCCGCCGCTAACTACGGGCGCGCTGGGCTGGGATTTTGGAGCCGGAAGTGCGGGCCGCCGCGCCAGAGCAAACATAATGGAGCTGATCACAAAGAGGGCGGCGAAGGGTATCAGCACCAGGTCATAGCCGCCGGTGGTGTCCCGCACCTTGCCCGCATAGATCGGGGATATGAACAGCCCCACGTTGAAGAACACGCTCATCAGTCCCATCAGGCTGGCGAAGCGGGCGCGGCCAAAGTAGTCCGCCAGCAGAATCCAGTTCACCGTGGAGATTCCTTCAGCTAAAGCCATGCCGGTCACGAAGAGAATCACGGCTAGTGGTCCGTCCAGGATTATGAAGGCCAGCACCCCCACTGCGCCCAGGTTCATGCCGCCGAACAGCAACAGCCGGGGCGAGAAGCGTCCGCCCGCTATTCCCAAAACGAACCGCAGGGGCACCGAGAGTGCGAACATCAGGGTGACATAAAAGGTGGCGGCGCCTGCGTCTATACCCTTCCATTCCATCATAGGAAACAGGTGGATGGTGATGGCGTTGGCTGCGGCCACCCGGGCAACTACGCCCAGAAGCATGAACCAGAAGGTCTGGGTGCGCAGCGCCTGGCGTACGGTGAAATCTCCTGCAGGCGGGAGAGTTTGGGGTTTCGCCAGCCCTGATCCGCCGCGCCGGGCGGGCTCCGGGCCATCGGGTTGCAGGCCCATGTCCTCGGGACGGCTGCGCACCACCAGGGATACGGGCACGGTGAGCAAAGTGATGAAGATGCCCGCGTACAGCAGGGTGCCCCGCCAGCCCAGGTGCTCCACTCCCAGATGCACCAGCGGCACCACCAGGGCGCCCCCGGCGGCAAAGGCGGTCATGAGGGTGGACATGGCCAGCGCCCGGCGCCGCACGAACCACTGGTTAACCAGGGCCAGCAGGGTTTGGCCCATGCCGGCGGTCTTGCCCGCCGTCACCACGCCGACGAATAGTATCACCAGCTCCCAGTAGGTGTCGGCGCGGGATAACAGCATCATGCCGATGCCGGCGATGAGGCCGCCCGCCAGCACCATGGGCCGGGCGCCGAACTTGTCCGTCAGCCAGCCGACCAGGGGGCCGCCGACGCCGCCTTCGGTGCGGGCCAGGCTGAAGACCAGGGACATGGAGGAGTAGCTTAACTCTAAGTCTTTGCGGATGGGTTCAAACATCCGCGAGAAGCCGCTGGAGACCAAGCCGTTGCCGAACATCCCCATCACGGATGAGGCTAAAACGACCCACCAGCCATAAAAGGGCCGACCACGGGGCTGTCC
>SHYG01000081.1 GCA_009692925.1 Dehalococcoidia bacterium
CAACGATCCAAGGGGTCATGGACCATCGTTCTGGACGTTGGCAAGGACCCCGTCACCGGAAAGCGCAAGCAGCAGTGGGTGACGGTCAGAGGGACCAAGCGGGCGGCGGAAAAGAGGCTGACTGAATTAACTCACCAGCTCGACGCCGGCACGTTTATGACGCCGGGTAAGACTAGCGTAGCGGAATTCCTTGAGAGATGGCTGGAGGACTATGCCCAGCCCAACCTCTCGCCACGGGGCTTTGAGCGGTACGCTGGCATTGTCAGGGGCCACCTTGTGCCCGATATGGGCGCCATCACGCTAACGCAGCTACGGCCCGAACACCTTCAGAAACACTACGCGGCCATGTTGACCGCTGGCCTAAGCGCCGGGACGGTGCAGTATCACCACGCGGTGATTCACAAAGCCCTGGGGACGGCAGTCAAGTGGGGCCTGCTGGTTCGCAACGTGGCCGACGGCGTGGACGTACCGCGCATCCGCCGGGTAGAGATGCAGACGTGGGACCAAGAAGAGGCGGGCCGGTTCCTTGAGGCAGCCAAGGGCGGACCTTACTATGCCCTGTTCTACACCGCCCTTTACACCGGCATGCGGCGGTCTGAATTACTGGCCCTGAGGTGGGCCGACGTTGACCTAATCTTATGTCAAGCGTACGTTAGCCGGAGCCTACATCACCTGAAAGATGGCAGGTACATTTTTACACAGCCCAAGTCGGCCAAGGGCCAGCGGGCCATAGCCTTGCCGCCCTCTGCCGCCCTTACTCTCAGAGAGCACCACGGGAGGCGGAAGGCGGACCGGGCCATACTAGGCATGCCCTTGGTAGATGATGACCTGATATTCGGAACTCTCGAAGGCGAGCCCCTTCGCCCGAATACAGTGACCAGGGCTTGGACTACGCTGGCCGCCCGCGCTGGAGTCAAGGTAATCCGCCTGCACGACGCGAGGCATTCCCACGCCAGCCTTATGCTCAAACAGGGGATACACCCAAAAATAGTGCAAGAAAGACTCGGGCATTCCAGCATAGCGATGACGCTGGACATCTACTCCCACGTGGCCCCTGGACTCCAGCAAGCGGCGGCGGAGAGCTTCGACAGGCTGCTTCACCGCCAGGCTGACCCCCAGGCCGCCGGAAACATCCGTTAGCAAAATGTTAGCAAAACAGCCTTGTAAGGGCGCTGGAGAGGCGGGAACAGATACAAAAACGGGACACTGGAGGTGTTTGGTAGCGCATAGGGGATTCGAACCCCTGATCTCCGCCTTGAGAGGGCGGCGTCCTGGGCCACTAGACGAATGCGCCACTGTAACGCATCAGCCGTTCCCTCCCGGGAGGGCTGCGTGGAACAATTATAGCAGCCTGGCAGACCCCGTGTAAACGGGACTTGGGCAGCTTTGGGCGCGCCGGCTGACCTCCAGCATCACACGCAAAGCACCGCAGGCCCTGGTTCCCCGGGCCTGCGGTGCAGCTGTAAGCCAATGGCTCCCGCATTCCACGAGAAGCAGGGAGACCTGCTCAGGTCAAGCTAGGGCGTGGTGGCCTCAAACTCGCCGAACATGGTGGCGTTGTGGCCTGGGAAGGTGCACACGTACTGGTACTTGCCGGCGGCGGGAGCGGTGAATGTCGCTACGCCGTTTTGGCCGGCGTTGACCAGCGCGGTCTTGGCCAGCACGTCGGGGCTGACGGGCACGTACCCAGTTGCCGCAGCAGCAATCCCCGCAACTGCCACAGTATCCTTGGTGCCTTGCTTAACCAACACCCAGTTGTGCTGATTAACCGTGGAGATGTTCTTGAAGCACACCGTGACCGCGCTGCCGGCCTTGGCGGTGAGCTTTTCCTTGTCAAACTTTAGGGTTTCTCCCACCGGACCAATTACCCGCGCGTCCGCCGCGCAAGCAACCGCCGCCGGGGGTTGAGTAGCCGCGGCCGGCGGTGTGGTGGCCGCAGGTCTGACGGTGGCTGCCGGAGCGGTGGTGGCCGCGGGCGGAGCGGCGCCGCCGCAGGCCAGGGACAACATCAGAGTCACGCCGATAATCCCAGAGAATACCATCAATCCCATCATGGTTGGTCGCACAGTTCTACCTCTTGAGTTTCATTTGGCACGGGCTCATTCTGACCGATGCCGCCTGCAAATCTTGTCACAATCCCTGGAGGGTGTCAAGGAAATTTCCCCCTTAACCAAGGGTCACTCAATTATTGGCCAGCCCGTAGAGGCGCCTCGATGCAATCGGGGTGCGCCCCCGGGACAGACCATCCACCCCAAGGGCATGCACCCTTCGGCTCGGCTCAGGGCAGGCGCCGGTCTGCCCCTACCCCAGCGAACAACTAATTGGCCCCGTCCCTAACCATAGTTCCACTTGAGCGGCCCGGCGCCGCCATGGGGGCAGTGCCAGCTTCATGATACACTGGGTTCCGGCGCGCCCCGCCGGGTGCATCTGATGTGGGAGATAAGAACCGTGGACCTGGGCAAATTTCCCCAGGAGTTCTTGCAGCGGCTGCTGGCCAAGGTCCCCGCCAACGACCCAAGGGTGATGGTGGGCCCACGAATTGGGGCCGATGCCGCGGTGCTCCAGACCGGGAACGCGTTGCTGGTGGCCAAGAGCGACCCCGTAACCTTTGCCACCGACCGCATTGGCTGGTACGCGGTGCAGGTCAACGCCAACGACATCGCCTGCATGGGGGCCACGCCCCGGTGGTTTCTGTCGACGTTGCTGGTGCCCCAGAGCTTTTCCCAGGAGGAGGCGGAGGGGGTGTTTGACCAGGTCCTGGAGGCTTGCCAGGCCTTAGGCGTGGTTCTGGTGGGCGGCCACAGCGAGGTTACCTACGGCTTGGACCGGCCCATAGTGCTGGGGTGCATGCTGGGGGAAGTGCCGGCCGACAAGCTGGTCCGCAGCGGCGGAGCTCAGGAGGGGGACAGCATCGTGCTGACCAAGGGCATCGCCATCGAGGGCACGGCGCTGTTGGCGCGGGAGCGGGCTGCGGAACTGCGCCGGGCGGGCGTGCCGGACTCGGTGATTGCCGAAGCGGCCGGATTCTTGACCCGTCCTGGCATAAGTGTAGTCACTGATGCCCGCATCGCCTGCGCCACAGTGGAAGTACACGCGATGCATGACCCCACGGAAGGCGGTCTAGTCACCGGCCTGCGAGAGCTGGCCCTGGCCGCAGAATTGGGAGCCGCGGTAGAAGAAGGGAGCATCCCGGTATTTCCCCAGTGTGAGGCCGTCTGCCAGGCCCTGGGGCTGAACCCGTTAGGTTTGCTGGCCTCAGGCGCGCTGCTCATCACCCTGCCCGCCGGCCAGGTGCTGGCGCTGCTGTCGGCGCTGGAACGGGAGGGCATTGTGGGCTGGGAGATTGGCCAGATGCTGGCGGCCGAGGAAGGCCTGGTAATGTTCGGACGCGGCGGCGAGGCGCCTCTGCCAGAGTTCCCACGGGATGAGCTGGCGCGGTACTTCGCCGAATCGCGTCCCGACTCCAGCGGCTCCTCGTAACAGATACTACACTTTTCCCAAAGAGACGCCCGGTGTTGCTTGGTGTACTTTTATCGCCTGCGTCAGCTGCGGCAAGGTGATGTTGGAACCGCTGACGATGGCGACTACCTTTTTACCGATTAGCTGCTCTCGGAGCTTCACCGCCCCCGCGGTGGCGGCGGCGCCGGCGCCCTCGGCCAGGGTGTGCGCCTTCTCAATCAGCAGCCCAATGGCTTGGCGGATTTCATCGTCGCTGACCAACACAAAATCGTCCAGGTGCTGCCGGAGAATGGACAGGGGCAACTCGTATCCCGAACCGGTGGCCACGCCCTCAGCAAAGGTCTCCATTTTGGCTTTGACTAACTCTCCGCGCTGCCAGGACAGATAACCCGCAGGCGCCGCGCCCGACTGCACCGCCACCACCTTGATGGCCGGGTTTATACCTTTCGCCACAATGCAGGCCCCCGCCGCGCTGCTGCCGCCGCCCAGGGGCGCAAGAATCACCTCAACCTCAGGCAGGTCTTCAATGATCTCCAGGGTCTGGGTGGCTACCCCGGCAACGAGCAGCGGCTCGTTGGCGGGGTGAACATTGCGGTAGCCTTGCTCTAAGGCCAAGCGGTCGCAATGGTCGCGGGCTTCGTCAAAAATCTTGCCGTGGAAGATTATCTCCGCGCCCAGTGCACGCATGGCGGCCACCTTCAGCGGGTTAGCTCCTTCCGGCAAAACGATGTATGCCTTGGCGCCAAAGAGACGGCAGGCGCTGGCGATAGCCTGGCCGTGGTTGCCTGTGGAGGCGGTGATGACGCCCCGGCGACGCTCCTCGTCGGTGAGATGGGCCAGCAGGTTAATGCCGCCCCGGGCTTTGAACGCGCCCAGGGGGAGGTGCTCGTCGTGCTTCAGGAATACCTCACACCCCAGCAGGGAGCTAAGTCCCGCGGAAAAGTGCAATGGGGTGCGCGGCAGGTACGGGGAGATGGTCTTCCTGGCCTGATAGACATCTTGAAGAGTCGGCGCGTTCATTGGCTGGCCTCGGTATAGTACGACTGAATTCAGCGTAGTTTACCCGCCATCTACTGTCAACGCTAAAGCGGAGCTTCAGAATCTCTATCGGCGCCGGGGTCCCGCGACTGCGCCCGCAGCGCCTTGAGTCGCTTGCGCACAAACCAGGATACCGCCAGGGCCAGGACCAGCAGGATGGGGATGTCAAAGGGCCGCATGGCCGCCCGCAAGGTCTCCCAGTTCTCCCCCAGCAGATACCCGCCGTATGCCAGCCCCAGACTCCAGGGGAAGGAACCGACAAATGTGTAAACCGCGAACTTCCGCAGGTCCATGCGCGCAATGCCGGCGGGAATGCTTATGAAGGTGCGCACCACCGGCAGCAGCCTGGAGAAAAACACCGCCCAATCCCCGTGCTTGTTGAACCAGACCTCAGCGCGAACTACCTCGTCCTCGGTGAGCAGCACATACCGACCGTACTTACGGAGCAGGGGCCGGCCACCCTTCAGTGCCACCCAGTAAGCCACCAGCGACCCCAGCAGGTTGCCCAGGGCGCCGTAGAATCCCGCCAGCACCACAAGCCACATCCCGCCTCCCAGGTCCTGCACCAGCAGCCACCCTGCCAGCGGCATGATCAGCTCGCTGGGTAACGGAATGGCCGCGCTTTCCACCGCCATCAGGAAAACCACGCCGGGCCACCCCATGGCGTGGTAAACCTGGGTGATGAAGCCCAGAAGAATCGCCTCAATGGCGTGGATGGCGCCCGTCAAGATGCCGCCCTCATGCCCAATATGCCACCGATTTTCCGGAGCAAGCGCCCCGGCAATTCTCCCGCTTGGCCAGCCTGCCGGACCAGGTCTCCGAGTGTACCACAGATAGCCTGGTAGACACCATGAGGCCGAATATAGTAGCATCCCCCGCACGGGTTGTTCTATCTTTTTCTTAAACTAATATAAGAAATAATCCGGCCAAGTCTTGACAATCGCAAGAACGCGTGTTAGCCTACTGGCGCACTGATTTACAGACAAGCCTACGTCCTCAGGAGGTGAACCATGGCCCGAAAGACTAAGTTGATGTTGCGAGTGGAGAAGGCGCATGGGCGCCCGCTGGAAAAACTGCTTCCCGAGATGGTCAACGAGCGGGGGCTTTCGGCTACAGCGGATAGCCTTGAGGTCAGCAAAGCTACCCTGGGCTACTGGCTGCTCAAGTTGGGTATAAGTGTACGAAGGGTAGCGCTGGCTCCGGGAGAGACCCTGGAGGTCAAGCGCGCCAGTTAAGCCCACTCCATATATAGCAGGATCGCCGAAACGGCCATCCTGCTAACAGGAAAAATCCCATCGCCCTAGGCGACGGGTTAACGAGCCCCAGCCAAGACGTGAATCTTGACCGGGGTTCGTCTTTATGTCAGCGCGCGTCGCTAGATGCTAAGTATTCAAATGCTTACGAAACCCGCAATCGAATGGCCGTGGATGTAGCATGGCTTCCGGCGGCAACCCGGCCCGCAGCCGAGCCAATATATCCAGGCGCCGGCTGAACCCGGCGTACCAAGTAAGCTCGTACCTTGCCGTTGACACGAAACTGGTACACGCCAAAGGCGACATTCCCCGCTGTACCGCGTCTGGCCAGAACCAGACCCTCGCCTTAGCTTTAGCTCTGCGAGGGCGGTTTATTCCAATTCCTTATAAAATCTATTGCCAAAGCCGCAGGGGCAGTGTATACTCCCCGCCAAGTTCATTGGCGTAAACCAAGGTACAATTGTTTCCATCCCCAGTCCGGGAACTGGGCTACGCACTCCACCAATCTATAAGCTCCAGGAGGAAGATTCGTGCGTAACTACATGATTCGACGGGTAGGGCATTCCTTTTTCATCATCATGGCACTAATGGCCCTGCTGTTCCTGGCCATCAACGTCCTGGGCGACCCGGTGACGCTGCTGGTGGGTGAAGATGCTTCCCAAGAGGCCATTGATGCGGTGCGGGAGAAGTTCGGGCTGAACCGGCCCATGCACGAGCGCTTCGTCGACTTTTACTGGGACATGCTACATGGCGACTTCGGCAAGTCTCTCCGGCACCAGATTGATGCCCGGGAGATGGTGTGGAACCGGTTGCCCAACACCGCGGTCCTGGCGGCGGTAGCCTTCTTGTTTGGTACCTTGGGCATCCCCCTGGGCATGCTGGCCGCTCGAAGACCCAAGGGCATTGTTGACCGCGTGGTCAACATCATGTCATTTGCAGTCATTTCCATTCCCGAGTTCTGGCTTGGGTTGATGCTCATATTAATAGTGTCAGTCCAATTAGACCTATTGCCAACGTCCGGCTTTCAGGGGTTGGGCCCCGGAGGCTGGAAGTTCATGATATTGCCGGCCCTCACCATCACTCCGCGGATCATCGGGCGCAACGCCCAGATTACCCGCGCCACGATGATTGAGGAGATGGGTAAGCAGTATGTGGCCACCGCCCGGGCCAAGGGCCTTGCGGAGAATGCGGTTCTCTACAGCCACGTGCTTAAGAACGCCGCCATCTCCATCGTTACCTTGATGGGCGACGAGCTGGCCGGGCTGATGAACGGCGCCACCGTCACGGAGATCATCTTCGGCTGGCCGGGACTGGGCAAGCTGCTCATAGACGCCATCAGCTCCCGGGACTTGCCGGTGGTCACCGCCTCGGTATTAGTGGTGGCGATATCGGTGATGGCAATCAACCTAACTGTTGACCTCTTTTATACTTGGCTGGATCCCAGGGTGGCCTACAAGTAAGCCAGGCAAATTCGGGACGATCCCTATTCTCAAGCTCTGAATCCGGGAAGGGAAACGAAGTAACTATGCAGAACGAGACCGCTACCCTCAAGCGACGGCCCAATTTGCTGGTGGCCGCTTGGCGGCGTCCTTTAATCCAAGCCTTCTTCGGCGATGCCATCACTCTGGTATCGGCCACGTTCCTCTTATTCGTGATTGTGGTTGCCGCATTCGCCCCGCTGGTCTCTCCCCATGACCCGGAGGATCAGCAGCTTCGGCTGCGGCATCTTCCCCCTGGGTCTTCGGGCATGGCGACGGACCGGACTGCCGACCCGCCGGTCCAGGACGAGCGCTATTTCCTGCTGGGCACCGATCATCTGGGCCGGGATATGGTCACCCGGTTGTTCTACGGGGCTCGCATCTCCATCGCCGTGGGCGGCCTGGGAGTGCTGGTCTCTGGCATCATCGGAATCTTCCTGGGGCTGATGGCCGGCTACTACCGCGGCTGGGTTGACGACGTCATCATGCGGACCGTGGACGTCTTCATGTCGGTACCTTTATTGCTGCTGGCGCTCATGGTGCTCTACATTCTGGGGCCCAGCTTCACCAACATCATCATCGTGTTTGCGGTAGCCCGCTGGATGCTCTACTGCCGGGTGACCCGAGGCGTGGTGCTGTCCCTGCGCGAGCAGGCGTTTGTGGATGCCGCCCGCGCCATCGGCTGCAGCGACGGGCGGATCATCGGTCGCCACATTGTGCCAAACCTGATTACCCCGCTGCTTACCATTGCCGCCCTGGAAGTGCCCAGGAACATTCTTACCGAATCCACCCTCAGCTACCTGGGGTTTGGCATTCAGCCCCCCCAGTCTTCCTGGGGCTTGATGCTGGCTCAGGGCCGGCAGTACATCGTTACCGCCTGGTGGGTGGTGGTGATCCCCGGCACGTCCATCTTCCTGACCGCGCTGACCTTCAACCTCTTCGGCGTGTGGCTGCGAGCGGTCAGCGACCCCTTGCAGCGGTGGCGCTGGCTGCGGGCTAGCAAGGAAGCCAAGGAAGCCGGCATCCAGTACTAGCCTCGGCGTAGTTCGTGGCAATGCAGGCCCCGCCCCAACCGGCGGGGCCTTCCCATGTTCTGCAAGAGCATCCCTTGACCGCCACGGTAGAGAAAGCTATCATCCCATTCACGCCAACCCGGCAACGGATGTCCCAGTCCAGACGATAGCCGGCGCGGAAGCTCTCCGCGCCGGCAAAACCTACACCAAAAGAGGAAGGTGCTCCCATGCCCGCACGTTCACCAGAAGAGCTGGGCCGGCTGTTCGCCGCGGCGATGAACAGCAACAACCTGGAAGCCATCATGGCCTTGTATGAGTCAGGCGCCAGCATGGCCTCAGCCCCAGGCCGGGTGGTTACCGGCGCGGCGGCCATCCGCCGGGTAGTGTCGGAACATCTGGCCAGCAAGCCCAAGATCACCGTGACCCCCAAGCTGCTGGCCCAGGCCGGCGACATTGCCCTGGTCGCCACCGCTTGGAGCATCATTGGAACCGGCGGCGATGGCAAGCCCCTCAACGTCAGCGGGCAAGCCGCGGAGGTGTGCCGCCGTCAGCCGGACGGCACCTGGCGATACCTGATTGACAACGCCTACGGCCTGCAGTAATTGACACAATAATAGGAGCTTGTCCCACAAACCCCCTTCTCGCAGGGTAGGTAAAGCAGTAAGCTCATGGAAACATGGAGCGAGGTACGAGGGGATGGCGTACAACCTGCTGGCGGGTGACCGAGAGCAAGGGTATCTGCTGCCGCCGTCGGTGCGGGAG
>SHYG01000082.1 GCA_009692925.1 Dehalococcoidia bacterium
TTGGGCATTACTTCGCCAACCCGCGCAATCGGTTCTGGCGGGCGCTGAACCAGTCGGGGCTGGCAGGCCGTGAGCTGTCGCCGGAGCAGGACTCGGCGTTGCTGGGTTACAGCATTGGGTTCACCGACGTAGTGAAGCGGCCCACGTCCCAAGCGTCGGGCCTCACCACCGTCGACTTCCGCTACTGGGCGCCGATGCTCAAGGCCAAGCTGCTGCAGTACCAGCCGCGCATCGCCTGCTTCCACGGCACCATGGGCTACCGTGCCTACCTCAAGCACGGCGAGGGACTGGAAAGGAAGCCCGTGTTGGGGCTGCAAGAGCACCGTATCAGCGCCAGCCGGGTGTTTGTGGTGCCCAACCCCAGCCCGGCCAACGCCCAGTTCTCCCTGGAGGAGCTGGTACGCTGGTACGGAGAGCTGAAGCAGCTGCGGGATGAGCTTCGGTCGTGCTGAGCCGTGCCCAGGAGCAGCACCATCCGGGGGCCATGCGGGCTTTTATCGCCTTATCCCTTACTCGGGCGGCGCGGCAGGTGCTGACGGATGCAATCCAACAGCTAAAGGCGGCATCCCTGGAAGTGCGCTGGGTGGAGCCTTTCAATATACACCTAACGCTGAAGTTCATCGCCGCCCTGGACTCGCAACAGGTGGGCCCGGTGCTGGCGGCAATGGGCCGGGCTGCCGGCCGGACCGCGCCTTTCCAGCTCAGGCTGGATGCCCTGGGCGCCTTCCCCAACGCCCGGCAACCGCGGGTGCTGTGGGCGGGTGTGGCGGGCGACATGACACGTCTGCATTGGCTGCAGGAAGCGATAGAGCTCGAGGTGTCCAGCCTGGGACTGCCCCAAGAGCAGCAGCCCTTCTTCCCGCACCTCACCGTGGGGCGCGTGCGGGAAGGAGCGTCGCCATCGGCACGGGCACAGATTGCCGGCGCGCTGAAGCCGGTAGTGCTGACGCCCAGTGCCCCTTGGCGAGTGACGACCGCGCACTTAATCCGCAGCACCCTCACGCCCGGCGGGCCGGTGTACACGTCATTGGGAATGGTACCCATACCTGGGAACGCGGAGCCATCGCCGTGACTAACCCAGCAATCATCTTCCGGCCCACGGCGCCCTTCGACTTTAATCTGACCGCGGGTTATCTGACCTACTTTCGCGGGCAGTACGGGTCCGATTCTCTGGATGACGGCGCCTACCGCCGGTTGCTGGACCTGCAAGGCAAGCTGGTGCTGGCGACCGTGCGGTGCCTGGGCACAGTGGACGCGCCGGAGCTGGCGGTGGAGCTGGCGGGAGATTCGCTGACTCCAGCGGGGGGCGAGGCCGCCGCGCTCCGTGTGTCGTGGCTGCTGGGGGCCGATGCGCCCCTGAATGACTTTTACGCGCTGGCCCAGGCCGACCCCGTCATGTCTGGGTTGACGGTGCAGTTCCGGGGTCTCCACCTGCCGCACACCGCGTCGGTGTTTGAGGCGCTGGTGCTGGCCGTGCTGGGGCAGCAGATCAGCACCAACGTGGCCCGAGTCATCCGCACGCTGCTGATTGAAACCTACGGCCCGAGGCAGACCATCGGCGGCGCCACCTACTTCGCCTTTCCCAGGCCGGAGACTTTGGCGGCGGCCAGTGTTGAGGAGCTGCTGCGACTGAAGCTCAGCGGGCGCAAGGCGGAGTACATACAGGGCATAGCTCAGGTCGCGGCGGAACGGGACGCGGGGTTGGAGTCGCTGCAGGAGCTGCCAGACGACGCGGTGGTGGCGAGGCTGACCGCACTGCGAGGCGTGGGCTTGTGGACCGCCCAGTGGGCGCTGGTGCGGGCCCTGGGCCGTCCCGACGTGTTTCCCGCGGGGGATTTGGCGCTGCGCCGGG
This sequence comes from Dehalococcoidia bacterium, assembly GCA_009692925.1. GTDB lineage: Bacteria > Chloroflexota > Dehalococcoidia > Lucifugimonadales > UBA3495 > SHYG01. The sequence goes on from SHYG01000082.1 coordinate 1,853, forward strand.
CGGTGTCGCGCCTGTACTTCGGCGGCGCGACGGTGGAGGAGCGGCAGGCGGAGGAGTTTTCCCGGCGGTGGTCGCCCTGGCGCACCTACGCCACGCTGTACCTGTTCACCGCCCTGCGCCTGGGGGTGGCAGTTTAGCCCGCAAACTCCTAAAATGCTATTGGAAGGGACTTACCATCTCGGCGAGCGACGTTTTCTGGTACAGCCACGGAGGCGGGAAGCTATGGTCAGGTTCGTGGAACGCTACCTGGTTGATGAAAAGGGCAAGCGTGTTGGGGTGCTCTTAGACATCACCGATTACCAGAAGCTCCTGGAAGAGTTGGAGGAGCTAGATTCCATTCGGGCATATGACCTCGCCAAAGCCTCTGGCGACGAAGTCATCCCCTTTGAAGACGCGGTTAACGAGATTGAGCGGGACCGCTGATGCCCTATGTCGTCTCTATTCTCCGCCGTGGTCAGAGAGAGCTGACGGCATTGCCCCTGCCAGTCTATGGACGAGTTCGGGATGCCATTCGCAGCCTAGCCCACAATCCCAGACCGCACGGTTGTCTCAAGCTGACGGGTCGCGACGGATGGCGTATCCGAGTTGGAGACTACCGAGTAATCTATGAAATTGACGACACCAGGCAGACCATATTTGTTGTTCATGTGGGCCATCGCCGAGACGCCTACTGACAATCCTGAGAGCGGCTAACCGCCAAGGCCTAGGGCCACGATGCCCCCAAAAGCCCGTCACCCCCGGCCCTGGCCTCTCCCGTAGGGAAGAAGCCTGAGCCGGGGGTGACGCTTATCCCTTATCCGACGAAGAGCGGGGCCATCACCAGAGCGATGGTGGCCAGCAGCTTCACCAGCACGTGGAGGGATGGGCCGGCGGTGTCCTTGAAGGGGTCGCCAACCGTGTCGCCCACTACCGCGGCGGCATGAGCTTCCGAACCCTTGCCCTGCACTTCTCCGGTCACCGGGTGCTTCAGCACGCCGGATTCGATGGCCTTCTTGGCGTTGTCCCAGGCGCCGCCGGTGTTGTTCAGGAACGTCGCCAGCATGATGCCTCCGATGGTGCCGATCATCAAAAAGCCCGCCACCGCCTCAGCGCCTTTGTGGAAGACGAACCGCATCACCAGGCCCACGGCGATGGGCATGCAGACGGCCAGCAGCCCGGGCACCACCATCTCCTTCAATCCGGCGCGAGCGGTGATGTCCACGCAGCGGGCGTAGTCGGGCTTTTCCGCCCCGGTCATGATGCCCGGGTGCTCACGGAACTGGCGGCGAACCTCTTCAATGATCGCCGTGGCGGTGCGGCCCACCGCCTTGATGGCCAGGGCGCTGAACAGGAACGCCAGCATCACCCCCAGCAGACCTCCCACAAACACTTGGGGATCCGCTAGGTCGATAACCCCGGAGAAGTCTTTATTAACCTGCTTGATCTCATCCAAGTAGGCGCTGAAGAGCAAGAAGGCCGCCAACCCCGCCGACCCCATGGCGTATCCCTTGGTCAGCGCCTTGGTGGTGTTGCCCACCGCGTCCAGCTTGTCGGTGATGTGACGGACCGCGGCGCCCGCCCCGGCCATCTCCACAATCCCCGAGGCGTTGTCGGTGATGGGGCCGAAGGTGTCCATCGCCAGAACGTAGGCCGCGGTCATCAGCATGCCCATCGTCGCCACCGCGGTGCCGAAGAGACCGCCGTGAGGCAGGGGAGTGCCATCCGGCAGGGTCACGTGCCCGCCCAGCCAGTAGGAGGCCAGCACCGCCGTGCCGATGACGACGGCGGTGGAGGCGGTGGTCTCGAACCCTACTGCGACGCCCGCCACGATGTTGGTGGCCGGGCCGGTGCGGGAGGCGTTGACGATTCCCTGCACCGGCTTGTACTTGTACTCAGTGTACCATTGGGTTATGTAAACGAAGGCCAAGCTAGTGGCAATTCCCACCAGACCTGCGAAAAACAACCACACCGGGTTGGCGGCCACGGGACCAAGCATGACGAAGGTGGCGACAGCCAGTCCTACGGCGGAGAGCACCACCGAGACCAGGAAGCCCCGGTTCAGGGTCTTCATCGGGTCTTCGTCTTCCTTGCCCCGCACCGCCATGATGCCCGCCATGGTGGCGAAGATGCCGAAGGCCCGCACCACCAGGGGGAACAGGATCCAAACCTCGGGATGGGGCAGGTTGGCGGATTTTGCTGCCAAGAACGCCGCCACCCCCAGGATCATGGCGCCGATGTTCTCGGCGGCGGTGGACTCGAACAGGTCGGCGCCGCGGCCCGCGCAGTCGCCCACGTTATCCCCCACCAGGTCGGCAATCACCGCGGCGTTGCGGGGATCGTCCTCCGGGATGCCCGCTTCCACCTTGCCCACCAGGTCGGCGCCCATGTCGGCGGCCTTGGTGTAGATGCCGCCGCCAAGCTGGGCAAAAAGGGCAACAAAGCTGGCGCCGAAACCAAATCCCACGATGATGAAAGGCACCACTGCTACCCTATCCGGGTCGTTGCCGCCGAAGGCGTAGAAGATGGCGGTCACTCCCAGCAGACTCAGGGCCACAATGAGAAACCCGGAGACCGCACCGCCCTTCATGCCAACCTCAATGGCGTCCTTCAGGCCGCCCTTGGCCGCCGCCGCGGCGGTGCGCAGATTGGCCTTCACCGAGATGTACATGCCGACGAACCCAGCCAGCGCCGAGCAGAAGGCACCCACCAGGAAGGCCACCGCGGTGCGCCAGCCCAGGCCCCTTTTGTCGGCGACGTTCACCACACCGTTGCCGTCTACGTCGGTGCTGCCCAGGAAGTACAGCAACACCCCGATGATGGCCGCCGCCGCCAGGGCGAAGAGGCCAATGGTGCGGTACTGGCGCTTGAGGAAGGCCATTGCCCCCTCAAAAATAGCTGCGGCGATGGCTTGCATCTCCGGCGTGCCCGTGTCTCGTTTAAGGACATTGAAGGCCAGCCAGACGGCAAACAGCACCGCCGAGATTCCGGAAAGAGGTACCAGCCAAACCAGTTGCATTGCCCTAATCCTTACTTAAGTCTGGGCGCCCTACGGCGCGGGCGCCGCGTAGTGTCCTGCCCGCCCCGTTGCCGTGGCACATTGTAGCATCGGTTGCGGGTTTAGGGAAGTTTGGGTGCGGCGAATCCCGTCGGGGGCGTTTCACTGTCGGCCAGCCCGTAGGCGCGCGCCTGGGTGTGCGCTCGCGGGTGGAAGGTCTGTTCCGTAGGGGCGCACGGCTGTGCGCCCCTACCGCCGCAACCAAGACTAACCCAACTGGGACAGCGCCTGGCGGGAGAGCATCATCTTCACCGGGCTGATGGGCCGGAAGGTGCGGGACACCCGTACGTCTCCGGCCAGGCTGCACAGGGTATAGGCGTCGTAGGGGGCCAAACCCTTCTCGCGCACCAGGAAGTCCACCATGTCCCGCACCGCCTGCTTCATGGCCGGGCCCAGCTCCTCGCCATAGGACAAGACCACAAAGTAGTCAGGAGTCATGGCCCGGGGCCCGGTGAGACCCATGCCCTTTTCCAGCGTGACCCGAATGTGGGCTTCGGAAGAACACTCCGCGCCAGTGCCGGCCACCGCGCCGTCACCCACCACGGCGTGGCAGTCGCCCAGGGCCAGCATCCCGCCGGGCACGAACACCGGCAGGTAGATGGCGCTGCCCGCCACCAGCTCCTTCAGGTCGATGTCCCCGCCGTAGGGGCCGCTGTCGCTGGCAGTATTCTGGGGGTAGGTGGGGGTTGTAGCTACCATGCCCATGGAGGGGTTCATCGGCAACCGCAGGCCTCCGGGCATCACCACGCTGCCACCATCCAGGGTCATCACTGTGGGATAGCCCTGGGTGAACTCCTCCTCCAGAAAGCCCCTGCCGGGCATCACCATGTGGACCGCGCCTTCTTTTGGGGTAATGCTGAGGAAGTCCACTCGGAGGGCATCCCCAGGCTGAGCGCCGTTGACGCTGATGGGGCCGGTGGCCGGGCCCTTCAGCGACTTGGCTTGCAGCACCGCGGGGTCGCGGATTCCCTCAAAGGCGTCCCACGTCTCCACCATCAGCTCCTCGCCGGAGTTGATGGTAATGGCGGGGCGCGCCTTGGGGTCCAGCACATAGATGTGGTGTTCGCGGCCCAGTCGTTTCATGGTGTACCTCCCGGTAGCGGTCAGCTTTCAGCCGTCAGCCCTCCCACCCAGGGGCGAGGGGACGCTGATAGCTGACTGCTGACCGCTGATAGCTATAATCTCCTGATGGGTGATTACGCCCTGGTCTGGGTCCAGGTCTACTACAGTAACCTGGCCCGTGGCGGCGGTGTCGATCGGGGCGCCGGAGTAGATGGCCTTGACGCGGCCTTGGGAAACGTCGGTGTGGCGGTCCCAGTGGCCCAGGGCCAGGTAGTCGCAAGGGGCGTGGGCCACGTCGTGGGGATAGATTGGCGAGGAGCGCCGCTCCCGGTCATCTTCAAAGTGAAAGTGGGCGTGGGCCAACGCCACCAGCCAGCGGTCTGCCTGACTGCGGGGCATGCCGTCCAGGGGACGGAACTCCGGCGTGTGCAGGGTCATGGCCCGGCCCCAGAGGTCCAAAGTTAGCTCCGGGAAGGAGATGACCTCCCCCTGGGGCTGGGTGAAGATGTGCAGGTTGGCGGGCTGCCTGCTGAAAGGCTTGCGCCGGTACAGGGACTGGTCGTCGTAGAGGTCATGGTTGCCCGGCAGCACCACCGCCGGCACCTTAAGGCGGGCCATCTGCTCCAGGAAGAACTCCAGCACCCGGTCGGGCACGCGGGCGTGGTCAAACACGTCGCCGACGATGAGCAGAGCGTCGCCGCCCAGCCGGGGCACGGCATCCACCACCGCCGCCAAAGTGTCCTCCGCCAGCTGGAGATGCCAGTCGCCTCCCAAGTGGGTGTCGGAGGTGTGAATCAGCCGCAGCTTGCGGCGCGGGGACGCGGTAGATTCATCCATAACGGCTACGCGCCGATGACTCCTTTTTTACGCAGTGCTCCAATCTTCGTCGGGGTGTAGCCCAGCTCTTCCAGGACCTCGGCGGTGTGCTGCCCCAGCAGCGGCGGCGGCAGGCGGATGCCCGGCGGGGTTTCCGACAGCTTCAGCGGCGAGTAGGGCACCCGCAGCTCCGGCACGTTGGGGTGCGCCATTGATGCGATCATGTTCCGGGCCAGCACCTGGGGGTCAGCCACCACGTCGGAGACGCGGTTGATGGGGCCGCAGGGCACGCCGGCGGCGGCGACGACCTCCACCCAGTGGGCCATGGGCTGGGTGCGGAAGATTACGCTCAGGATATCGACGCACTCGGCTCGGTGGGCTACCCGGTCGTCGTTGGTGGCAAACCGGGGGTTTTGCAGCAACTCGGGATGCCCAATGCCCTGGCACATGCGCTCCCACAGCCCCTGGTTGGCGCAGCCCAGGATGAAGAAGCCGTCGGAGGCAGGGAAGGACTGGTAGGGCACCAGCCCGGGATGGCCGGAGCCCATGCGATGGGGCGTCACGCCGGTGGCGAAGTAGGCGGTGGCGTGGTAGCTCATGGCCGCCACCTGGCCGTCCAGCAGGGAGGTGTCGATCCACTGGCCCTGGCCGGTGCGGTCCCGGTGGTACAGGGCGGTCACAATGGAGCCGTAGGCCATCATGCCGGTGAAGAGGTCCACCAGGGAGAAACCCACCCGCATGGGCAGGCCATCGGCCTCGCCGGTGAGGCTCATCAGGCCGCTGTAGCCTTGGATGATCAGGTCGTAGCCCGGCTTGTCCGCCAGGGGGCCGGTGCGCCCGTAGCCGGAGATGGTGCAGTACACGATGTCCGGGTTGACCGCCCGCACCGCCGGGTAGCCCAGGCCCATGCGCTCCAGGGCGCCGGCGCGGAAGCTCTCAATCATCACGTCGGCGTCCCGGGCCAGGGAGAGGACGATCTCCACCGCCTCAGGCTCCTTCAGGTTCAGGCTGAGGCTGCGCTTGTTGCGGTTGAAGGAGAGAAAATTGGAGCTCTCCCCGTTCCAGAAGGGGGGCCAGGCGCGAGTCTCGTCGCCGTGCTCCGGCTCCTCAATCTTGACGACGTCCGCGCCCATGTCCCCCAGCATCATGGTGCAGAAAGGGCCCGCCAAAGTGCGGGTCAGGTCCACCACCTTGATGTTATGTAATGCGGAGGTCATGCGGTTCTCCGGGGGAGCGATCAGCTTACAGCCACGGGGGAATTATAGCATGATAAGTACGCCCTCCCCAAAACCTCTTGACTGAATAAGGGCTTTATCAACAACCTTCGCTTCAAGAAGAAACCTGTCGTAACACGTCTTACCCTGACGCGTTGATGCGCGTGTCAGAAGTTGTTCGCCTGACCGCATGGCGTTGCAGGATATACCCTTTCACCCCAGCCACCCCAACGCATGCTCGCCCGACAGCACCAGCAGGGAGATCAGCAGGGACAGGAGCGTCACCGGCAGGCCCAGGCGGAGGAACTGGCCGAAGGTGATGACCACGCCGTCGCGTTTGGCCTGCTCCGCCACAATCAGGTTGGCCACCGCGCCAATCAGCGTCAGGTTGCCCGCCAGGGTGGCCGCCGAGGCCAGGCTGAGCCACAGTAGCTCGCTGTCCTGGGGTTGCAGCACCGGCAGCATCAGCGCCGTATAGGGCACGTTGCTGATGAGCTGGGACAGCACCAGGCTCACCCCGTGGATGAGGACCATGCCTCCCAGGTCCTGGCGCACGGGCACGGCGTCAATCACCGGGGCCAGCCCGCCCGCCTGCACTAGCCCGCCGATGACCACAAACAGCGACGCAAAGAAGAGCAGCAGCACCCAGTCCACCTGGGCGAAGAGGTCGCGGGGCGAGTGGCCCCCCACCGCCAGCACCAGCCCGGCTCCCGCCAGGGCCACCAGGGGCACACCCACACCGGTCCAGCGGGTGAACAAGAACCCCAGCAGCACCAGGGCCAGTATGAGCAGGGAGGACCGGGGAAATCCCCCCAACCCCCCTTTCGTAAAGGGGGGCGGGAAAGTCCCCCCCTTTGGCAAAGGGGGGTTAGGGGGGATTTCCGTCCG
>SHYG01000011.1 GCA_009692925.1 Dehalococcoidia bacterium
TAGGATGAAGCTTAGGAGGTTTTCCTGATGTACTTCGTGGCAGAAACTGTGGGTACTGTGAAACCAGCAGGGCAGGGAGTTGGCCGATGATCCGGACTTTAGATGCCGCCGCCAACCCGGAAGTTCCCGCGGAGAACGGCTTCGCCGAGCTGCGGCAGCGGGTCAAGTCGGCGGGCCTCCTGGACCGGCAGCCGCGCTACTACACCCTGACGATCGCCTTCACTGTGGCGCTGATGGCCATCTCCATTGGCCTGTTCTTCGTAATTGACAACTTCTGGGTCCTCTTGGCGGTGAATGCGCCGTTCATGGCCTTTTCCCTGGGGCAAGTGGGATTCATCTCCCATGACTCCGGCCACCGGCAGATCTTCACCAAGACCCGCGGCAACGAGATCGTCGCAGTCACCAGCAGTTTTGTCCTGGGCCTGAGCCGCTCCTGGTGGATTGAGAAGCACAACAAACACCACAGCAACCCCAATCAGGCGGACATGGACCCCGACATTGAGATCATAGTGCTGGCGTTCTCCGAGGAACAGGCGCTGGCCCGACGGGGCATATTCCGGTTCATGGTGCGGCGGCAGGCGCAGATTTTCCCGCTGGTGCTGTTCCTGCAGGGGTTTTCCCTGCGCGTTTCCAGCGTGCTGCATATGCTGCGAAACCGCGTCCGCTATCCCCTGCTGGAACCCCTGTCCATGATTGTCCACTTGAGCATCTACCTGGGGATACTGTTATTCCTGCTGGAACCCTGGCAGGCGCTGGTTTTCTTTGTGGTGAACCAGGCGCTGTGGGGCTTCTACCTGGCATCGGTATTTGCCCCCAACCACAAGGGGATGCTAATGCTGGAGCGTGACACCGAGCTGGACTACCTGCGGCGCCAAGTGCTGACCGCGCGGAACGTGAAGGGACACCCCTTGACGGACTTTTGGTACGGCGGACTAAATTACCAGATTGAGCACCACCTATTTCCCACCATGGCCCGGAACAATTTGGGGAAGACTCAGAAGCTGGTTAAGCAGTTTTGCGCGGAACGCGGCATCAGCTACCACGAGGTGGGGATGCTGCGATCCTACGTGGAGATTATCGAGTTCCTGCACCGCGTGAGCCTGCCGCTGCGACGGAAGCAGACCGCCGGCGCCCTGGCGTAGGCTGGCGCGTTTCTCGCACGTCCATCTGGGTGTCCGCGGGCCTGCCGTAAGCGCCGATTCGTCCTCAACCGGGGCGGAGCGCCAGAGAGGCTGGGGCAGGCCGGCTATGTATAATCGTGGCTCAGGCCCCTCGAACATGAGGGACGCAGCCTAGCAGGGTGCTGAAAAAGGGGTCGACGGCCCGAAATCGTCCCAATTTGCGTATCTGAGAGTCCGTCCATTCAAACCAGCTACCTGGGCAACGGCGCCGACAACCGCTCCATCAGCGCCGTTGGGTGGCAGCCCCAGCTGGTCTGGGTTAAGGAGACTGACGCCAGCCAGTCCGCGTGGCGAACCGACAGCGTCAGCGGGGATCTGACACTGGGCTTTGGCGCCAGCGCCGCAAGCGGCAACCAGATTCAAGCCCTGGAGCCCCTGGGCTTCCAGGTGGGGAGCAACTCCCAGGTGAACCGCACCGGGCGGACCTACCACTACCTGGCCCTGCGGGACGGCGGCCCGTAGGGCGGGACGACCCCCCTCTGAATCTCCCCCTTCCTAAGGGGGAGAGGGCCGGCCCAACCTCCGTCCTGCTCTGCACTCTCTGCGTGCTCTGTGGTAAACCTCGTCCCCATACTCCACTCCAAGCCGGACTCTACCCAGACCGTCGCCCTTGATGTAAACTCGCCAGGTATGGCGGGTTGCTATCCCGCCAACCATTCCACAGCGAGGTTTACGCACCATGCGCAACCACTGGTCTGACAGTCATGCCCGTCACATGGACGACCTGGACAAGCTGGTCTATATGAGCCGGCTCATCGGCCAGGACACCTCGCTGGTGGTATGGGGCGGGGGCAACACCTCCATCAAGGTGGTGGAGAAGGATTTCATGGCCCGCCCGGTGAAGGCCATGCGCATTAAAGGCTCCGGGTCAGACATGAAGTCCATCGAGCGGCGCCACTTCCCCCGCCTGCGCCTGGACGACGTGCTCCCCCTCTTCGACCGCGACGAGATGCCCGACGAGGAGATGGTGGCCTACCTGGAGAACTGCCTCATGGACCCCAACTCCCTCCGGCCGTCAATTGAAACACTGCTGCACGCCTTCCTGCCCTTCAAGTGCGTGGCCCATTCCCATGCCGATGCGGTGGTGGCCCTGACTAACAACACAGGCAACCAGGGCAGCCCGGCGCTGCTGGACACGGTGTACGGGCAAGACGTGGCGGTGGTGGAGTACCTCCTGCCCGGCTTCCGTCTGTCCAAGCTGGTGGGGCAGGTAATCCGCCGCGCGCCATCGATCAAAGGCGTGGTGCTGATGAACCACGGCCTGTTCACCTGGGGGGATACGCCGGAGCAGGCCTACCAGGAGCACATTGACCTGGTCACGCGGGCGGAGCAGCACATTGAGGAGTGCGCCAAGGGCCGCGCCGATGAAAATCAGGGGGGAAATCGGGGGGGCGTCTTTGGCGGCTGGGCCAGGACGCCGCTGGAGCCTGGGGAGCGTCGCCGCATTGCCGCGGCGGTGGCGCCGGCGCTGCGGGGGCTGGTCAGCCAACGGCAGCGCATGCTGCTGCGGTTTGACGACTCGCCGGAGGTGCTGGACTTCATCGGCAGCGCGGAAGGTCGCCGGCTGAGCGGCATTGGGCCCGCCACTCCCGACCACCTGATCCAGACCAAGCAAAAGCCATTATGGATTGATACGGGGATTGACGCGAACGACCTCGCCGACATGCCCGCCCTATTGGAAGCCGTGAAGCAGGGGATTACTGAATACGCCGAGCAGTACGCTCACTGGTACCAGGAGCAGCGGCACCGCTCGGGCCCGCAGCCGCCGCCCATGCTGGACCCCTACCCTCGCGTGGTGCTGCTGCCGGGGGTGGGCATGTGGACCACCGGCAGGAACACCCAGGCCGCCCAGATAACCGGAGACATCTACCACCACACCATCAGCGTCATCGGCTCGGCCCAGGCGGCGGGGGGGTACACCTCCCTCACCGGCGGGGATGCCTACGACGCGGAGTACTGGCCGCTGGAGCTGTACAAGCTGACCCTGGCCCCGCCGGAGAAGGAGCTGGCCCGGAAGGTGGCCTTAGTTACGGGAGCAGCCAACGGCATTGGCCGGGCCATCGCCCTGCGGCTGGCCCAGGAGGGCGCCCACGTGGTGGTGACCGACGTTGACGTCGAGGGCGCCAAGGCGGTGGCCGCGGAAATCGACAAGAGCCAGGGGCGTGGCCGCGCCGCCGCATTCCCCATGAACGTGGCCGACGAGGGCCAGGTGGCGCAGGCCTTTCAGGACCTGCGTTTGGCCTACGGCGGGTTGGACATCCTGGTCTCCAACGCGGGCATCGCCACGCCGGGAGCGGTGGACGAGCTGTCGCTGGCGGACTGGCGGCGGTCGCTGGACATCAACACCACGGGGCATTTCCTGGTGGCCGCCCAAGCAGTGCGGTTGATGAAGGAGCAGGGCACAGGCGGCAGCCTGGTGTTCATCGGCACCAAGAACGTGCCTGCCCCCGGCGCTCGGTTTGGCGCCTACAGCGTGTCCAAGGCCGCGGAGGTGCAGCTAGCCCGCATCCTGGCCCTGGAGAACGGGCAGTTCGGCATCCGCTCCAACGTGCTGAACCCCGACGCCATCTTCCAGGGCTCCCACCTGTGGTCGGAGGAGGTCCGGCAGGAGCGCGCCGCCGCCCACCGGGTGCCGGTGGACAAGCTGGAGGAGTTCTACCAGCAGCGCAACCTGCTGCACACCCAGGTGCGGGCAGAGGACGTGGCCGAGGCGGTGCTGTTCCTGGCCTCCGAGCGGTCATCCCGCACCACCGGCGCCATGATCCCGGTGGACGGCGGCGTTGGCGAGGCCTTCCCCAGGTAGCGTGATGGGGCGCACCCACCTTACGCGGCAGGACTGGCAAAACGGCTACTAAACGTAGTATTATGGCGCTAGCAGCCCAACCAGGCGGGCAGAATAAAGGTAAGGGGAGGTTCAGCCATGGCTTACCAGCGAGGAGCAGCAGCAGTAGCACCCCCGGAGATGCAATCCCAGGGAATGCAAGCCCCGAGAATGCGGCGCGAGAAGTCCCGGCCGGTGGTGGAAGCCGGTGCGGTGAAGTTCATTCTCCAGCACGAGGTCTGGGACGGCAACATCCACGACCACGGCGACCAGGGCGTGGCTATTTTGGTCATGGGCATGGTGGACGGCAAGGACACCACCCTCCTGCGCTTCAACTGCTTCGACGTCGACCGCAGCTACGTTTATGCGCCGGAAGGGAAGAACAAGGTGTGCCGCATGGACCCCACGGTGGACGGCAACGCCATCGCCTGGACCATAAAGCAGCTGCGGGACAACCTGCCTAAAATGCTGAAGGAGGCGGGCTACGAGTCCATCGCCAAACAGGTGAAGGTGCGGGAGCTGCAAGCGAAGCTGGGTGAGGTGGAGAGCCACGCCCGGCAGATGTTTACCATGGAGCGCAGCACGGTGAAGCACAACCGGGGCACCGATATGTTTGAGGCGGGCAACATCCGGTTCGGGCTGGAGCTGCGGACGCAGACCGGCGGCGACGGCGGTTTGGCCATCCACGTGCTGTCGGACCTGGCAGGCACGCCGGGCCGGGAGTACACGGAGGAGACGGAGTTGCTGGCCTTCGACTGCTTCCGCGAGGCGCCTCACTACCACTACGGCCCCCGGAACAAGAACTACCGGATCTTCTGGGACAAGACCATTGTGCCCGACACCCTGGAGTGGACCCTGCAGCAGTTCAAGGCGGGCAAGCTGCAAGCCATGATCCAGCGGGCCGGGTATCCCGGAGTGGCGGCGGACATTGACCAGGGGATTATCGCGTCGGTAATACCGGCCATGGAAGCCAAGGCCCGGGAGATGCAGCCCAAGGTCAAAGCCTAGTCCGGAGGACGAAATCCCCCCTCGCCCCCCTTTGTAAAGGGGGGTTGGGGGGATTTCGTTTTCCAAGACGAAAGGATGGCTAACTGATACACCATCGGCCAGAGATCGCCGTTCACAATTAAGGAGCGCCCCATGCTAGTTGTTGACGCCCAAGTCCACATCTGGGGGCAGGGCCTCCCCACCAACCGCGCGCACCGGCAGATCACCCGCTTCTCCTGCGACGATCTGCTGAAAGAGATGGATGAAGGCGGCGTGCAGGCGGCGGTGATCCACCCGCCGGGGTGGGATCCCAACGCCAATCAGGTGGCCCTGGACGCGGCAAAGCAGCACCCCAACCGCCTGGCCATTCTGGGCAACTTCCCCCTGGACAATCCGGAAAGCCGCAAGCTGGTGGCTCGGTGGAAGCGGCAGCCCGGGATGCTGGGCCTGCGGTTCTCCTTTCAGCAGCCCCACCAGCAGACCTGGATGACCGACGGCACTATGGACTGGCTGTGGCCTGCCGTGGAGAAGGCCGGCATCCCCGTGGCCCTAGCCGCGGCCAACTTCCTGCCCGCAGTGGGCGTGGTGGCGGAGCGCCACCCCGGCGTGCGGCTAATCGTGGACCACATGGGGCGGCCCAGCGGCGCCAAGGATGCGGCGGCGTGGGCCACCCTGCCGCAACTGCTGGCCCTGGCCAAGCACCCCAACGTGGCGGTGAAGGCCACCGGCGCGCCCAGCTACACCAGCGCCCGCTATCCCTACCGCGACATCCACGGCTACCTGCAACGCATCTACGACGCCTTTGGCCCGGAGCGCATGTTCTGGGGCACCGACATAACCCGCATGCCCTGCTCCTGGCGGCAGTGCGTCAGCCTGTTCACCCAAGAGTTGACCTGGCTGACCGAGGGCGAAAAGGAGCTGATCATGGGCCGCGCGCTGTGCCAGTGGCTTGGCTGGGACCTGGCGGAATAACCCGCGCTAAACGGCCTCCCGAGTCTTGCATAAAAATCCAATTCAGTTGGGAAGCATCTGGGACGGAATCCCCCCAATCCCCTTTTGCAAAGGGGGCTAGGGGGGATTCCGTTCGCTGCGATATAAAGGCTTAATGCCGGGCCGACTAGCTGGCAAACATGCGCAGGTCATCGGCCTGGTGACCCCCTTCGTGGCGCATTGACGCGATGTCCAGCTCCGGGGTGAAGGATGTCATCTCCGGCCAGGGGCGCTGGCTAATCTGGCGGACCGCCTCCAGCAGCAGCGGCTGGAGGCGGTGCAGGATGTCCTGGGCCTGCCGGTGGGTGACGGGCACCAGCCGCACCCCGGCGCTGAGCACCCCCACCGAGTAGCTGTGGCAGTAGGCCAGCAGGGCCCACTCCGCGGGTATTTCCAGGCAATGGCTCACCACGCCCATGGCCACCGCGCCGCAGCCGGGCGCTTCTCTCCTATTACTCCCATTTCTGCGGCCTGCACCGTCAAAGAGACCATCTGCCGGGATTGGTGGATTTGGGGATGAGGTTTCCCCCACATTTGAATCCCCTAATCTCCTAATCCCGGCCTCTTTCGTGGCGTCAACGCGGGCCAGGTAGGCGGCGTGCAGCGGGTGGGAGACCAGGGGCGCAGTCTCCTGCAACAACCTGCGACCGTGCTGGCTGGAGGCTGCCCGCAGCTCCGCGGGCAGCTTCAGGGCGTGGAGCAGGCGGTCGATCTCCAGCACCGTCGGCAGGTCGCCCTCAGCAGCGGCGCGGTGGGCGTTGAGCAGCGCCACGCCGTCGCTGGGCAGCACCGACCAGGCAAGCTGGCTGACCAGCAGCTCCTCCACCTCCGCGGCGGTGCGCACCAGCCCCCGGCGCACCATCCCCTCCAGGCCGTGGGAGTGGGCGTACATGCCCGTGGGGAAGAAGGAGTCGGCAATCTGGAGGGCGGCTAGAAATGGGGCAGGGCCGAAATCCCCCCTAACCCCCCTTTGCAAAGGGGGGACGGACGGAGTTCCAACAGCCGGGATTGGAGGATTGGGGGATGAGGTTCCCCTTATATTTAAATCCCCTAATCTCCTAATCCCCGCTTCTTCCGTCCCATCGCTCGCATTCAGCATATATCACACCAGGAAGAAGAGCTGGGCCAGGCTCAGCCGCTCCGCCGGGGGCACCGTCGCCAGCTCGCCGTCAACCCGCACTTCGTAGGTGTCGGGGTCCACGTCGATGCGCGGCGTGCGGTCGTTGCGGACCATCTGGCGCTTGGTGATGGTGCGGCAGCCCAGCACCGGCTCCACCATTCGCCGCAACCCCAGCTCCTGTTGCACCCCCAGCTCGTAGGCGCGGCGGGAGACAAAGGTGATGCAGGTGCGGGCCAGCGCCGGGCCCAGGGCGCCGTACATGGGCCGGAAAAACTGCGGCTCGGCGGTGGGCACCGACCCGTTGGGGTCGCCCATTAGCGCCCAGGAAACCATGCCGCCTTTAATCACCATCTTGGGCTTGGCGCCAAAAGTGCCCACCGGCCACAGGACGATGTCCGCCAGCTTGCCCGGCGTCAGCGACCCCACCAAATGGGAGATGCCGTGGGTGATGGCCGGGTTGATGGTCAGCTTAGCCAGGTAGCGCAACACCCGAAAGTTGTCGTGGTCCGGCGAGTCCTCGGGCAGCTTGCCCTTCATCTGCCGCATCTTGTCGGCGGTCTGGAACAGGCGGGTGAAGTTCTCCCCCACGCGGCCCATGGCCTGGGAGTCGGAGGAGTACATGCTGATGACCCCCAGGTCGTGGAGCACGTCCTCGGCGGCCATGGTCTCCGGGCGGATGCGGCTCTCGGCGAAGGCCACGTCCTCGGCCACGCCGGGGTTCAGGTGATGGCAGACCATGAGCATGTCCAGATGCTCGGCCAGGGTGTTCACCGTGTAGGGCCGTGTCGGGTTGGTGGAGGAAGGCAGCACGTTCATGTGGCTGGCCATGCGGATGATGTCCGGGGCGTGGCCGCCGCCGGCGCCCTCGGTGTGGTAGGTGTGGATGGTGCGGCCGTCAATGGCGGCGATGGTGTCCTCCACGAACCCGGCCTCGTTGAGGGTGTCGGTGTGGATGGCCACCTGCACGTCCTGAGCGTCGGCCACCCGCAGGCAGGTATCGATGGCCGCCGGGGTGGTGCCCCAGTCCTCGTGGAGCTTCAGCCCGCAGGCGCCCGCCTCAATCTGCTCCACCAAGGGCGCGGCCTCGCTGGCGTTGCCCTTGCCCAGCAGGCCCCAATTAATGGGCAGGGCCTCCGCCGCCTCCAGCATGCGGTGGATGTGCCACGGGCCGGGGGTGCAGGTGGTGGCCCGGGTGCCGTCGGCGGGGCCGGTGCCGCCGCCCAGGTGGGTGGTGATGCCGTTGGCCAGGGCGTGGTACACCTGCTGGGGGGCGATCATGTGGATATGGGTGTCCACGCCGCCGGGGGTGGCGATGAGGTGCTCCCCGGCGATGACCTCGGTGCCCGGCCCCACCACCAGCGCGGGGTCAACGCCGTCCATCACATCCGGGTTGCCCGCCTTGCCGATGCCCACGATGCGGCCCGCTTTGACCCCCAGGTCGGCCTTAACGATGCCCAGCAGTGGGTCCATGATGATGACGTTGGTGATGACGAGGTCTAAAGCCCCGTTACGGTTGGTGATGCTGGTGTTCTGGCCCATGCCGTCGCGGGCGGTCTTGCCCCCGCCGAAGACTAGCTCGTCGCCAGGAGTTATCAGGTCCCGCTCCACCTGGCAGATGAGGGAAGTGTCGGCCAGCCGGAAGCGGTCTCCGGTGGTTGGTCCGTACAGCTCTACGTACTGACGCCGGCTAATGCGCGCCATGCTATGACTCCAAAATGCGTACTTGGTCTAGGCGGCGTCCTTCGACAGGCTCAGGACGAGCGGGTCTTTCCCGCTCGTCCTGAGCCTGTCGAAGGACGCCGCCACAAAATACTTCGCAGATGAGACGGGCTAATATTACCGCCCTGTGCCTGGCGGCGGTGCTGACTCCAGCCCGCCAAAGCCCCGCCGGGCCGCCTCATCCAGCGCCCGCGCGCGCACCTCTGGACTGTCCAGGCTGCCGTTGGTCAGATTGTTCAGGCCGTGTACCTGGCGGGTTCCGCCCATAGCCACCAGCGTGACGTCTTTGCGGTCGCCGGGCTCAAAGCGCACCGCCGTGCCCGCGGGGATGTCCAGGCGCATGCCGAAGGCGGCGGGCCGGTCAAAGCGCAGGGCGCGGTTCACCTCAAAGAAGTGGAAATGGGAGCCCACTTGCACCGCCCGGTCTCCGGTGTTCCACACGCTGAGGGAGGCCCTGGGCCGGCCGGGGTTAAGCTCCACCGGCTCCGGCGAGGGCAGGTAGTTGGCAGTTTCACCGCTCATGGCTTTCTCCTTACAAAGTGGACGAGGCGCGCCAAAGGAGCGCCCCTACAGACGCACCCCGCCCACTTCTACACTATCGGGTCGTGGCAGGAGACCAGCTTGGTGCCGTCGGGGAAGGTGGCCTCCACCTGGACTAAGGGCACCAGGTCCGGCACACCCTCCATGACCTCTTCCCGGGTGAGCACCTGCCGGCCCAGCTCCATCACCTGGGGCACCGTCTTGCCGTCGCGCGCGCCTTCCAGCATGGCCTCGCAAATCAGGGCCACCGATTCGGGCACGTTCAGGCGCAGGCCGCGGGCCTTGCGCTTGCGGGCCAGCTCGGCGGCCACGTAGAGCAGCAGCTTTTCCGATTCCCGGGGAGTGAGCATCATGCGCGATACCCTGGTTCAGAGTAATTGTACGAGGCTACTTTATACCCGCCGCTGATGCCAGCGCCAGTGGTCCCACAGACCCTTGCACCAAGCTCTTAACCGAGACTGACGCCGCCCCTCGCCCCCCTTTGCAAAGGGGGGCGAGGGGCGGCGTCCACACATCACAACACCGGCAGGTAGTGGGAGACCTCGTAGTCGGTGACTACAGAGCGGTAGCCTTCCCACTCAATTTGCTTGTTCTGCATAAAGCTGTGGTAGACGTGTTCGCCCAGCGCCTCTTGCAGAAGCACGCTGCTTTCCGCCAGGGCAATGGCCTCCCCCAAGCTGCTGGGCAGCGGGTTAATGCCCAGGGACTGACGCCGCTGGGGGGTCATGTCGAAGACGTTGCCCACCACCGGGGGCGGCAGCGGGTATCTTTCCTGGATGCCC
Source organism: Dehalococcoidia bacterium (assembly GCA_009692925.1). Classification (GTDB taxonomy): domain Bacteria; phylum Chloroflexota; class Dehalococcoidia; order Lucifugimonadales; family UBA3495; genus SHYG01. The sequence continues at coordinate 10,141 of SHYG01000011.1, forward strand.
TTCAGTCCGGCGGCCAGCATCACGCTGAAAGCCAGGTAAGGGTTGCAGGCCGGGTCCGGCGCCCGGTATTCAACCCGAATGGAGTTTTCAAAGCCCGGCTTGTAGTCCGGCACGCGGACCAGGTCAGAGCGGTTGACGTAGCTCCAGGAGGAGTACACCGGCGCCTCATAGCCGGGCGTCAGGCGCTTATAGGAGTTAATCCATTGGTTAGTCACCAGGGTGATCTCCGGCGCGTGGCGGATTAGTCCCGCGATGAACTGCTTGCCCGTCATGGAGAGGTAGTGGTCATCGTCGGCGTCGAAGAAGACGTTGCGGTCGCCCTGGAACAGGGACTGGTGGAGGTGCATTCCCGAGCCGTTGATGCCGGAGATGGGCTTGGGCATGAAGGTGGCGTAGGCGTCCTGAAGCTGGGCCAGCTCTTTGATCACCAGCTTGGCGGTCATCACGTTGTCGGCCATGGTCATGGCGTCGGTATATTCCAGGTCAATCTCATGCTGGCTGGGCGCCGCCTCATGATGGGAGTATTTGACCAGGATACCCATTTCCGCCAGATTCAGCACGGTGTCGCGGCGCAGGTCGCTGCCAGGGTGGCTGGAGAGCTGATCGAAGTAGCCGGAGTGGTCCAGCAGCACCGGCGCGTCGGAACTCTTCATGTAGAAAAACTCCAGCTCCGCGCCGATGTTGTAGGTCATGCCCAACTGGGCCAGCTTTTCCACGTTGCGCTTCAGCACGTAGCGGGGATCACCGACGAAGGGCTCCCCCCGAGGCCGGCGAATGTCACAGAACATCCGGGCCACGGCATTTTGCCGCGGCCGCCAGGGCAGGATGGCGAAAGTGGCGGGGTCAGGGAAGGCCCGCATGTCGCTTTCCTGGCTGCGGGCAAAACCTTCAATGGCCGACCCGTCGAAACCCACGCCCAGGCTGAGGGCCTCCTCCAGGTCATGCACACTGATGGCGAAGCCCTTCAACTGGCCCAAAATGTCGGTGAACCAGAGGCGGACGAACTTTACGTCGCCTTCCCTGGCCGCCCGCAGGATATAGTCGTGGTCTTTGTTTTCATCCGTCACGTCGTAACTCCCTAATAATGGTTCAAACCGCCGGAGTCATACCGACAGGTACTCCCGCACCTGCCCCTGGTCCAGGTCGTTGGCCGGTCCCTCCAGCACGATGGCGCCCTTTTCCATCACGTAGCAGTAATCGGCCACGCCCAGGGCAAAGTCCAAGAACTGCTCCACCAGCAGGATGGTGGTGTCGCCCTTGCCCCGTAACTGGTGGAGCAATTCCTCAATCTCCTGCACAATGGAGGGCTGGATGCCTTCCGTCGGCTCGTCCAGGAGCAACAGCTTGGGCTGGCGCACCAGGGCTCGGGCTAGGGCCAGTTGCTGCTGCTGCCCGCCGCTGAGGGTGCCCGCCACCTTGCGGGGGTTCACTTTCAGCGCGGGAAAGAGGGAGTACATCTGCTCCAGCACCTCGGGCTGACGGGCGCTGGCGGGCAGCGCCTCCAGGCCCATGAGCAGGTTCTCGTGGATGGTCAAGTAGGGGAAGATTTCGCGGCCCTGGGGCACGTAGCCGATGCCGGCGCGGGCACGGCGGTGGGGCGGCCAGGCAGTGATGTCGGCGTCCTCAAAGCACATCTGTCCCTGCCGGGGGCGCAGCAGGCCCATGATGGACTTCAGCAGGGTAGTCTTGCCCACGCCGTTGCGGCCCATGAGGCAGACCACGCGGCCCTGCGGCACGTCCATATTGACCTGGGAGAGCACCACGCTTTCCCCGTAGGCCACCGACAGTGACTGGATTGCCAGCATTACGCTCCCTTTGAGATGCCTCTGCTCCCCGTTACCAATCGGGAGGTTAGGAGAGGCCGAACCACCCCCTCTGTATCTCCCCCTTATGAAGGGGGAGAAGGCCGGCCGGTCCCGTCCCCCCTTACGAAGGGGGGACTACAGGGGGGGGTCGCCCCCCGCCTCTACGCCGGGGCGACGACGGTGCTTCTCAGCCCGCCCCCGGATTCCTCCGTGGGAGTCGCTCGAGGCGCGGCCCGGGGCTTGCTGTGCCCTAGATATGCCTCAATGACCTGGGGGTCTTGCTGCACCGACTCCATGGTGCCTTCGCTGAGCACCTTGCCCAGGTGCAGCACCGTAACCTTGCGGGCCAATTGGCGCACAAAGACCATGTCGTGCTCCACCACCAGCACCGACCGCTCCTGGGCGATGCGCTGGAGCAGCTCGCCGGTGCGGTCCCGCTCCCGCCGGGTCATGCCCGCCACCGGCTCGTCCAGCAGCAGCAGCTTGGGGTCCTGCACCAGCAACATGCCGATCTCCAACCACTGCTTCTCACCGTGGGACAACACCCCCGACTTGCGCTGCGCCTGGCTGGTCAGCCCCACCTGCTCCAGGGTATGCCAGACGCGCTCTTTGCCGGCGGCGTTCAGGTCACGCATCTGCGCCCCCAGGGAGTTGCGAAACCCCAGGGCCACCTCCAGGTTCTGGAACACCGTCAGGCTGCCGAACACCGCCGGGGTCTGGAACTTGCGCCCGATGCCGAGTCGCACCAGGTCGTGCTCCTGCCGCCGGGCCAAATCAACCCACCCGTCGAAGATTACCCGCCCGCGAACCGGCCGGGCCTTGCCGGTGATGACGTCAATGAGGGTAGTCTTCCCCGCGCCGTTGGGGCCGATGAGGAAACGCATCTCCCCGCGCTCCATGCTGAAGTCCAGGGAGTCCAGCACGGTGAAGCCGTCAAACTTGACCGTCAGCCCTTCCACCGAAAGGATTGGGGAAAGGATGGGCCCGCTGTCAGCCACGCCACTGCCGGACGCCGGGGCGGGACGACCCAAACCCAGCTTGCGGGAAAGCAGGTTAATCATACGGGTTAAACTCCTGCCGCTATTTCTTGAGCACTGCCGCCCGCGCCTGGGTCAGCGCCCGCCAGCCGGGCCGCCAGCCTTCAGACCGGAAGAACCCCATGATGCCGCTAGGGAACATGAGCACTGCGCCCACAAAGAGCGCCCCCAGGAAATACTGCCAGATGTCGGGGAAAGACTCGCTGAACAGGCTCTTGGCGCCGTTGACCACGATGGCCCCCAGCACCGCGCCCATGAGCACCCCCCGCCCGCCCACCGCCACCCAGATGGCAATCTCGATGGAAGGCACGATACCCATGAGGGATGGCGAGATGATGCCCACCTGGGGCACAAACAGCGCCCCGGACACGCCCGCCAGCCCGGCGGACAGGGTGAACACCGCGGTCTTCAGGACTGCCGGGTTATATCCCGAGAAGCGCACCCGGTTCTCGTCGTCCCGCATGGCCACCAGCAGGCGGCCCAGGCGCGACGCGATGATCCAGTGGCAGAGCAGGTAGGTCAGCGCCAAGAAGGCCACGGTAATGTAATACATCGCGAGTTGGGTGCCGGCGCCGGTCACCGAAAACCCGAAGATTGTGCGGAAGTTGGTAATGCCGTTGGTGCCGCCGGTATATGGTTGTTGCCCCACAAACAGGATGCTGACAATCAGCGCCAGGGCCTGGGTAATCAAGGCAAAGTAGACGCCGGTAATCCGGCTGCGGAACACCAGGTAGCCCAGCCCGCCGGCCAGCGCCGCCGGGAGGATGAAGGTCATGGGCAGCGCGAACCAGGCGTGCCTAAAGGGCTCCCAGAAGATGGGCAGCTCCGTCAGTCCGCTCCAGAACATGAAGTCGGGCAGCTTGTCCCTGGCCGCCTCCAGCTTAAGGAACATGGCCATGGCGTAGCCGCCCAGCCCAAAGAACACCCCGTGGCCCAGGCTGAGCATCCCGCCGTAGCCCCAAACCAGGTTCAGGGAGAGGGCCAGTATGGCGAAGGTGAGGAACTTGCCCAGCAGCCCCATGCGGAAGCCTGAAAGCACCGCCGGCGCCGCCAGCAGGAGCAGCAACACCAGCGCCGGCAGGCACCAGCGGGCCACCCAGCCGTGGAGGAAGGCCGGCGGCGGCAAGACGCGCATTAGGCTGCTGACTCTAATCACTGCCGATAACTCACAACCACTAACGGGACCGCAGGCGCATCAGCCCGGCAGGGCGCCACTGGAGGAAGAGAATTACCAGGGTGAAGACCAGTACCTTGCCCACCACCGCGGTGGTGCCGTACTCGAAGATGGTGTTGAACATGCCAATGATGAAGGCGGCCAGGATGGTGCCCGGAATCTGCCCCATCCCGCCAAGGATCACCACGATGAAGGCGTCCACCACGTAGAAGGTGCCCAAAGACGGCCCGATGGGCCCAATCAGGGTCAAGGCCCAGCCCGCCACGCCCGCCAGTCCGGCGCCCAGGGCGAAGGTCAGGCTGTCTACCCGGCGGGTAGACACGCCCAGGCTGGCAGCCATGTCCCGGTTCTGCATCACCGCCCGCATGCGCCGTCCCTCGTTGGAGCGGTACATGTACCAGTAAATGCCGGCCAGACAAACCAGGGCCACCGCGATGATGAACAGCCGTTTGAAGGGCAGCACCAAATCGCCACCCAGGTCCAGGTTTCCGCCCAGCCACAGGGGCGCCACCACCTGCACGTTGGGCGCGCCGAAGATGGACCGGGCCAACTGCTGCAGGATCAGCGCCGCTCCCCAGGTGGCCAGCAAAGTATCCAGAGGCCGGCGGTACAGGAACCGGATTACGGTGCGCTCCACCAGCAGTCCCATAAGCGCGGCGATGAGGAAGACCAAAGGCAGGGCGACGATGAAGGTCCAATCGGCCATAGGGCCGCCGGTGAAGGCAATGGCCGCCTGCTGCAGGGCGTACACGGTGTAGGCGCCAATCATGATGAACTCGCCGTGGGCCAGGTTGATGACGTTCATCAAGCCAAAGGACAGCGCCAAGCCCAGGGCGATGAGCAACAGGATGGTGCTCAGGCTGACGCCGTTGAATATTTGCAGGGCCCACACGTCCATGATTCGTTACGCTCCGGTCGCCGCCGCACGGTTTCAGATCCTGGAAAAAGGGTTCTTAACTGAGGCTGCCGAAATCCCCCCCAACCCCCCCTTTGCAAAGGGGGGGTTGGGGGGATTTCCGTCCCGAATGCTTCACAACCGCATTAGATATTCATGCAAGCCTCGTTAAGTCGTGGATTACACCCGCCAGGCTCTCCAGTCGCCACCCTGGTCATTCGCCAGGCAACCCAGGCCGCCGGTATGCAGCCTGGGTTGCCTGGAGTCCGAGCCATGATTATACCCTGGAAACTGGAAACCGTGAAATTGGTGGGTTACTGCACCTGGTTGCGGATGCCCGCGGCCCAGGTGTAGCTGTCCAAGTACGGGTCGGGGACCACGGGAGCGGGGGAGGCCCATATCTCGTCAATCAACCCGTCGGCGCGGACCTTGCCGATGCGCACGGTCTTGGCCACGTGCTGGTTGGTGGGGTGGATGGTGACCGGCCCGCCGGGGGCGTTGAACTGAATGCCCTTGGCGGCTTCCTTCACCTTGGCCACATCGGTGCTGCCCGCCTTCTCCACGGCCATCTTCCACAGGTACACGCCGAAGTACCCGGCCTCAATGGGGTCGTCGGTGACCCGGTTGGCGCCGTACTTGGCCTTGTAGGCCGCCACAAACTTGGTGTTCTCCGGGGTCTTGGTAGTCTGGTAGTAGTTCCACGCCACCAGGTGGCCCTCAATGTTGCTAGGACCAATGCCCCGGACCTCTTCCTCCGCCACGCTCACGGAGAGAACCGGCAGGTCCTTGGCGGTGATGCCGGCGTCCTTGAGCTGTTTGAAGAAGGCCACGTTGGAGTCGCCGTTCAGGGTGTTGAACACCACGTCGGGCTTGGCGGCCTTAATCTTAGAGATCACCGTGCTGTACTCGGTGTGGCCCAGGGGTGTGTACTCTTCGCCCACAGCCTTCATGCCGGAGCCCGCCAACTGTTTGTTGATAATCAGGTTAGAGGTGCGCGGGAAAACGTAGTCGGATCCCAGCAGGAAGAAACTCTTCTTCCCCTCCTTGAGCAGGTACTCCACCGCCGGCACAATCTGCTGGTTGGTGGTGGCCCCGGTGTAGAAAATGTTGGGCGAGGTCTCCAGGCCCTCGTACTGCACCGGGTAGAAGAGCAGGCCCTTGTTGGACTCGAACACTGGGAGCACCGCCTTGCGGCTGGCGCTGGTCCAGCAGCCGAAGACCACGGCTACTTTGTCGCTGGTGAGCAGCTTCTTGGCCTTCTCCGCGAAGGTGGGCCAGTCGGAAGCGCCGTCTTCAATGGTGGGCACCAGCTTCTTGCCCAAGACGCCGCCCGAGGCGTTGATCTCGTCGATGGCCAGCAGCGTGGCGTCCCGCACCGCGGTCTCGCTGATGGACATGGTGCCGGAGAGGGAGTGCAGCACACCTACCTTGATGGTTCCTGCTGCGGGAACGCCAGCGGGAGCGCCGCCAGACGGAGCAGCTGGGGCGGACGAGCCGCACGCCAGCGTCAGCGCGGTGGTGAGTGCCAGCAGCAGCGCCAGGGTAGCGGCACTGTTCCGGCGAATAGAGCTTAACCAGGTTGATACCGATTGGAACATAGCTTGGGGGTAGCCTCCTAAATCAGATCTCCCATTGCCCGGCAGGACGGTACACCGTTGCGCTTGCCGGGTCGCGGAGTCAACGGGATGCATCATCGGTCAGCGGTGTTGCGCAAGTGTTTCCCGGAGGTTAAATGGCTGTTACGGGGATGTTACGAAAGTGTTTCGGCAGGCGGCGGGAGGGGGACCGCCCCCTGTGTACATGAGTCACCCCGGAGTTTCTGCCAGATAGTTGGGGCGGGAAGATGGGCGCAGCCACGGATAAAACGCCGTGGGCTTTGTGCACGAACAGCGGCGACATAGCTCTCGTCATTCCGGCGAAGGCCGGAATCCAGCCACTTCGCCTAGCAACAGAATGATGGATGCAGAACTGCCACGCTGGGTTCCGGCCTCCGCCGGAACGACGAAGATGATCCAAAGGGCGTTCCTGGATACCAAACTCCGGGATGACTCATGGGCCGGTTACTCACATCCCCTACGGGCTGGCGGCGCTGAGGCGGTACACGGCGCCGTTGCCCAAGCCGAGAACGTACAGCTCCCCAGACTCGTCCTCGCCCAGGGAGCCGTACCCGCTGTTGCCGCCGGGGCCGGGGAGAGCCACGGTGTGCCGCCACACGCCGCCGGCGTCGCGCTGGGCCGCCCAGAGGGCGCCGGAGCAGTAGTCGGTGAAGTAGTAGATGCCCGCGGCGGCGGGGATTGCCCGCCCGCGGTAGACGTACCCGCCAGTGACCGAACACCCCTGGCTGCCGTTGGGATACTCCGCAATGGGAAGCGTCAGGCCGCTGCGGTCGCAGGTTCGGCCCTCGGGGAAGCAGTGGCTGCCATCCATGCGGTTCCAGCCAAAGTTCACGCCGCCGGGATGGAGTAGGGGTCGCCATGATTCACATCAATGCGCAGCAGCTTGCCCAAGAGCTGAGTCAGGTCTTGCCCGTTGTCCCTGGGGTCGCCGCCGGAGCCGCCGTCGCCCATGCCGATCCACAACATGCCGTCGGGGCCAAAGGCCAGCATGCCGCCGTTGTGGTTGGCAAAGGGCTGCTCGATTACAAGGGGGACTTTCTGCGTCGTGGGGTCAGCAGTCCCGATTCCATCCGGGCGGTCCGCCGGCGCGGTGTACCGGGCGATAACCGTGTGCCTACCTTGGTTGATGTAGTTGACGAACAGGTGGCCGTTCTCCCGGTAGTTGGGGTGGAACGCCAGCCCCAGCAACCCTTGCTCGCTGCCGGAGGAGCGCACAATAGCTGAAATATCCAAAAAGGGCTGCGCCCGCACCGCGCCGCCGGTGGCAACCCGGATGCGGCCGCGCTTCTCCACGATGTAAAGGTTGCCGCTGCCGTCGCCGGCGTGGGTGAGGAGCAGCACCGGGGGGCTGGGCGTGGCAGCGGGGGTGGGCGGACGGGCGGGTGTGGGGGTAGCGGATGCGGGGGTGAAGTGTGCCGGCACTGGAGTAGGCGTGGGCGCAACGAGCGGTGTAGGCAAAGGCGACGACGCAGGAACAGCCGGAACACTGAGCGGAGTGGGTGTTGCCGGCGTGGCTTGCGGCGTTGGGCCGGAGCACGCCGCCGCCAGCGTGGCGCATACCAGCAGAAGCAGAGCCGTCAGGCTGCCATTGGTCCGGGTTTTGGTTCCCATGCCGTCCATTCTACAAATTTCGGCATCGGGCAGCCAGGTGGGCGGGCAGAGTCTATCGCATGTCTCTGAACTGCCACGTCAGGCAAACCCGCAGGGGCGGCACATGGGACAATGTAGCTTCCACCCTGGATTTAGTCTCGCGGGGATTTGGGGATTAACCGTGAACGTATCCCCTAATCCCCAAATCCCCGCCTCTTTCCATTACTCCGAACCAAGACGAGCGCGGCGGCACAGGTTCGAGAGTCGCCAGGTATCTGTCCACCCACAACCTGTGGTAAATTAGGGGCACGCGCAAACCACGCGCACGCAAATCCAAATCAGTCCATAACACATGGGAGGCGCAGATGCTGGACTACAAGCCGAACATGGTCCTTTCAACCCAGGAGTACAAGGTGGTGGGCACCCGGCCCATCCGCCACGACGGCGCCGACAAGGTGATGGGCCGCGCCCGCTACGCCGCGGACATTCACCTGCCGGGCATGTTGCACGGTCGGATGCTGCGCAGCCCGCATCCTCACGCCCGCATCAAGCGCATTGACGCCCGCCGCGCCCTGGCGCTGCCCGGCGTGGTGGCGGTGGTCACCGCCGCGGACTTGCCCGCCGTTTCCGCCATGGTGGCAGACCAGGAGGAAGGCGGCAACGTGAACTACGGCTTTTACAGCCGCAACGTGATGGCCCGCGAGAAGGCCCTGTACCGGGGCCACGCGGTGGCTGCGGTGGCCGCCATCAGCCCGCACGTGGCCGAGCAGGCTTTAGCCCTGATAGACGTGGAGTATGAAGTCCTGCCGCCGGTGTTCACCGCCGCGGAGGCCATGAAGCCCGGCGCGCCGGTGCTCCACGAGCGCCTGGTCACCCTGGCCAATCCTGCCCAGCGCTCCGGCGGATGGGGCAACGCGGACAACCCCCAGGGCACCAACATCTCCAACCGCTTCGAGTTCCGCCTGGGCGACGTGACCCAGGGTTTCAAGGAAGCGGACGTGATTGTGGAGCGGCAGTTTCACACCAAGCCGGTGCATCAGGGATACATCGAGCCTCACTCCGCCACGGCGCAGTGGAACACCAACGGCTCGGTGACCATCTGGGCCAGCAGCCAGGGCCACTTTGCCCTGCGCGACCACACCTCCAGGATTCTGGGACTGCCGGTCTCCCAAGTGAAGATAGTGCCCATGGAGATTGGCGGCGGGTTTGGCGGCAAGGGCCAGAGCGGGTGCTACCTGGAGCCGGTGGCGGCAGCCCTGGCCCGCAAGTGCGGCAAGCCCGTGAAGATCACCATGACTCGCACGGAGGTGTTCCTGGGCACCGGCCCCACTTCGGGCACCCACATCCGGGTGAAGATGGGCGCCACCAAACAGGGGCGCATCACCGCGGCGGAGGCGCACTTGATCTACGAAGCGGGCGCCTTCCCCGGCTCGCCGGTGCCCTCGGGATGCCGCACCATGTTCGCGCCGTATCAGATTCCCAACGCCTACATTGAGGGGCTGGACGTGGTGATCAACACCCAAAAGACCGCCGCCTACCGGGCGCCGGGGTCTCCCGCCGCCGCCTTCGCCTCGGAGCAGGTGGTGGACGAGCTGTGCCAGCGCCTGGACATGGACCCCATCGAGTTCCGGCTGCTGAACGCCGCCAAGGAGGGCAGCCGTCAGCCCACGGGGCCGGTGTTCCGCAAGATTGGCATGGTGGAAGTGCTGCAGGCAGCGCAAGCGCACCCCCACCTGGCAACACCCCTGGTGGGCCCCAACCGGGGCCGGGGCATCGCCGCGGGGGCGTGGTTCAACGGCACCGGCCCGGCTAGCGCCGTGGTCAGCGTCAACCCCGACGGCACCGTCACCCTGGTGGAAGGCTCGCCGGACATCGGGGGCAGCCGGACCGCCATGGCCATGCACGTGGCTGAGGTTCTGGGGATTGCCGCGGAGGACGTGAAGCCGTCCATCGCCGACACCGACTCCATCGGCTACAGCTCCGGCGCCGGCGGCAGCGGAGTGACCTTCAAGATGGGCACGGCGGTCTACCAGGCGGCCCAGGACGTGCGGCGGCAGCTCATCGAGCGGGCGGCGCGCATCTGGGAGGTCAAGCCCGAGGACGTGCAGTACGACGCTGGAGAGCTGCGGCATAAGAACGACCCGGAGCTGCGCACCACGCTGGCGCAGCTTGCCCACAAGCTGAACCACTCCGGCGGGCCGATAGTGGGCCGGGCCACCGCCAACCCGGCAGGGGTGGGCAACGCCTTTGCCCTGAACGTGGTGGACGTGGAGGTTGACCCGGAAACCGGCAAGGTGACCATCCTGCGCTTTACCGCCATTCAGGACGCGGGCAAGGCCATTCACCCCAGCTACGTGGAGGGCCAGATTCAAGGCGGCGCGGTGCAGGGCATCGGCTGGGCGCTGAACGAGGAGTATTACCTGGACAATCAGGGGCAGATGATGAATTCCAGCTTCCTGGACTACCGGATGCCCACCAGCCTGGACGTGCCGATGATTGACACGGTGATTGTGGAGGTGGCCAACCCCGGCCACCCTCTGGGGGTGCGCGGCGTGGGAGAGGTGTCCCTGGTGCCGCCCATGGCGGCCATCGCCAACGCCATCCACCGCGCGGTGGGAGTGCGCACATGCAGCCTGCCCATGAACCCCGCCAGCATCCTGGAGGCCATGCCGCGGAAGTTGCCGGGGGAGTGACGGACGAAATCCCCCCAACCCCCCCTTTGCGAAGGGGGGGTTGGGGGGGTTTCGTCCCAGCTGCTTCCCAAACGATTTTGCTATCTGTGCAGACCCAGGTAAGTGACGGCTCGCCGCCGTCGCACCTTGCTTACGGCGGGGCGCCCCGGAGAATCTCGTACAGCCCGGACATGGTGTAGTACTCGATTTTGACGCCCTGCAGCTCCGCGTAGGCGTCCATAGTATCCACATCGACACCTACTTCAGTGACATCCACCGCAAAGGTGTCGTGAGCCAAGACAATGAGGGACCTGGGCTGGTCAGGCGTAATCTGATCCACGGCCCGCTCGAAGGCGCCAGGGTTGGCTTTGGCCTGATCGGGATGTTTCAGCCGCTCCGGGCTCACGTGCCGGGTGACGTTATCAGAGCGGTTCATGTGGCCTGAAGCCTCGGCTTCCCAGCTGTTCAGCGTGGTTTCGGGCTGGCCCGCGCTAGCGCCGCCCGATAGGTGAAGCCCCAGCGACTGGAGCTCCGCCTGCATCGTGTCGTAGGCGGCTTTGACCTGCTGGGCCTGCCCGGTTACCGGTTTGCCCGCGACAATGTCGCGCACCGCTTGGCGAGCATCGCCTTCGTAACCAACCTTTTGCAAGTAGGCCAGCAACTCGGAATAGAGGTCGTAGGGCGGCCGGACAAACTTCACCTTCAGGCCCTTCCCGGTAAGGAATTGGTGAAAGGCCTTCAAATCGCGCATGGCCGCGTCGATGTCGTCATAGGACGCTTTATCGGTCATGGGGAACCAGGAGAGGTGATCCCGGACGGGATCCACCGCATGGATGCCGATCTCGCCACCCAGCCGCTGGATCTCCAGCATCTTGGCCACGTTGGCGTCCACGTCGTTGTTGATCCGGTTGTACTGGACGAACCAGGTGGTTTGGGTGATGCCCCGGCTCTCCATCACCTGGCGCATAGGGCCGGTATGTTGGGGGTGCGGCCCGTCGTCGAAGGTCCAGGCGATGCGCATGATTTTGCCGGAGGATGCATCGCCGCCCGCGGTAAGCGCGGGAATGATGGTGGGAGCGGGCTGACCGCAGGCCGGGAAGGCTACCAGAAGCGCCACCCCCGCCGCCATCAAGACCAGCAACCAGACTTTCCTCACGGTTTCACCTGCTTGTTCCTGGAGTAACAGGGACGGAAATCCCCCCAACCCCCCCTTTGCAAAGGGGGGCTAGAACGGATTCTGCAGCTTTGGTCAAGCCATTTATGCAAGGGTCTGGAAGTCCACTTTGCTATACAGGTCAATGCTGGCCTGCGCCATTTAAGGCCCGCCAATCCAGCATACTGGCAGGCCGCACCTGGCTCAAGGGCAGATTTGGGCAGCGCGGCTGGGCATGGGAACCACCAACTGCGGCACCGCCATTTACACACCGGCCCAAAGGGGGTAACCTTCCCAGGCAAGGCCTGCCGCCGCCCCAGGCGTCAGGTGCTGTGAAGGCCCGCTGGCACATCACTTAGGAGACATAAGTTGTTGAACCACATTCCCCGCATCGGCATCGGCGGGCCCGTGGGCTCGGGAAAGACCACGCTGCTGGAATCCCTGGTGCCGCGGCTGCTGGCTCGCGGGCTGCGTCCCCTGATCATCACCAACGACATCTTCACGCGGGAGGATGCCGACCACGTCCGCCGCACCCTGGCAGGAGTGCTGGACCTGGGCCGAATTCGGGGCGTGGAGACCGGCGCCTGCCCTCACACCGCGGTGCGGGAAGACCCCAGCATGAACCTGCTGGCGGCGGAGGAGCTGGCGGCCAATTACCCGGATTCAGACCTGCTGCTCATCGAGAGCGGCGGGGACAACCTGACCCTGACCTTCAGCCCCGCCCTGGCGGACTACCAGCTCTACGTGATTGACGTGGCGGGAGGCGAGAAGATTCCCCGCAAGCGCGGCCAGGGCATTACCAACACCGACCTGCTGGTGATTAACAAGATTGACCTGGCACCCTACGTGGGCGCCGACCTGGCGGTGATGGACCGGGACGCCGCCCGGGTGCGTCAGGGGCGACCTCACATCTTCACCAACTGCCGCACCGGCCAGGGGCTGGAAGCGGTGGTGGAGCATATGTTGTCGGGGATTGGCGTTGGCGCAGCCCAGCCCTGACATGACAATCGGCGGGCGCGGCAACGGGCCGGGACTGGCAGACCTGACCCTGGCGGTGCGCGATCCATCGGGAGCAGGACGCGGGGGCCGCACCTGCCTGGTGGGCCGCCGCACCAACCCGCCACTGCAAGTGCAACGGGTGCTGTACCTGGACGAGGCTCTGCCCGGCATGGCCTTTGTCTGCCTGTGCAACCCCACGGCAGGAGTGCTGCAGGGCGACGCTCTGGAGATTCGGGTACGGGTCAAGACTGGAGCCAGGGCGCACATCAGCACCCAGGCCGCCACCAAGGTGTTCACCATGCCGGAGGGGGCCGCCCGCCTGGACACCTGTCTAGACATTGATCAGGGCGCGTATCTGGAGTACCTGCCGGACCCGCTGATTCCATTCCGGGGCGCCCGCCTGGCCCAGCACACGTCCATCACCGTGGCCCCCGGGGCCAGCCTGGTGTACGGCGAAGTCATCGCCTCGGGGCGCACCGCCCGGGGGGAGAGTTTGGCCTACTCGGAGCTGCAGTACCGGCTGGATGTCCGCACCCCCGATGGCAGACCCATCGTTCACGAAGCGTACCGCCTCACCCCGGCGACCCGCTCTCCCCGGCAGCGCGGCGTGTTGGGCGTGGCGGAACTTGGCCCCGGCACTATCGGGGCGGGCCGCGCGATGGGCACCCTGCTGGTGGTGAGCCAGGAAGTATCCCCGGAGTTGCTGCGGCAGCGGGTTCGGGAGGCGCTGGAACAGATTGAACCGGGCCAGGACGCCACCGCCGGGGTCAGCCTGCTGGCGGGCGGTCAGGGCGTGGGAGTCAAGGTGCTGGCCGGAGAGACCGCGTCGGCGCAGGCGGCGGTTCGACAGGCATGGGCGGCCGCCCGTCGCTGCATTCTGGGGGTTGGCCCGCCGCCGCCTCGAAAGTAGTTCGGAAGTAGTACGGTATCTCGCGGGGATTTGGGGATTAGGGGATTGACGGTGAATTTATCCCCAAATCCCCGCCCAACGGCTTGGTCAACCTCACGAGGCGCGGCGCATGCCCCACATGGCTCCCGCGCTTCCCGCCAGGAAGGTGTAGAAGCCAATGCCGCCGGAGATAATCAGGGCCGCCCAGGCGTAGATCGCCGGGGGCGCCTCCCCCAGGATGAGCCGCGCGCCCAACAGGATAGCGCCGCCTGCTGCCAGCGCCACCGCGCCCAGGGTTAGCCCCATGACCGCGCCAATGGCCAGCCAGCCCAGCCGCCCCGTGGGAGCCGCGTTGAATCCGATGCTGTAGCCGCTGACCAGGGGCATGGCGGCGGCAATCAGATGCACCGGCGGCGGCGTCAGCCACACTACGCCGTTAATCAGGCTAGACTTGACCGCGCGCTTGGCCCACTGCCGCATATGTTTATTATGATACCAGGCAGCAGTGGTTCTGTTTGCGGTGGCAGAGAATGGAGCGTCTATGCGTTACACCGGAGAACGAAGGTGTCAATATACACCCGTGATTGAGATGCACTGATGGATTCCGGCCTGCGCCGGAATGACGAGGACCTAACTGACTCACTACCCACCAGGAGTTACATCACGCCGTCGGCGGCCATGCTGTCCAACTCCTGCGGGGTTAGGCCGCCCAGGCTGCCCAGCACCTCGCGGTTGTGCTGGCCCAAGGTGGGCGGCGTCTCCTCGGGAGAGGGCACGCAGGCGGTCAGCCGCACCGGTGTCTTCACCGACGTGAACCGCCCGCCCAGGGTGTCGCCGGTCTCTACAAACATCTGGCGGGCCTGCAGGTGAGGGCAGTGCGCCAGGTCGGCAATGGTCTGGGTGACGCCCATGGAGAAGCCAACCTCCGTGAGCTTGCCGGCCACCTCCCACTTGGACAGCAGGCTGGACCACTCCTCGATGGCGGGAACAATGTTCTGCACAAAGAACTCGCCGTCGGCGCCGCCCAGGTAGCGCGCGTCTTCCGCCAGATCCGACCGGCCAATTAGCTGCCACAGGGCCTTCCAGCGGTTGCCGAACCGCACTCCGGCCATTAGCACGTAGCCGTCCTTGGCCTTGAAGGTCAGGCCCGCGGTGGCCATCCGGTCCCAGCTGCGGCCCATGTTATCCCCCGTGGCCTGGTAGGCGTTCATGTTGCTGATGACGTGGGACACCAAACACTCGTACATCGCCATGTCCACGTGCTGGCCCTGCCCGCTGCGACGGCGGGTCTCCAGGGCCAAAAGGATGCCCAGGGCGGTCCACAGACCGGGCACCGAGTCGCCCACATTGTCGCCCACGCTCTGGGGCGGGCCGTCGGGCGCGCCGGTCAACTCCATCCAGCCCGCCATGCCCTGGATGCTCAGGTTGTTGGCCGGCCAGTTGGAGTAAGGGCCGCGCATGCCCTGGCTGTCGCCGTAGCCGGTGATGCTGGCGTAGACCAGGCCGGGGTTAATCTCCCGCAGGTGCTCATACCCCAGTCCCAGCCGGTGGAAGGCGCCGGGCCCCCAGTTGTCCAGCAGCACGTCGGAGCGGCGCACCAGGTTCTCAAAGGCGCGCTTGCAGCGGGGGTCGCGCAGGTCCACCGCCACGCTCTTCTTGTTGCGGTTAATGCCCAGGTAGCGAGAGCTGACCTTCTGGCCCTCCGGCCCCTCGATAAAGGGGCCGCGCTCCCGGGAGTTGTCGCCGGAGCCGGGGCGCTCAATCTTGATGACCTCCGCGCCCATGTCGGCGAGGATCAGGGAGCAGAAGGGCCCCGCCACGATGTGGGTGGCGTCCAGGACGCGGATGCCCTCCAGGGGCAGGGGCAGGTTGGCGTTGCTGGTGGTCATGAATTCACCTCAAGGCGAGTAGTGCGGCCAGATTGTACCCCGGATTGGGGTGATGCGGCTAGCGGACAGGGAAAGCGTCGCACCTATGTGTGTCGCGAGCCAGGGGTCAGAAGTCCATGTCCGAAACGCCCCAGTCCCGGGGCTTGCCCACGATGTGGGATTCCAGCTCCTGCACCGAGGTCTGGCCGCAGAAGGCCAGGGCGCGGTCCAGCTCGTGGCGCAGGATCTCCAGCACGCCGTGGACGCCGTCAGCGCCATCCACCGCCAAGCCCCAGAACAGGGGCCGCCCAATGCCCACGGCGCGCACGCCCAAAGCCAGGGCTTTCAGCACGTCGCTGCCCCTGCGGACGCCGGAGTCCAGGTACAGCTCGGCGCGGCCGGCCACCGCCTCGACAATCTGGGGTAGGGTCTCCACGGAGCTGAGGGTCATGTCCACCTGCCGCCCGCCGTGGTTGGACACCAGGATGCCGTTCACCCCGTGCTCCACCGCCAGCAGGGCGTCTTCCGGGCCGCAAATGGCCTTGAATACCAGGGGCAGCGTCGTGATGGAGCGGAGCCAGTCCACCTCGTCCCAGGTCAGCCTGGCGGAGTCGGGTCGCTAGGCGAAGGGGTCGCCGGTGGCGCTGACGTTGGCGCCGGTCTTCACATTCATGCCGCGGAAGTTGGCGCGCTCGAAGGGGTGGTCGTAGCGGTTCTTGATGCTGCGCTCCTGGGGCACGGGCACCGGGCTGTCCACCGTGAGGCACACCGCCTTGAAGCCGGCCTCTTCCGCGCGGCGCACCAGCATTTCGGTGAGCTGGGGGCTTCGGTGGTTCAGCTGCATCCACAGCGGCCCGGTGGCAACTTCCGCCACCTCCTCAATGCTGTAGTTGGCGCCGGTGCTGAGCACCATGATGGTTCCCGACATGCCCGCACCCTTGGCGGTGGCCAGCTCGCCGTCGGGGTGGGCGATCTTGTGGCCGCCCGCGGGGCAGACAAAGATGGGCATGCTGACAGGAGTGCCCAGAACGGTGGTGGACAGGTCGCGGTGCTGCACGTCTCTCAGCAGCCGGGGCCGCAGCACCAGGGATTGCAGCGCGGTGCGGTTGCGGCGAGTGGTGACCTCGTCCATGGCCCCCGACTCGATCTCGTTCCAGACGTTGTAGGGCAGCAGCTCTTTGGCGAGAGCCTCGTAGTCGGCCAGGTTGATGGGGTCTAGCCGTATAAACACCTCGTGGGATACCGGCTTGGGCCTTGTGGCCCGCAGCATGATGCGGCCAGATTGTACTCCAATGCGGATGATTGGGCTAGCTGGGAGGGCTGGGACGACCACGCCCCCCTCTGTATCTCCCGCTTCGTTAGGGGGAGAGGGGACGCACCCCCCCCTACCCCGTCGCCGAGCCGTCGTCGAACTGCACCAGGATGCCGTCGGGGTCGAAGCAGTAGAACACCCGCACCTTGCCTTGCGCGTTGGTGTAGCCCTCCAGGGTGTCCGCCAGCTTCACGCCGTGGGCCACCAGGTGCCTGGCCAGGCTGGTGGGGTCTTTTACCGTGAAGCAGATGTGGTGGATGCCCACTTGGTCCAGCTTGGGCGCCTGGCCCTCTACGGCGGCGTCGGTGTGGCTGCTCAGCACTAGGTAGGGCTTGCCGTCGCCCCAGTGCAGGTGGGCCGACTGCCGGGTCTTGCGCCGCTTCTGGTAGACCGCGGCCTGCCGGTCGCCGAAGTGCGCCTGCATGTCCTGGGTCTCCTGGCGGGTGACCTTCATGCCCAGGATGTCGCGGTAGAACTTGAGGGATTTCTCGATATCCCGCACGCAGATGCCCATGTGGGAGATTCCGGCTGGTTCGATCATGGGTTGCCCTCCTTTTTTCTGAGAAATACCGATTCACCGCAGAGGCGCAGAGAACGCTGAGATTATGGGGATCTAGTCTTACTCAATGCTCTCTGCGCCTCTGCGGTGAATCGTCTCCCCGGTTCCAACCGGGCTTGCTAACCGGGGCATTCTACAATACTCTGTAGGCACGCTGCATCCCGCACAAGCAAGGAGGACGGCCATGCCGGCACAGACCATCGCCAAGGGCATCATCCAGACCGTGCTGGGCAACGGGGAGCACGGCTGCTCCGGCGACGGCGGCCCCGCCATGAACGCCGCCTGCGCCGACCCATATATGTGCGCCTTTGACGCCCACGGCAACCTGTTTGTCTGCATGGGGCAGGACCACCGCATCCGCCGCATGGACGCCCGCACCGGCATCATCACCACCGTGGCGGGCACCGGCGCGGCGGGATATGCGGGCGACGGCGGTCCGGCCTTGCGAGCCACCTTCAACATGCCCTACGCCCTCACTGTGGACGCCAACGGCGACATCTACGTGGCGGAGCGGCGCAACTGCACAGTGCGCAAGGTTGACGGCAAGACCGGCGTGGCCAGCACCGTTGCCGGCACCGGAGTGCTGGGCTACAGCGGCGACGGCGGCCCCGGCAACCTGGCGCAGATGCGGGAGCCCAACGACGTTTGGCTGGACGGCAAGGGCGGCCTGCTCATTGCCGACATCCAGGACCAGCGCATCCGCCGGGTGGACCTGAAAACGGGCATCATCACCACCTTTGCCGGCACCGGCCAGAAGTCCCGCGCGGGCGACGGCCAGCCTGCCACCCAGGCCAGTCTCATGGGGCCAAGAGCGGTGTGCATGGACCACCGGGGCAACACCTACATCTGCGAGCGCGAGGGCAACGGGGTGCGGAAGGTGGACGCCAGGGGCATCCTGACAACTATCGCCGGAGGGCAAGGGGTCAGGGGCTACAGCGGCGACGGCGGGCCAGCTCTGGCCGCCGCCTGGGGCGCGCCCAAGGCCATGCGCTGCGACCCGGATAACAACATCATCGTGGTGGACACAGAGAACAACGCAGTGCGCCGCATTGCCGCCCGCACCGGCATCGTCACCCACATCGCCGGAGGGCGCGAGGGCGGCGAGGGCGACGGCGGGCCGGCCACTGCGGCGGGACTGGCGCGGCCCCACGGCTGCGGCGTGGACGCGGCGGGCAACCTGTACATTGCCGACACCCACAACCACCGGGTGCGCGTGGTAGGGTTGTAGGCCGTAGGGGCAGGGCTTGCCCTGCCCTGGGGAGGCGGGGCAAGCCCTGCCCCTACGGGGTTGATCCCCTTAACCTGGGGAGGGGTTTTTGGACCTGCATAAGTATTAAACATAAGGAGGCTCATATGCCCAGAATTGCTCTTGACCTGAACAAGGCTGCCGACCGACAGAAGGTCCACGGGGAGTGGCGGGTCGGCCACGGGTTTGTGCCCGGCGAGGCCAACGAGGGCCTGACCACCCAGAGTGCGGGCAGCGACGCCCGCCTGAAAGATTACGACGACTCGGGCTGGGAGGTTTGCGCCAACGTGCGCCAGAGCCACTCGTCGGGGTTCACCTTCATCTGGTACCGCATCACGGTGGAGGTGCCCCAGCGGGTGGACGGCGCCACGGTGGCGGGGAACCGGCTGTGGTTTGAGACCAGCGCCGACAACTACGGCGAGGTGTGGGTGGACGGCGAGCTGAACCGCAGCACCGGCGCCATAGTTGGCCTCAACCTGCCTCACCGGGTGGAGATCAGCCCCAGCGCGGTGACCGGCGCCAAGCACGTCATCGCCTGTTTGGTGGCCAACGGGCCGCTGGGCGCGCCCCGGGGCGGCGTGTTCCTGCGCTACGCCACCCTGGCCTTCGAGTCGTCCAACTAATTAGCCCCTTAGTAAAGTATCCTGCCGGGATTTGGGGATTAGGGGTTCTATTCAACGTTAATCCCCTAATCTCCTAATCCCGGCCGGTTGTCCTCCACCCACGCTGGAGACGAAATAGGCTGCATAGGGGGCATGTAGATTTCAACTTGGCTTAAGTTTAGGCGGCCCTCTCTGGAGTCTCCCGCGCCCGCTGTTGCCCAGACAACCCCAGCCGCGGCAAGGCCGGGCGATGCGCTGCGCATTCCGGCCTTCCGCTACCTGTGGGGCAGCACCGGCCTGATTAACCTGGCCAACCAGATGCGGGGAATGATCATCGCCTGGCTGGTGCTGGACATGACCAACTCCCAGCTTTGGGTGGGCCTGGTCAATGGCCTGCCGGGCATCGCCATTGCCGGCCTCTCTTTGGCCGGCGGCGTGCTGGTCGACCGGGCCAACCCCAAGGCGGTGCTGCTGTGGGTAAGGCTCACCCAGGCCGCCGCGGTGTTCGTCATCGCCTTCCTGGTGACGGCAGGAGTTGCTGAAGTCTGGCACATACTGCTGCTGGTCTTCGTGGCCAGCGGGGTTCACGGCATCGACACGGTAGCCTCCCAGGTGGCGGTCAGCGGGCTGGTGAGCCGCGACCGGTTGCTCAGCGCCCTGTCCCTCATGCGCGTGGCCAACAACATCTCGCAGATAGTTGGCCCGGCCCTGGGCGGCGTAATCTTTGCCTGGATGGGCGCGCCGGCGGCCCTGTGGGTGCTGGTGGCGGCCTTCGGGCTGGCCCTGTTGGCGATAGTCCGCTTCCCCGCAGGGAGCGCCCAACCGCGCCGCCGGGTCACCTCTGCCCTGCGAGACCTGAAGGACGGCCTGCGCTACGCCGGGCGCACCCAGCACGTGCGGTGGCTGCTGATTCTGGGCGGCGCTTGCATCCTGCCCGCGGCGTTCCATCCCCTGATGCCCAGCCACGTGCGGGACACGCTGGGCGCCGGTCCCCGCGAGCTGGGCTTCATCATAGGCATATTCGGCGCCGGCGGGCTGCTGGGCTCGTTGGCGCTGGCGCTGCGCCGGGACGTGAGCCGCAAGGGGCTGGCGATGGTCTGGTCGGCGCTGATCTGGAGCGCGGCCCTGGCAGGGCTAGCCTTCTCCCACTCCTTCTACGTCACAGCCGGGTGCATGTTCGTCATCGGCGTCATGTGGTCGGTGTGGATGAACAACCTGAACACGCTGCTGCAGACCACGGTGCCCACGGAGATGCATGGGCGGGTCATCAGCATCAACAAGATCGTGTCCCAGGGAGGGATGGCCTGGCTGGTGGGCGGGCTGCTGGCCACGGCGATCGGGCCCACGGCGACCTTCCTGCTGGCGGCCGGGGTGTTCACGGTGCTGCATATTCTGGCCTACACCGGAGTCCCGGAGCTGCGGCAGGCGGACTGAGGCACTTTAACCCCGGCCACTTTCCGCCATTTACTCTGGAGCGTGACGAAACAACTCCGCACCACCATTCAGTAAAGTGCTTGCTCTCGCTGCCATATTGTCTAATCCGGCGACGTGGTGTAAGCTTCCCCCAGTTTTTGATTTGGGAGAGCGTCATGCGACTACGCGCGTATCGGGCAACCTATCTGGCGGGACTGGTGGCGCTGCTGGGGCTGCTGGCAGTAGCCTGCGGCGCCGCGGCCCCCGCCACGCCATCCGCCGCCACACCGCGCCCCACCACCAGCGGCACGGCGGCAACGCCGGTGGCTTCACCCGCGCCAGCCACCGCCACCGCGCCGATCAAGCCGGCGGGCAAGATTACCATGATGAACGGCAACTGGGCCAAGCAGCAGTTTGACCCGCTGGGCGGCGACAACGAAGGCACCGTGTACATGCGGACCCTGCACGGCTACCTGATTGCCGGCAACGACCAGGCCAAGATGGTGCCGGGCATCGCCACAGGCTGGAGCGTGTCCGCCGACGGCAAGACCTGGACCTTCACCATCCGCAAGGGGGTCAAGTTCCACAACGGCGAAGAGATGACCATGGACGACGTGCTGTTCAGCCAGCTGCACAGCCATGGGCCAGATGTCCCCACCAATACCACTATCTCCACCCTTATTAACCAGGCCAAGCAGACCGAAAAGGTGGAGCAGACCGGGCCGGACAAGATTAGCTGGACCCACACCAAGCCCCTGGCCAATTTCGCCTTCTATCAATCTGAACTGTTCGGCAGCCAGCACGCGGGAGTCATCCTGCCCAAGAAGGTATTTGACACTGTAGGCCGGACCGGGTACGAGAAGAACCCCATCTCCGCGGGCACCGCCAAACTGGTCAAGTACGTGCCTTCGGAGCAGATGCTCTTCGAGCGGTTTGACGACTACTACTACCAGCCAGCCAACGGCTTTCCCGAGGACCGCCGGCTGAAGATCCAGACCCTGGACATGCGCCTGGTGCCCGAGGAGTCCACCCGCGTGGCGGCGCTGCGGTCCGGCGAGGCGGACCTCATCGAAGCCAGCCTGGTCTCCCGCAAACAGATCGAGGGCGCCGGCGGAAAGGTGATTTTCAGCCGCGAGTCGTCCTACGGACAGATTCAGTTCCTCCAGTGCTGGCAACCAGAGCTGTGGTGCAACAAGAAAGACGTGCGCCACGCCTTGGACTACGCCATCGACAAGAACCTGATCCGCACCACGCTCTACGGCACCGATGTGATGGAAAGCAAGGGCTGGACGCTGGTCACTCCCACCGCCCTGGGATACGGTCCGGAGCTGGACCCGTTCCCATATGACGTGGCCAAGGCCAAGGACCTTCTGGCCAAGGCGGGCTACCCCGGCGGGGCCGGGTTCCCGCCCTTCAAGATTCAAACCTGGGCCGCCGGGGATTTTCCCTTCCTGCCCGAGATGTCCCTGCTGGTGGCCGATATGTGGAAGAAGAACTTGGGCCTGGACGTCCAGGTCAATACGGGCGAGGCCGTCGGCATCCGGGAGAAGTGGCAGGCCTTCCAGCTAGGCGGTGACGTGATGCTCCGCAGCAACGAGGGCCGCTGGGACGGCGGGTCGTCCATCATCGGCGCCTACGCCCTGCCGGAAAGCCGGACCCGCCGGACCGACGACCCGGCGTTGCGCGCGGCGGTGCAGGAAGCCCTGGCGGTGATGACCCCCACCGACCGGCAGGCAGCTTACAACAAGATGTACCGCACGCTGTACGATGCCCACTACGAGGTCGGCTTGGGATACGTCAACCTGCCCTGGGGCCTGGGGCCGCGGGTGGCCGACTGGAAGCCCTGGCCGCTCAGCGCCTACGCCACCGCCATGTGGACGGTGACGCTGAAGTAGACCTCAAATAACCCGCGGCAGCATAATCCTGCGGCATTACAGCCTGCGACTCGCCCTGGAGTGGATCGCAGGCTGTTGTTCGTAACGGAGCGGGCCCACGCAGTTGGTTAAGCCAACGGAGCGTTGCATAAACAGCTAATGCGGTTGTGAAGCATTTGGGACACCCCCCCTTTGTAAAGGGGGGTTGGGGGGGTTTTCCAGACAGGTCTGCATCCATCAAACGTGTCTAGTCGAAGTAGTTGGATTCCGGCTTGCGCCGGAATGACGATGACCTGACCAATACTCTGCCAGTCGCCGGGAGGAGCACACCATCGGCAGCAGCCACCCACAACGCCCCGCCGGTTCCCTGGTGAAGATTTCCGAGGTTTTACTCGTGGCGCTGCGCCTGGGGCTGACCTCCTTTGGGGGGCCGATTGCCCACCTGGGTTACTTTCGGGAGGAGTATGTCCAGCGCCGCAAGTGGCTGGACGAGCCCACTTACGCCGACCTAGTGGCCCTGTGCCAGTTGCTGCCCGGCCCGGCCAGCAGCAAGGTGGGCTTTGCCGTAGGAATCCACCGCGCCGGACTCCTGGGCGGGCTGGCGGCCTGGGCGGGCTTCACCATGCCCTCGGCCATCGCCCTGGTGCTGTTCGCCTACGGGCTGGCGGCATTCGGCGACGTTTCCGGAACGGGCTGGCTGCACGGGCTCAAGGTGGTGGCGGTGGCCGTGGTGGCCCTGGCGGTATGGGGCATGGCCCGGAGCCTGACGCCGGACCGGACTCGCGTGACCCTGGCGATCCTCGCCGCCGCCGGGGTGCTGTTCTGGGCCAATGCGGTTGCCCAGGTGTTGGTAATCGTCGCCGCCGGCGTGGCGGGAGCGTTCTTGATGCGGGAGCAACCCTCAATAGCGCCGGCCTACCGCTTTCCCATCGGCCGGCGGACTGGCGCCGTGGCTTTGGCGCTGTTTGCCGGTCTGCTCCTCCTGCTTCCCGTGGCGGCCAGCCTGGTGGACGGCAAGCCTCTGGCGGTCTTCGACAGCTTCTACCGCGCCGGCTCGCTGGTCTTCGGCGGCGGCCACCTGGTGCTGCCGCTGCTGCAGGAGGGCGTGGTGCCGCCCGGCTGGGTCACCAACGACCAGTTCATCGCCGGGTATGGCGCGACCCAGGCAGTGCCCGGCCCCCTCTTCACCTTCGCCGCATACTTGGGGGCAACCATAGACCTGTTCCCGGCGGCCTGGATGGGCGGGTTGTTCGCCCTGGCCGCCATCTTTCTGCCGGGCTTGCTGCTAACCGTGGGGGTGCTCCCCTTCTGGGACGGGCTGCGCTCGGTTACGGCGTTTCGGCGGGCGCTGGCAGGCGTTAACGCGGCGGTGGTGGGCATTTTGCTGGCCGCGCTGTACGACCCGGTGTGGACCTTGGCGATAAAAACACCCCAGGACTTTGCCCTGGGATTGGCGGCGTTTGCCCTGCTGGCCTTCTGGAAGCTGCCGCCCTGGCTGGTGGTGGTGCTGACGGCGGCGGGCGGCGCGGCCCTGGCGCGTTTCTAAAACTTTCGTAAATCCCCTCCAACCGCCAGGCCTTGGAGGCGTGCAGTAATATCGCCTGTGCCGCGGGTGACTAAAACCATCGTAAATCCACTAATCTCCTAATCCCCGCCTTTGGGTACCTTTCTGCGGGGATTTGGGGATTAGGGGATATGCCTTCTAAGTTTTGTTCATGGCGAGGCTACCGGCGCGCGGCGGGCTTGGCTCGTGCGCGGGCGGGCGCCGCTGCAGGTGCGGGCGCGGCCTCGGTAAGGAACTCCATGCCGGCGCCTACCACCTCAATGTGCATGGAGCGCACGTCGGGCGCCTGGGGGCTGAACATCACGCCCACGGTGATGTTGATGCCCTGGTTCACCTCCGGGCTGCCCGGCACCTCAAACCGCGCCTCCAGGTGATCGCCCTGCAGGCCCAGGCTGGTGTGGGTCGCAATCTGCTGCTCCCCGTCGTAGACCATCACCTCATGCACCGTGGCGTGGGAGCGGGTGCGGAAACTGAGCAGGGCCGTTCCCGCCCGCAGCCGCCGGCCGTCCACCACCGTAGGCGTGGCGATGGGGAAGTGGACCCAGGCGTTCTGGCCGGGCGCGCCCTCAATTCGCACAAAGGGGCCGCAGTGGCGCACCCCAGTCAGCCGGTTCAGGTACTCCACCTGCATGGATGACCCGTGAACCCACGAGGTGTACGCGGGATTTGGCATGATGGCCCCCCTTATACAGATGCAGTGGCTGGGTGTTGCAGGGGATTATAGCGTGCCCTGGTTGGGGAAGAAACTCTGGGACGGAAATCCCCCCAACCCCCCTTTGCAAAGGGAGGCGAGGGGGATTTCCGCAGCCTCGATAAACGGCCTTTCGCAGGAACCGCTACGCCCTCCGGCGACCGGCGCGGTACACCAGCACCACCAGCAGGGATACCAGGACTACGCCGGCGATGGGGCCGCCGATGGCCCACCACAGCCAGGCCTTGGAGTCGTCATCCTCCACAAAGGCGATCTGCACGTAGGAGTCGGGCTGCTCCGGACGGGCCTTCTCCTGCCCCGCGGGAACCAAGCCCTGGTTCAACACCTTGACCGTCACTTCGCCCTGGCGTTCCAGGGCGCTGATGGTGAGGTCAAACTTGTCGCTGAAAACCCGCATCAACAGCTCGGCCCGTTCCTGGTCGTCCTTTACCGACACATACACCCGGTCCAGCTTGCCGTCAAGGGTCGGGATCAAGGCCTTGACCTGCTCCACCGCGACGGCGACGTCCTTGACCTCCACCTCAAGGGTGGCGGAGGGCGACGGGACTTGCTCTGCCTGGGGCGGGAACAGGGAGACGTGGATGGTGGCCATCTCCACCCGGCGCTCCAGGAAGTTCAGTTGCCCCTGCATCCGCTCAATCTCCCCGCGCACGCGGGCCAGCTCCCGTTCGATGGTGAGAATCTCGGTCACCGTGGCTGCCCGGCTCAGCAGCGACAGCATGCTCTGCTCCTGCCGCAAGGAGCTGGCCAGGCGAGCCTTCAAGTCGATGAACTGGCTGGATACGTCCTCGCTGCCCACGTTGCGGTTCTGGACCTTGCCCAGGGCCTCCAGCCGCTCCATGGCGGCGAAGAACTGGGGCTGGGGCACCCGCACGGTGATGCTGGCCTGCTGTTGCTTGGCACCGCCGGAGCTGGAGAGCTGCTCCACGAAGCCGCCCAAGCCTTCCGCGATGGCCCGCACCTGGCTGGTGGCCGCTGGGACGACGGTCACCTCGATGGACAGGGAGGCCTGGGAAATAACCTGCCGCTGGATGATATCCAACTGGCTGGGCGCCGAGCCGAAGTCGCTGGGCGGCGCCTGCTCCTTGCTCAAGAGCGCACGGGATGCCGGAGCTGGGGTGGCAAACGAGGGCGGCATCGCGGCGATGCCAGCGGGGGCAGCGGGCCCTCTAAATCCGTCTCCACCCGTGAAGGTATTACCCGTGGAATCCGCAGTCATGTTTTGCCCTTCCCCCAACCGGGCAGACGAAGAGCCGCAAGCGACGAGCAGTGTTGCGGCAACGCCGAATATCAGTAGTGCTGCTAATTTACGCATAATCTGACCGCTCCTTGTTCCGTCAATCCATTCTACTGAATTATGACGGTAGCGGCCCGCCGAAAGTTCCAGCGGGGGCACGAAGACGTAGGGGCGGGGGACGAAAATACCCCCAACCCCCCTTTACAAAGGGGGGCGAGACGGGATTTCGTTCTCAACCGAGGCTAGAGGGAGATACAGGGGGGGTAATCCGACCTCCTAGCGTGCCGACAGCGCCCCTTGCTCCAAGGCCAGCAGGCGGGCCTTCACCGTGAGGCCGCCAGCGCCGTAGCCGTGCAGCCCGCCGTCGCTGCCAATGACCCGGTGGCAGGGGATGACCAGGGCCAGCCGGTTGCGCGCCATGGCCTGTCCCGCGGCCCGCACCGCCAGGGGGTTGCCGGCGGCGGCGGCCAGCCAGGCGTAGCTGCGGGTCTCCCCGGCGGGTATGCGGCGGCAGGCTTCCCAGGCCGCGCGGAAGAAGGGGGGCGCGCCCTCCAAGTCCAGGGCGATATCATCCAGGGAGCCCACACGGCCCCGGCAGTAGCTCGCCAGCCGCGCCTGCACCGGGGCAAAGGCGGCATCGTCCTGAGTCGCCAGGGGCAGGTCGGGCGCCAGACCCTCCAGGGCCTCCTGGGGCGTGGGTTTCAGACTGAGGCGGCGCAGGCCTTTGTCACTGCCCAGCAGGCCCAGCCAGCCCCTGCCGCCGGGGAAGGATGCCAGCTCCATGAGGTGGTACTGGTACTGATGCATCGACACAACTCCCTCCGCTTTAGCGCCTGTTGCCATTTGTTACCGTAGGGGCGCACCTGCGTGTGCGCCCCGGGGCGGGGGTGGCCGGGGCAGACACATAGGTCTGCCCCTACCGAGCATCCCGCGTATTTTTAAGTGAGGTTCTCAGGCGGCCGGCGTTGGTTCGGAGGTGCGGCGACGCAGCGCGCCCAGCAGCAGCGGCAGGCGCAGTTGCAGCCAGGCCTGGTCCAGCTCCTGAAGCTCGGCATCGGTGAGGGACTTCTTGCCGTAAAGGCTGCGCACGTAGGCGTTGACGATGACCGCCAGGCTGCCGCGGTGCTGGGGCCACGCGGCTTCCAACTTCTGGCAGTACTGGTGCGGCGTCTGGTGGGGCGACGGCCCCGCCGCGCTTAGGGATGCCAAACGGCCCAGGTTGCGGAAGACGATGTGCGGGTCCGGCGAAGGGCTGACATACTTGCGCCATCCCAGCCAGGCCAGCCCGCCAGCCAGCGCCCCGGCCAGCACCCCCGCCAACAGGAACGGGAAGACGCCGCCCCAGCGGGTGAACCAGGGCCCCTGGTTCTGCGCGTTGCCCAGCGCGCCAAAGTCCGGGGGAAAGAAGCAGTCGTCCCCATCTTCGTCGGCGCAGAACGGGTCAGCCACCCCCGAGCTGGCTGGGGTGACGGCACGGGGGGCCTGCTCCAGTCCGGGCCGGTAGACGCCAGGCAGGTCCGCGCCGGGAGTGGGCTCGAAGGGGATCCACCCATAGCCGGGGAAGAACACCTCCACCCAGGCGTGGCTGTGGCTGTCTTTGACGCTGTACAAGTCCTGATCCGCCAGCTTGTCGCCCATGGTATAACCCGTCGCCAGGCGGGCGGGTATGCCCACCGAGCGGGCCAGCACCACGGTGGAGGAGGCAAAGTATTCGCTGTAACCCCGGCGCAGGGTGAACAGGAAATGGTCTACCCCGTCCACGTTGTACGGGGGCGGGTCCACCTGCAGGGTGTAGGTAAAGGCGCCCAAATATGTCTCGATAGCCTTGACCTTGTCGTAGGGGTTGCGGGCGTTGCCGGTAAGCTGGACTGCCAGGTCTTTCACCCGCTGGGGCACTTCCGGCGGGAGCTGGGTGTAGCGGGTCAGGACCCAGGTAGGGTATTCCGTACCGGCGCGGCGCAACTTCAGCGGCGCGGCGTAGGACACCGAGGAGGTAATCTGGTAGCTTTGGCCCACCGCCACGCCCCCCTTGGGCAGGCGCAGGGAGAGCACGTCGGGCTGTTCCGGCAGAGCCTCCTCCAGAATGACCTTCCGCACCACGCCAGCGGCGCGGTCGGCGGCCACCAAACGGAACTCGTCGGGGAAATCGGCGTGCAGGTACTCCGCCAGTGCGGCATCGGTGGCGCCGCCGCCGGACTGGGCGATGCGCGCCAAGCCCTGGGCGGCCTTGGCCAGCCGCGGCGGCAAGAAAGCGAACGACTCCGGCTTGATCAAGTCCAGAGTGTAGCGGGGCGACTCGTAGGTCTCCATGCGGGCGTCCAGGGTGGAACCCAACGCCTGCCCGGCCATGAACAGGTTGCGGCCCGCGTAACCGGGCGTGACCGTGTAGGTCACCGGAGTGCGGGACTGGTAGGCCTGGCCGGCGGAGTAGGCAGGACGCCAGTCCAGGGGCTTGAACACCGTGTCCTCGGCGATCCAGCCCTTGCTGCTGTAGGTGCTGTAGCTGCGCGCCTTCCAGTACAGGGGCGCCGGCGAATTGACCTGAAGCACCTGAGTAGTGGTGGGATTGATGGTGCCCTGGAAGGCCATCACGTCGCTCCAGAGGCGGTAGGGCAGCGGCTTGCGGGCGGGCAAACCGGCAAAGAGGCGGTTGAAGTCGTCCTCGTATCCCCTTACCGGAGAGCGCAGCACCTCATAAGTCGCATGGACCGGCGCCACGGCGCTCCCCGCCGGAATGAGAAACGCCACCGATAGCACTACGATGGCCAGCAGCACGCTGTCGGACAGGGAGAGCAGGCCCAAATGGCTGTCGTACTGGTAGTTGCGCCGCTCCCACTCCTGGCGGCGGCGCACCGCGCGCACGCGGGCCACCAGCAGCAAACCGGTGAGCAGATACAAGGCCAAATAGGCGCTGGCGTTGGGCGGCAGGTAGGTGAGGTTGGACAGCAGGCCCGCGCCGCCCAGG
The DNA here is from genome assembly GCA_009692925.1 of Dehalococcoidia bacterium. Taxonomy (GTDB): domain Bacteria; phylum Chloroflexota; class Dehalococcoidia; order Lucifugimonadales; family UBA3495; genus SHYG01. The sequence goes on from SHYG01000011.1 coordinate 39,323, forward strand.
ACAAACACGCCCCAGAAGTTGCGGTACCGGAAGAACACCCAGGCGGCCAAATACCCCGCCAGCCAGGTGAACACCATCAGGGCAAAGGCGAAGGGCACCGCGTCCAGGCTGATGGTGCCGGTGCGGGCGGCGGTCCACCACAGCTCCAGGCGGTAGATAAGGTCGTGGGTGCCGGCCAGGTCCAGCCCAGGAGCCTGGTAGGAGGTCAGCTCGCGGATCACCACTCCCAGCCCGATGAGCAGTCCCGCGGGCAGAACCAAAATGCCCCAGAAAGGCAGCCGGGACAGGACCAGACCGGTGAGCATGGCCCACAACACCAGGGAGACCAGGTTGGGGGTAGGCGCCCAATTCGCCTTCTCCACCGACCACACCACCACCATCAAGTTCAGGGCCAACAGAAGTACCGAGGCCCAGCCGTCTCCCGGCCGCACGTGGCGCTGCAGCAGACTGAAGGCGCGGCCGGGCAGGTCGGCGCTGACGGCCCCGCGGCGGGCGACAGTATCCACGATGGCGCTGAGGGTCATGACGTCACCCCCACGCTGGCCTGAGTCGCCGCGCTGGGGTCCGGCGGCGCGTCGCCATCGGCGCCCACCACGGGGTTGCGCAGGGCCCCGTTAATCGCCTGTCCCCGGGGCACGCGGTAGACGGGAATCTGGTTGAGCAGCAGGGCGTTGAGCACTGGTTCCAGGCTGTCGGCGCTGCCGAAGTCCTGGGGGTCCACCAGCACTGCCGCGACCTTCACTCCCTGGCGGCGCAGGGAAGCCAGCGCCGACACCCACTCGGGCCGGGTGGAGGCAGTTATCACCGTCACGGTGTTGAACTGGCTGAACTGGGGGCGCAGCTCGTAGAGGAACCGCTCCAGAGCGGTGCGGCCCAGGGCCTGGGCTTCCGCCAGCGCCTCCATCAGCTTGCCCAACTGGGCCGAGCTGCTGTCGGGCCGGATGATGTGATTCTCCGCACCGCTGGAGGCCAAACCCACCGGCAGGGACAGGTCCACCATGCGCTGGGCCAGGGATGCGGCGATGGTCACGCCCAGCTCTTCCGTGTTGTCGGTCAGGTCGCTGCCCGCCTGGACGCTGCGCTGCAAGTCCAACACCAGCCAGGCCTCCGCGGACATGCCCTCGTCGGACTCCTTGACCATCAGGGTGTTCATCCGGGCCGTATATGGCCAGTGGATGTGGCGAAAGCTGTCGCCCTCGGCGTACTCCCGCACCGAGGAGAAGTTGGGGGTGACGTGGTTGGTGCGGCGATAGGCGCGGCTTTCGCTGGGCAGGTGGGCCAAACGCGGGTCCAAGTCTGGCAGGGGTTGCGGCGCAGGCAAGACGGTATAGGCTTGGGTTTGCAGGAAGCGGCGGCGCAGCCGGAACAGGCCAAAGGGGTCTTGGCTGCTGACCTCCACCTGGCCGGTCTGGTACACGCCCCGCCGGGCCAGGTAGGTGCGGGTCTTCCAGGTGCGGCGCTGGTCGCGCACCAGGGCCACGCCCCGGCCGGTGGTGTAGTCGGGCAGGTCTGAGACCTCCACCACCTCCAGCCAGGACTTGGGCAGCCGGTGGCGGTTGATGAGCTGCACCTCGCCCTCCAGGTACTCCCCCGCCTGACCCCGGCTGCCGGCGCGGGTGAGGCGCACCTCCAGTCCCCGCAAGTTCAGCCAGGCCCAGCCAAAGCCGATGCCCAGGATAAGCAGCAGGGCGTAGAGCAGACGGAAAAAGAAGTCAAAGCCTGTGCCCAGAGTGTAGAAGGTTACTACGCCCAGCAGGATCACGATGCCTGCGCTTCGCTTGCTTAACATAGCTGCTTTCCCTATGAGGGGGGTGGTACGACCCCCTCTGTATCTCCCCCTTCGTTAAGGGGGCGAAGGACGGCCTGTCCCCCTACCGCACCGCCCCAGGCACCGCCACCTCGTTCAGCAGGCTGGAGACCACGTCGGTGGCCTTGACGCCCCGCATGCGGGCCGAGGGCGACAGGATGATGCGGTGGGCCATTACCGGCACGGCCAGGAACTTGATGTCGTCGGGGACTACGTAGTCGCGCTCCCGCAACAGGGCCAAGGCGCGGGCCGCCCGGAACAGCCCCAGGGAGGCTCGGGGAGATGCCCCCAGGGAAACGTCCCGGTGCCGCCGGGTGGCCTCCACCAAGCCCACGATGTACTGGCGCACCAGCCGGTCCACGTACACCGTCCGCGCCGCCTCTTGTAAATCCAGCACCTGCTGGGGCGTGGCCACGGCGCGCAGGGTGTCCATGGGGTTGGACTGCTCCTGCCGCTCGATGATGTCCATCTCCTCATTGAAGTCCGGGTAGCCCAGGCTGATGCGCAACAGGAACCGGTCCAGCTGGGCCTCAGGCAACGGGAAGGTGCCCTCGTACTCAATGGGGTTCTGGGTGGCCATCACCATGAAGGGAAGCTGAAGCTGGTGGGTCACGCCGTCCACCGTCACCTGGCGCTCCTCCATGGCCTCCAGCAGGGCGGACTGGGTCTTGGGGGTGGCCCGGTTAATCTCGTCGGCCAGCACCACCTGCGCAATGATCGGCCCCGGCCGGAACTGGAACTCGGAGGTGCGCTGGTTGTAAACGGAGATGCCCGTCACGTCGCTGGGCAGCAGGTCGGGGGTGAACTGGATACGCTTGAAGGAGCAGCCGATGGACATGGCTAGGCTCTTGGCCAGAGTGGTCTTGCCCACGCCGGGCACGTCTTCCACCAGCATGTGCCCCTGGGCGATGAGGGCGGCCAGGGCCTGCTCCACCACCAGGGTCTTGCCCACGATGACCTGGGCCACGTTCTCCACGATGCGGCGGGCCGCGGTAGTGGCCGGTGCGGTCTCCTGCACAGTTACCTCCTTGCCATTTGCGGCTAGGCACGGTGGGTAGGTGGTAAGTGCGACGGATGTTCCGGGCCAAAGCTGCCCGCCTAGCGCAATAGAGTGTATCACACG
>SHYG01000083.1 GCA_009692925.1 Dehalococcoidia bacterium
GCCTTGGAAGTAGTCCTCAGCTCGCCCCGGGGGTTCTGCGCTGGCGTGGTGCGCGCCGTGGACGTGGTGGAGTTGTGCCTCAAGAAGTTCGGGCCGCCCGTCTACGTCAAGCACCAGATCGTCCACAACCCCTACGTGGTGGCGGAGCTGGAGCGCAAGGGGGCCATCACCGTGGAGTCGGTGGAGGAGATTCCCCCTGGCTCCCTGGTGGTGTTCTCCGCCCACGGCTCGCCGCCGGAGGATTTTCAGAAGGCGCAGAAGCTCCGCTTGCGAGTCATTGACGCGGTGTGCCCTCTGGTGACTCGGGTGCATAACGAGGCCATGAAGTACCACCGGGAGGGCAAGCGGGTGCTCCTGGTGGGCCACCGGGGCCACCAGGAGGTGCGCGGCACCATGGGACAGGCGCCCATGACCCTGATTGACGACAGCTCCGCGGTGCTGGCGGAGGGCGAGCTGCCGGACTGGGCGCGGGACTCCGCCGTGGCGGTGCTGACCCAGACCACGTTGTCGGTGGGGGACACCGCCAAGGCCATTGAGGCGGTGCGGGAGCGGTTCCCCAATGCGGTGGTGCGCAACGACATCTGCTACGCTACCACCAACCGCCAGACCGCGGTGACGGAGATGGCCGCCCTGGTGGATTTGGTGCTGGTCATCGGCGCCCAGAACAGCTCCAACTGCAACCGGCTGCGGGAGGTGGCGGAAGCCCAGGGGGTGCCCGCCTACCTGATTAACGGCCCCCAGGAGATTGACCGCGCCTGGCTGGAGGGCAAGCAGCGGGTGGGCATCACCTCCGGCGCATCCACGCCCGAGGTGCTGGTGGAGCAGGTCATCCGGGCGCTGGACCCTGAGAAGGTGACCATGCTGGCCGGGGCCGCCGAGGATGTGACCTTCACCCTGCCCCGAGAGCTGCGCTAGGCGTGGCGCGATACGAAAATGCCCGTGTGCCCCCCTTTCGCAAAGGGGGGTTGGGGGGATTCCCCGTCCCTGCTTCGGGGGCCTAGTGTTCCGGTTCCGGCGTCCTGCAGATGTACCACCCTCTCTCTGGCGGCGGGTGTTGTCCCCGTCAACGCTGGTGTCAGCGGCGCTGGCGGTGGCGTTCCTAGCCTTTCTGGTGACCCGCTTCGATGTTGACTTGGGCGCCACCTGGGCCCACGTCCGGGGCGGCAACCCCTGGTACCTCGTGCTGGCCCTGCTGGTCCACTACACAACCTTCTTCTTCCGTGGCGCCCGGTGGCGAGTGCTGCTCCAGAACACCCAGGGCGCAGCAAGCGGCGCCCCTACTGGTATTGAGGACGGCAGGGCCGTGCCGGGAGCGCTCTATCTCAGCCAGCTGGTTTTGCTGGGCTGGTTTGCCAACTCTGTGGCCTGGCTACGCCTGGGCGATGCCTATCGCGCCTACCTGTATCGCGACGAGCAGCGGGCGTCATTCTCCAGCGCCATGGGCACCATCCTGGCGGAGCGGGCGCTGGACACGATTCTGGTAGTCGCCCTGCTCCTGGCGGCGACGCCGTGGGTGCTGGGCGGCGACGCCCGGTCCTCCGGCGCGGTGCTGGCCGTGGCGGTGGCGCTGCTGGCGGCGCTGGTGGCGGGGCTGCTGGGCATGATCTGGGCGCGGCGCTGGCTGGTGGGCCGGCTGCCATCTTGGATGTCGGAGGGCTACCAGCGGTTTCACGCCGGCGCTCTGGGCAGCTTCCGCCGGTTGCCTCAGGTCACCCTGTGGGGCCTGCTGGGCTGGCTGGCGGAGATAGGCCGGCTCTATCTGGTGGCGGCGGCGCTAGGCCTGGACCTGGGGCTAGCCCTGGTGGTGTTCCTGACCCTGGCCAACTCCTTGTTGACCCTGGTGCCCACCCCTGGCGGCCTGGGCGCGGTGGAGTCGGGGGTAGCGGGTTTGGCGGTGCGCCTGGCGGCCCTTCCCGTCAGCGCGGCGGCAGCCCTGGTGCTGGTGGACCGGGCCATCAGCTACGTCAGCGTGGTAATTGTGGGGGCGGTCCTCTTCCTGGCGCGCCAGGCCCGCCGCGGGACGGCATAACCCGCGGCGACGGGGTACGACCCCCCTGTAGTCCCCCCTTCGTAAGGGGGGACAGGACAGGACGGAGCTGGGCCGGGCCGTCCTTCTCCCCATTACGAAGGGGGAGATACAGAGGGGGTCATCCGCGTCCTGCGCCTTAACCGCCTCACGCAGCCAGTCAGAGGGACATAATGCTCCACACCGCCAGTTTCTACGCCCCCCAGCACTGGGTGGGCCGCCTGTACCGGGTGTCGCGCCAGCATCCCCGGGGTCGTCCGGCCCAGTGGGAGACGCTGCCCGTTCTCTACCCTTCTGCGGAGCTGCTGCGGGCCTACCGCGCCGAAGAGATGGACTTTGACGCCTTTGGGCTGGCGTACCGGCAGGCGCTGGATGCGGCGCGGGCTTCTGCCCCTGCGCTTCAGGAGTGGCTGGCGCAGGCACCCGCCCTGGGGGACTTCACCCTGCTGTGCTTTGAGGCGGCGGGCCTGCCCTGCCACCGGCGGGTGCTGGCTCAGTGGCTGCTGGCGCGGGCGCCGGGGCTGCGCCTGGGCGCGTTTCGGTAAGGCTCTACCACTCCGACCGGGGCGGGCGGCCCATCAGCTCGGCCACCGCTTCCGGAGGCGACAGGCCCTCAAACAGCACCCGGTGGGCCGCCTGGGCAATGGGCATCTCCACGCCCAGCCCGCGGGCCAGCTCCAGGGCGGCCACCGTGGTGTTGACCCCCTCCGCCACGTTCTTCATGGACTCCCTGATCTCCGGCCAGCTCCGGCCCTGGGCCAGCTGCATCCCCACGTAGTGGTTGCGGCTCAGGGGGCTGGCGCAGGTGGCAATCAGGTCGCCCAGCCCGGCCAGTCCGGCCAGCGTAAGGGGACTGGCGCCAGCGGCCAGCCCCAGCCGGGTTATCTCCGCCAGCCCGCGGGTGATGAAGGCGGCCTTGGCGTTGTCGCCCATGCCCAGGCCGTCGCCGATGCCCGCGCCCAGGGCGATGATGTTCTTCAGCGCGCCGCCCAGCTCCACGCCGGTGACGTCGTCGCTGGTGTACACGCGAAAAGTTGGCGACATAAGGGTGGCCTGAGCCTGGGCCGCGGCGCTGGGGTTTCGGGCGGCCACCACGGTGGAGGCAGGCTTGCCCTGCACCACCTCTTTCGCCAGGTTGGGGCCGGAGAGCACGCAGATGCTCTGGTGCAGGTGCGCGGGCAGCTCCTCCGCCATTACTTCGCTCATGCGCTTGCCCTGGGGCAACTCTAGTCCCTTGGCGGCGCTGACGATGACGCTGCCCGGGGCGATGCTGTCCCGCACCCAGCGCAGGTTCTGCCGCAGGCGGTCTGATGGCACCGCCAGGATGACCAGCTGAGCCTCAGCCAGGGTGCGGGCCGGGTCGTGGTCCACAGCGAGGGCGTCGGGGAAGGGGATGCCGGGGAGAAACCGCCGGTGCTCCCGGTGGTGTTGCAGCAGGCGGGCTTCCTCCGCCGAGCGGGCCAGCAGCGTGGCCTTCACGCCCTGGCGCGCCGCCAGAATGCCCAGAGTGGTGCCCCAGGTGGTGGCGCCCACGATGGCCACTCGGCTGCTCAAGGCTGCTTACCTCTTCTTACCGCGGAGCCTGTCCTTGTAGGGGCGACGCATGCGTCGCCCCTACAAGGACAGGCTCCGCGGTCTCTGCGGTTAACGGGAAACTCCTACGGCTTGTCCGCCGATTGCCCCAGACGCCGCTCGGTGCCCCGGAGCAGTCGCTGGATGTTGTCCCGGTGCTGCCAGATGATGATAGTCCCCGCCACAATAACGTACGCCAGGTAGGCGCTGGAGTATCTTCCCAGCAGGCTGAGGATCGCCAGGGCGCCACCGGCGGTCAGCATGCCGCTGAGGGACGCCAGGGACACGTAACGGAAGACACATGCCACCGGTATGAACGTGAGGGCGCCGATGGCCGCCGGTAAGGGCGCCATCACCAACAACCCCCCCAGCCCGGTGGCGATGCCGCGACCACCCTGGAAGCGCAGGAACACCGACCAGTTGTGCCCCGCCAGGGCCAGCAGCCCCGCCGCTACTTCCGCGCCGGTGGCCCCAATGACCATCCGCGCCAGCAGCACCGCCAGCACACCCTTGCTCAGGTCCAGAACCAGCGCCGCGGCGGCTACCTTGCCCCCGCCGATGCGCAGTACGTTGGTCATCCCCGTGCGGCCGCTGCCGAGCTGGCGTATGTCCACGCCGCGACGCCACCGCAGCAGGATATATCCCCAGGGTATGGAGCCGATGAGGTAGGCCAGCGGCAGCACTGCGGCGTACCGAGCAACCTCCGGCTGGCTCCCCATGGTCAGTAGCACCAGCGCCACCGCCGCGCCCAGCAGGGGCAACACGGTTAGCCCGAAAACGTCCGGGGTCAGCAGCCGGGTCATCGAATCTTGAATACTAACCTCAGGTGAGTGTGCTGGAATCCAAAGACCTGCCGCAGCCGGTTCTCTAGGTATCGATGGTAGGAGAAGTGTACCAGATTGGGATCGTTCACCGTGAACAGGAACGTGGGCGGGTTTACGTCAACCTGCCTTACCCCGTCCACCCGCAGCCGGTTGCCGCGGTGCCCAGTGACCGTGGGCGGCGAGTGCTCTGCCATGGCCATGGTCACGGCGCGTTGCAGCGCGCCAAAGGGGACTCGGCGCAAACGCTCCTCCCACAGCTCGAGGGCGGTCTGCAGCAGAACCTCAATGCCCTCGCCCTGCAACGCTGAGGTGAAGCACACCGGCACGTAGGCCATGAAGTGAAGGCGGCCCCGCACTCGGCGGGCGGCCTCCGCCATCAGCATCTCCTCGTCGGGGACGACGACGGCCTCATCCGGCTCCAGGAAGGTCTGGTCATGCACTTCCAAGACCTCCTCCTGGGCGGCCAAGTCCCACTTGTTGACCACCACAATCATCCCCCGGGCCATGTCCCAGGCCAGCCCCGCAATGTGGGCGTCCTGGGCTGTGGCCAGCTCCGTGGCGTCGGTGACCAGCAGGGCGATGTCGCTGCGGTCCAGGGCGTTCACCGCGCGGATGACGCTGTACTTCTCGATACCCCGCTCCACGCTGCCTCGCCGCCGGATGCCGGCGGTGTCAATCAACATGATGTTTTTGCCCTGGTAGATTAGGGGCGTGTCCACGGCGTCCCGGGTAGTGCCGGCCACCTCGCTGACGATGGACCGCTCCTCACCCAGGATGGCGTTGACCAGCATGGACTTGCCCACGTTGGTGCGACCCACGATCGCCAGCTTGAGCTCGCCGGGCGGCGGCGGCGGCAGCTGAGCCTCCTCCCCTTCAGCGCCGGGTTCGGCCCAAGCCGGGGCTTCATCCTGCTCCAGCTCCGGCTCCGGCTCCGGCAGGTAGGACGTCACCTTTTCCATTAGGTCGTAGATGCCCAGGTTGTGGAAGGCGCTGATGAAATAGGTGTCGGCCATGCCAAGCTGATAGAACTCGGCGGCGGTCAACTCCCTAGCCTGGTTGTCCACCTTGTTCACCACCAGGATCACCGGCTTCCGGGTGCGCCGCAGCCGCTCCGCCACCATCTGGTCGGGGCCGGTCAGGCCGTCGGCCACGTCGGTGAGGAAGAGGATCACGTCGGCGTCATCCATGGCCATGCGGGCCTGCTCCTGCACCTGCTCCTGGATGGACCCTTCCGGGTTGGATTCCAGGCCGCCGGTATCGATTAGCAGGAACTTGTAGCCCTCCCACACCACCGGAGCAATGAGCCGGTCGCGGGTGGTGCCCGCTATGTCCGAGACAATGGCCTCCCGGCGGCCCAGCAGCCGGTTGAACAGGGAGGACTTGCCCACGTTGGGGCGTCCGACTATGGCGACGGTGGGGGTTGGGGTAGGGTTAGGCACGGCTATACGCGGACCTGGCGCAGGGTTGTGGGCTGTCCGAGGATGAACTCCAGGATGGCCCGCTGGGCGTGGAGCCGGTTATGGGCCTGGTGGAAGGCCACCGATTGGGGATGGTCCAGCATCCCCGGCGGCGCCTCTTCACCGTAGTGTACTGGCATATCGTGCATGAACAGCGCACCTGGCATGGCCTGGGATAGCAGCGCGGGGTCCACGGTGTAGCCCCGGAAGTCCCGGCGCCGCACCTCTGCCTCTGCCTCCTGCCCCATGCTGGTCCAGGTGTCGGTGTACACCACGCCGGCCCCGCGCACCGCGACATGGGGGTCTGTCATGGAATGAATCTGCACCGACTTGCTGTCGTTGCGCTGGCGGGCCTGCAGCAGGGAGTCGGCGTCCAGGCTGTACCCCGCCGGTGAGGCGATGGCGAAGCTCATGCCCACCGCGGGCGCGCCCAGGCACAGGCTGCGGGCCACGTTGTTGCCGTCGCCCACGAAGGCCAGTTTGAGACCCTCCAGCGCGCCCTTATGCTCCGAGATAGTCAGCAGGTCGGCCATGGTTTGGCAGGGGTGCTCCAAGTCCGACAGCGCGTTGATTACCGGCACCGTGGTGTGGCGGGCCAGTTCCACCAGGTGTTGGTGGGAAAACACCCGGGCCACAATGCCGTCCACATAGCCGGACAGCACGCGGGCCACGTCGTACACCGGCTCCCGCACTCCTAGCCCCACCTCTTGCTGCCCCAGGTACACGGAGAAGCCGCCCAGTTGGTGGATGCCTACCTCAAAGCTCACGCGGGTGCGCAGGGAGGGTTTCTCAAACAGCAGGGCAATGTGCTTGCCGGCCAGAGGCTGGCCCCAGCCCTCAGCCTTCATCTGGCGGGCCCGGGCAATAACCTGCACCGTCTCTGCCGGACTGAAGTCAGTAATCGAAAGAAAATCGCGCTTGCTTACCATAACCCGCATTCCATAGGATTGCCTGAATCATATCGTAAAACCCCGGCCAGGTTCAAGGCGACTGCTCCCGTAACCTTGTGGCAGGGGGTGCCGCAATTGGCGGGGATTAGGGGATTGTAAGGAGGGTCTGGTCATCCCCTAATCTCCTAATCCCCGCTCACCGTCCCAAGCCAGGGTTAACCAAGCCCTTGGGCGGTATGCTAAAATCCTCCTGGCTAGCCAGTCCGGGTGTGTCAGGGCTGGCCCCGTGTCTGGGCAGCTCCAATAAAATAGTAGCGTCCTAATTTGCCGCGTGAGTTGGGGAGGCGATCATGGCCAACATGGATCAGGTGCAAATCGTTAAGCAGGGGCGAGACGCCGTGGCCCGCTGGCGGGAGGAACATGCCAACGAGGGTATGGATCTGAACGGCGCGTACTTAAGCCACGCCCGCTTACCCCAGGTAGACCTGCGGGGCGCGGATATCCGCAACTCCGATCTGATGGGCGCAATTCTTGCGCGGGCCAACCTGTCGGGGTGCCGGCTCAACCCGGCCCACATGTACCGGGCCGACCTGCGCCGGGCGGACCTCAGCCGTTCCCTGCTGAACGGCGCCAACCTGCGGGGAGCTAACCTGGCCGGCGCCGACCTGCACGACGCCGACCTGGACCGCGCCATTCTTTCCGACGCCAACCTCACCGGCGCCAATCTGTCGGGGGCCAACCTGGGCCGCGTGAGCCTGGTGGGGGCCAACCTGACCGATGCCAACCTGAAGGGCGCCAACCTGAACCGGGCGGCCTTGACCCGGGCCAACCTGACCAACGCCGAGCTGGACGGCGCGGATTTCTACGAGGCCGTTTTCAGCAAGGCCGTGTTAGCTGGCGCCAAATTCGCTGGCAGCGTCGTGGGGTACACCGTGTTCCAGAACTGCGACCTCAGCGGCGCCCTCGGGCTGGAGCAGGTGCGTCACGATGCCCCCAGCACGGTTGGCATGGATACCTTCTTCCGTTCTGGAGGCCGCATCCCGGAGGCCTTCCTGCAAGGCTCAGGCGCGCCGGAGGGCATTCTGGCGATGCAGCGGTCGCTGCAGGGCGGAGCCGGGCTGGGCAACGACTGCTTCATCTCCTGCGCCGCGGCGGACGTGCCCTTTGCCCTCCAGATGCAGCAAGACCTGCGTCCTTTGGGGGTGCGCAGTTGGGTCTTTGCGGAGAACTTCCGGGGCAACCCCCTGGTGGAGCGGCACAGCACCTCGGACCAGGAGGAGGTGGAGCGCCACGTGCGGCCCTACGACCGCCTGGTGGTGGTGTGCTCCGCCGCCGGGCTGGATAGCGAGACGGTGCGCAACGACATCACCCACGCTCAGGAGCAGCAGAAGAGCCGCAACCAGTGGCTGCTGTTCTTGGCGGCCTCGGATGGGACTATGGTTCCCGCGCGGACCCGGGTGGCCCGCGGGCTGGCCGAGGAGCACGTGGTGTTTGACCTGCGGGGACGGCAGTCCGATGCCCAGACCTACCGCAAGGAGCTGGAGCGGCTAGTTGCGGGGCTGAAGGATGCCCAGCCCGCGTCGGTAGGGAAGCCGGCCGCCGCCGCCGCCGGGAGCGCCGACCTCATTCAGCTCTAGCAGCGTACCGTGGCAACTCACCTTCTCCCCTTTGCCAAGATGCGTGATGTCAGTTAGACAACCTACGTCTAAAAAGTATGTCATTCTGAGGGAGTCCTTCCGCAGAAGGACGACCGAAGAATCTGAAATACTGGGGCAGTGCTGTCCCCATTACTTTAGATTCTCCGCTGCGGCTCAGAACGACATCGGTAAGGCTTGGATATCGGACAACTAGCATCACGCATCACATAGCAAGGGAGAGATGCAGACGGGGTCGTCGGCGCCTAGCGCTTACGCTTGACGTTCACCGTGGCGGTGTCCTTGCCGGTGGCGCGGTCATTGTCGGTGACGGT
>SHYG01000012.1 GCA_009692925.1 Dehalococcoidia bacterium
AAGGCCCGGTGGAACTGAGCCGGCAAGCACAGAGACTCGGAAAGCTAACAAGACCAGAGAAATGTCGCCGCAGCCAACAATTCAGGCGCCGTCGTCCCGCTCGGTACTGCGCAAGTCAGACAACCAGTCTATGAGACAGGCTCAGATGGTGCTGTAGCTGATGAAGCAGCTCTGAAGCTTCAGGGGGTTGGCGCCACGGCTCAACCATTCGTAGCAAGCGGCCTCTTTGGACGGGTAACCACCAACCAGCATCCGTTGGATCACTGGGTCGTAGCCGCAGCCGAGCAGGAACCTGTCTGGAATCTTGCCCTGCGAAAGCAAAATGGTGTCCAGCCCGATGCTGGACGGTCCCAGATGCACCGACGACCCCAACCCCCGAGCTCGGCTCAAGTCCAAGGTGGAGAAGGAGGTCTGGTTTACCAGTGCCTTATTGAAGCGCGCCCCGGAGAGGTTTGCCCTGGTGAGGTGTGTCCAGAGAAGGTTCGCCTCAGAGAGTTCAGCTCCGAAGAGGTCCGTCCTGAAGAGTTCCGCCTCGGCGAGGTTCGTCCCGCGGAGGTGCGCCCCCCCCGAGGGTTGCCCCGGATAGGTTCGCTCCAGAGAGTTTCGCCCCGCTGAGACTTGCCATGGTGAGGTTCGCCCCGTGGAGGTCCGCCCTGCGCAGGTCCGCCCCGGAGAGGTTCGCGACGCTGAGGTCCAGACTTACTCTAAGGTGCTCAGCCCGCCACTGGTTCCAGGCGGGGACGCCTTCCTTGAGCTTGGCGACGTGTTCTGGGTTGGCCATGGTGCGTACTCACCCCCTACGTCAGGCAGTTGAAGGGTCCAGGGCGGCATTGTCGCCCCGGCCAGCTCCCCAACCCCCGTGACAGGCTTGAGTCCAAACCAGTACTATCATATCCTACAGTTATCTTGATCGCGGAGAGACGCACATGGAATCTCAAACCTTGACCTTCACCCTGGAGAAGGAGACCAAGAACACCATCCGGTACCAGGAGGAGACCAACGGCAAGCCCCCGGCGGTGGGCACATTGTACATCCAGAAGTGGCTGGTGGGGAAGACGGCGCCCAAGACCTTGACTGTGACCATCGCGGAGCAGGCCTAATGGTTAGGCCCAACTGGTTCACCGCCCACCCCACCGCCTGCACCTGCGCCCAATGCTCGGAGAAGGAGACCATCCAGCGGCAGGAGGGAGGGCGCAAGATTGGCCGCAACGAGAAGTGCCCGTGCGGCAGCGGCAAGAAATACAAGCGGTGCCACGGCAACTGAGAACCCGCAGGTCACCGCAGAGACGCCGAGATCGCAGAGAGGCTACGGTTGGCTGTCTATCATCTCAGCGGTCTCTGCGTCTCTGCGGTGTTATGTCGTACGGGTCTCAGTCCTTGAGCTTCATGGCGTCCTGGGCGGCGTTGGTGCCGGAGAGCCGCCCAAACACCATGCCGGCGGACAGCCCGGAGCCGCCGGGGTAGTTGTAGTAGAACAGCCCGCCCACCATCTCGCCGGCGGCGTAGAGGCCGGGGATGGGCTCCTGGGCGTTGGTCACCACCTGGCCTCGGGTGTTGATCTTCACTCCGCCAAATGTGAAGCTGATGCCCGTGGTCACCGCCCACCCGCGGTAGGGCGGCGTGTCCAGAGGCTGGGCCCAGTTAGTCTTGTTCACCGCCAGGCCCTCGGTGCGGCGACCGTCCTTGACTGTGGGGTTGTAGGGAATGTCCCGGCGCACCGCGGCGTTGTAGTCCCGCACCGTCTTGGCCAGCCCGGCGGGGTTGATGTCCAGCTTGCGGGCCAGCTCCTCGATGGTGTCGGCCTCGGCCGTGGTGGCCTGGGGGATCCAGTACTCGTCCCGCAGCAGATGCTTCACCTTCTCGTCGAATAGCTGGAAGGTTACCCCCTGAGGCTGGGTCAGCAGGGCGCGCCCGTAGGTCACGTAGGTGTAGTTGCGGAAGTCCGCCCCCTCGTCCAAGAACCGCTCGCCGTTAACGTTGACCATCAGGCCAAAGGGATAGGAGTGCTTCTGGAACAGCTCGGTGACGGTGCGGTCGCCAAAGGCCGGCGCGTTCAGGTCCCAGGCCACGGCGTGGCAGCTGCTCCAGTGGCCATAGGACTGGGCGCCCGCCTCCAGCGCCATGCGGATGCCGTCGCCGGTGTTGTAGGGGACGCCCCGCACCTTCACCAGCTCCCAGCCTGGCCCCAGGTAGCGGCAGCGCATTTCCGCGTTGGCCTCAAATCCGCCACAGGCCAGCACCACCGAGCGGCCGGGGATGTCCTCATAGCCGCCCGGCCCCAGCACCCGCAGTCCGCACACCTTGCCGGTGTCGTCCCGGATGAGGTCCACCCCCTGCGTGGAGTAGCGGATGTCCACGCCGCTGCGCTTGATGACCTCAAACTGCTGGTCGGACAGGCCCTTGCCGGCGCCCACCGCCTCCACCACCAGCCCGCCCCAGAACCGGTACTTGTCCCCATCCTTGAAGGCCTGCCGGCCGAAGGACATGACGAACCGCACGCCCTTCTCCCGCAGCCACTGCATGGTGGGGAGAGACTGGCTCACCAGAATCTGCGCCAGCTCCGGGTCGGTCAGCCCGTGGGTGACCCGCATCATGTCGTCGTAGAACTGGTTTTGGGTGTAGCTGCCGACCTCCACGGAATGCTCCTCCGTGGGAGACATGTCGGGGATCAGGGTCTTGATGTCCTCAATGCCCTCGAAGGCGAAGCGAATAATGCCGCCGGTGAAGTAGGTGTTGCCTCCGCGGAAATAGTCGGGGGCCTTTTCCACCACCAGCACCGAGTCGCAGACCTCTTTGGCGGCGATGGCGGCGCTCAGGGCGGCGTTGCCCGCCCCGACCACAATGACGTCGTATCCTTCAGCCACGGTGATACCTCCAAGGGATTATTATGGGTGTACTAGCTTGACGGCCCATATAATAACCCCTTGGAGGCAGAGGGAGCAAGGAAGGGGGTGGGGGAGGTGGTGATTTCGACTTCTAGCAGGTGACTTAGGCAGTAGCGGGAAGTGAGGGTGGTTCAGCTACCTTGAACGGAATGCGTGCTGCTTCTTGGCCTTCCACAAGGAAACTGACCGAATAGTCCCCATAATGTGCAAAGACCAAACCGTGGAGTCCCAAAGCGATACGAACGTTACGATAGTTGTAGCCAGGGGGCGGATTATCAACGTTTGTACCAGTGTCCAGAGGTGGGACTACGTTGTTGCCATCCGCATCGATGATGCGAACCCCTATTTTCTTTGGGCCGACTTCGACAATGCTAAAGCGAAGCCCGAGTACGCCATACATGAACGGATGGGTTGCCGGAACCTGCCTAGCATATATTGTGTCTATCCCGATGCCAAAAGCGGTCAGCTTTCCAGCAGTTTGGTTGGCGTAGTCGCACAAGAAAGCAAACGTGGTCTCCAAAGTGACTTCTCCGGCTACAGCGCTGCACTCCACGTCTCCGGACTGGTTATAGTGCCAGATGTGAACATCCATACATCGTTACTTGGAGTGGGCGTTGGCTCAAGCTGGAGTTTGATCTGATCAGTCTCCGTTTAGCCCCATGGGGCCATCCAGTCAGAGGTGGGTGGGCTGTTACGCCAGATATGCCGGTGTCCGCCTCATTGACTCTCTCCGTGGCGGTATGGTAGCCTGGTAGACAGCGGGGTTGGGCATCTCAGCCAGCCAACCACTGCCAGTCTTGGCGGGAGAGTCACATGCTGAATATCACTTCCTTGGCGGTAGAAAAACTGCGAGAGGTAATGGAGCAGGAGCAGGAACCCAATGGCTCATTGCGCATCGTCGCTATGCCCGCTGAGCGCGGCGGGTTGCAATATATGCTCACCATGGAAAAGGAGACCCAGCCGGACGACACCCAACTGAACGTCCAGGGTCTCAAGTTCCTCATGGATTCCGACAGCGCACCCTTCCTGGATGAGGCCACCATCGACTACATTGAGCAGCTTGGTGGCCGCGTCGGGTTCGTCATCAACAACCCCATGTTTGCCACCGGCGGCGGCTGTGGCAGCGGCAGTTGCGGCTGTGGCAGTGGCGGTGGTGGCGGCGGCGGATGTGGTGGTGGCGGCGGCGGCGGCGGATGTGGTTGCGGCAGCGGCGGCGGCGGACACGAGCACGCCGAGGCCCACGGCCACGAGCATGGCGAGGCCCAAGCTGGCGCGTGCGGCTGTGGCAACACCGGCGGCTGCAACTGCGGCGGCGGTCACGGCCACTAACCCTCCAGTCCGGCAACCAGAGTAACCCCAGAGGCCCCGAACACATCGGGGCCTCTCCTTTTGCGCGGAGGCGGCTTGACTACCCCCACTGTGCAACCCAAGGACATTGATAACAAATCCCCTCTCCCTTGATGAGACAGGGCAGGGTGATGGCGAATCTCCCGCGGGCAAGACTTAGCCTCAGCCAGCGCCTATAATGGGGGCATGTCTCTGAAGCAGGAGCGCGCCAGCCAGCCCCGGCCCGCCAAGGCCCCCTTGTACTACGGGTGGTACATCGTGGCCACCTGCATGTTCATCGCCTTTGTCACCAACGGAGCACGCAACGCCTTCGGCATCTTTGTGCTGCCCCTGGAGCACGATTTTGCCTGGAGCCGGGGCGCCATCTCGGTGGCCGCTTCCCTGGGGTTCCTGGTCAACGGCTTGACCCAGCCTTTCTTGGGCAGCACCCTCGACCGGCTGGGCGGACGGCGAGTCATCCTCACCAGCCTGGTGCTGTTCGGCATAAGCACCGTGCTGCTCAGCCTCACCTTCCACTACCTGTTCCTGGTGTTCGTATTCGGCTTTCTTAGCGCCGCCGCCATGAGCGGCTCGTCACTGACCAACACCGGGGCGCTGCTGACCAAGTGGTTCCGGCGCAAGCGGGCCACGGTAATCGGGCTGAACGCCGCGGGCTTGTCCCTGGGCGGCCTGCTGCTGGTGCCCTTTGCCATGTACCTGCTCCAGGCCACCAACTGGCGTGTGACCTGGGCCGTGCTGGGGCTGGTGGTGCTGTGCCTGGGGGCGCCTGTGGCCTGGTTCTTTCTGCGGGACGATCCCGCCCAGATGGGCCTGCTCCCCGACGGCGACCCCGATGCCATCGGGGAGGGAGGGTCTCGCCGGGGCGGGCGGCAGGAAGGGACATTTGCGGTGGACAGGTGGCAGGAGTCCTTCCGGTCGCCCCCCATCTGGCAGATGACCGGCGCCTACTTTGTCTGCGGCGCCACCACGGGGGTTCTCAACGTCCACTTTGTGCCCTACGCCATCGGGCGCGGCGTGTCGCCGGGGACCGCGGCCATGCTCTTCGGCTTTATGATGGGCCTGAACGTGGTGGGCGGCATTGGCGCGGGAATGCTGTCGGACCGGTTCAGCCGCAAAAACCTGCTGGCGCTGACCTACTTCCTGAGGGGTGGCGCCTATCTGATGCTGCTGTTGATACCCTCCCAACTGGGACTGTGGACCTTCGCGGCGGTGGCCGGGTTCTCCTGGATCGCCACGGCGCCCCTGACCACCTCGCTGACCGCCGACGTGTACGGCCTGAAGGCGCTGGGCACCATCACCGGGGTGTCTTTCTTGTTCCATGCACTGGGCAGCTTTGTCAGCATCCTGCTGGCCGGGTTTCTCTTCGACCTCACCGGCTCCTACACCCTGCCCTTTGCCCTGGCGGGCGCGCTGCTGTTCCCGGCGGCCCTGGCAGCCTTCACCATCCGCGAGCGCAAGTACTCGTCCCGCTACCAGACCAAGCCGGCACCTGTGGGAGCGGCGGACTGAGCGAGCGGTCAGCTATAAGCTATCAGCTATCAGCTTTCAGCCGTCAGCTGTCAGCTGTCAGCAGCCGGAAGCCGGAAGCCGAGGGCCGGGGGGACACCAGGCGATGCTTTGGGCAGTAATGGCCCACATGGGGGAGGCGGACCTCAACCTGCTGCGCTGGATTAAAGACCAGCTGGACCACCTGCTGGGCCTGGGGCCGTGGACGGTGGTGGCGCTGCTGGGATTGCTGGTGCTGCTCATGCCCGTGAGTCTGGTGGCGTACTACCTGGCACAGAGACGTCGCACGGTGTCATTGCGCCGCCGTCCCTGAACCGTACCGGTTATCCACTGTTCCAGCCTCGCCTACGCTGATACTAACCATTGCTCCAACCCCTCTTGCCACCTGCGTTAAATCTGGGTAAACTGTTTAACCGTGGCCTGGGTATTCAGCTATGGTCGCCTGGTTAAGCGGGCAGCAACTGAGATAAGGGCCAGAGAATCTTCGGGAGGAGCTCTCCAGGAGGGTCGCTATGTTTGATAAAAAGTCTTTGGAAACCCTGTTTGACGAACTGCGCGATGAGTTCGAGTTGGAGCCAGACTGGGAAGAAATTCAGCGCTCTGCCCATCTGGGAGTAGCGTTGTCTGACGCCGGTGTGGTTTACAAGACCAAGATTGACAAGAGGGTGCTGTCCTATCTGGACAAGCACAAGCCCGACTAGGACGCGTTACCGCGCAGCGCCCACAACCAGCGGCGGCAGTGCAAGCGGGGCAATCCCTCGCCTGTATTCCTGTCGACGGTGAAGCACCTGCCCAGCGTGTTTTGCTGACGCGGAGTGGTTGACACTCTCCAAAGCAGCAAGATAGGGTAGAAACAGTGAGGGACGGACCCACCTCAGGGTTCGTCCCTTTGTTTTTGCAGGAGGTGAACCCAGGTGCGCTGCCGCCGCTGCTTGCCCCCCCATCTGCGCCAACTGGCCAGAGCGTCTCCCCAAGACCATCACGTGTTCTGCTGCCTGGAGTGCAGCTTCATCTTCAGCCCGCCGGACCCGATTACCGCGGAGAGTCCGCCCGCAGCCTCCGCGCCGGAGTGGCCCCTGTCCTGGGAGGCCTTGGCCAGGATGCTAGCTGCGCCGGGAACTCGGGCTGAGGAGGGATAGATGGCTTCAAAACGAAGCACAGAGGCCCCCACTACCCCGGAAAAGGCAGCTCCCAAACCCAGATCCCGTAGACCACCTCCGCCGGTTCCCGCGCCTGCCCCGGCTCTGGGCATGTCCCACCCTGACCTTCGCCAAAGAGGTGCTCCAGGTGAAGCTATGGAGCAAGCAGGAGGAGGTGCTGGCCGCCATCCACCAGCACCGGCGAGTGGCGGTGAAGTCGGGCAACGGCCTGGGCAAGGGGTACTGCGCCGCGGTGTCGGTGCTGTGGAAGCAGGGGAAGCGGAGTCTGGCACCGGAGCTTGAGACCCGTTACCACCAACTTGTAACCAGTGGTGGTTACAGAAATGGTTACAACATGGGCGACGGCAAGTCCCAAGAGAATGGCTCGATTGATACCCAACTCGCTCAATTCGTATCCGCCGTTGACAGCCTGCAGGCACTCCCCGTATCATCAACAATGCCAGCAAGCGGGCGTAACTCAGTGGTAGAGTGTGTGCTTCCCAAGCACAAAGTCGTGGGTTCGAATCCCATCGCCCGCTCCAAACCGCTCCCGAACCGCCAGGCCCTGGCCACCGCCTCAAAGCGCATCACCCGGCGCACCACCCCCAACCGGGGGTTGACAAGCCCCCAGCCACCTGCTGAAATGAATCCAGCTTCCGCAAGTTCAGCCGCGCCAGCGCGACGGACCAGCGGGGGCACGAGCACAGGCCAAGCACACCGGGAGGGACCGCATCATGGTGGTAGTCGATACCCATTGCCACGCCTCACTGACCTGGTTTGAGCCGGTGGAGATCCTGCTGGACCAGATGTCCCGCAACGACGTGGACAAGGCGGCGCTCATCCAAATTCGGGGGCAGTACGACAACTCCTACATTCTGGAGTGCGTGCGCCGCTTCCCCGGCCGGTTCTCCGCGGTGGTCATTGTGGACCACGCCCGCGTCGGCGCTCCCCAGCGGCTGGAGGAGTGGACCAAGCAGGGCGCGGAGGGAATTCGCCTCACGCCCACGGACCGCTCTCCCGGCCGGGACCCCCTGGCCATCTGGCGCAAGGCGGCGGAGCTGGGAGTTCCCGTCAGCAGCGGCGGCAGCCTGGAGGAGTTCGCCTCGGCGGGGTTTGAAAGCATCATTAAAGAGTTTCCCACCCTGAAGATCATCATCGAGCACCTGGGCGGCGTCGGTCGCAACTACCTCGCCCGCACGACCAATCCGTCATCCTTAGAGACCTACAAGCGGGTGCTGGCCCTGGCCAAGTACCCCAACGCCTACATGAAGGTGCCTGGCCTGGGCGAGTTCTGCCCGCGGCCTCAGCCCCTGATTCAGCCAATGCCCTTTGCGGAGATTCCGCCCCTGGTGGAGATGGCGGTGGCGGCCTTTGGCCCCCGGCGGCTGATGTGGGGCAGCGACTTCCCTCCGGTGGCCAACCGGGAGGGATACCACAACGCCCTGCGGTTTCCCATGCAGAGCGTGGACTTTGGCGGCGATGCAAATAAAGAGTGGGTGTTCGGCGGCACCGCGGCCACCCTGTGGAAGTTCCCGAGTTAAGTTCCGGGGCTAAGAATCCGACAGATAACCCCAGAGAGCACGGAGAGCCCAGAGAGCTACGATTGGTTCTCCAATATCTCAACGGTCTTCGCGCTCTGCGGTGAATTTTCGGCTATGTTCTAAGGAGGAAGCAGCAATGAAGCTGGTACTGTTCGACGATTACAAGCTGGGAGTCATCAAGGGCAACAGTGTGGTGGACGTGCGTCCCGCGGTGGCGGACCTCGTCCACACCTCGCCGCAAGACCTGATGACCCAACTCATCCGCAACTTTGACCGATACCGCGGCCCCATGGAGGAGCTGGTCAGGAGCGCCCGGGGGGTCTCCCTGCGCCAGGTGCGACTGCGGGCGCCCCTGCCTGCGCCGACGCGCATCGTGGCCATGGCGGTGAACTACATGGAGCACGGCACCCGGCAGAAGGGCGCCGACATTGACGCCTTCCTCAAGTCGGCTAGCACCGTCATCGGTGACGGCGACACGGTGGTGCTGCCCGATGTCCAGCCCACCGTCTTTGAGCAAGAGGCGGAGCTGGGGCTGATCATCGGCAAGAAGGCCAGCAAGGTGAAGCCCGAGGAGGCTTACGACTACATCTTCGGCTACACCAACTTCATCGACGTGTCGGCCCGCGGGTTCCGGCCGGAGAACCGCCCCAGCTTCTTCTGGGGCAAGAGCTGGGACACCTTCGGCCCCATGGGCCCGGCCGTTGTCACCGCCGACGAGATTGCCGACCCCATGAACCTGAACGTCAAGTGCTGGATCAACGGCAAGCTGTACCAGGATTACCCCACCAGCGACATGGCCAACGACATCCCGCATCTGATGGAGTGGGCCACCTGGATCACCACGCTGCAACCGGGCGACCTGGTGGCCTGCGGCACCAACCACACTGGACTCTGCGCCATCCAGAACGGCGACCGCATTGAGGTGGAGACCCAGGGGCTGGGGCGGCTGACGGTGCAGGTTAAGGACGAGTTGGGCCGCGAGTGGCCCCGCATGCCCCGGCGAGAAAAAACCCCGGAGCAGATTAAGGCCATCGGCGGGCCGGCGTCCTTTGAGCGCCTGGGCAAGCGCTAGGCCATAACAACCCACTCCACAAGAAATCCGAGGAAGCGCGATGAATAAAAGGCTTATTCTTACCTGGATATTGGTTTTTGTCGCCTAGATGATCGGCGACTTTCTCATTCATAGCTTGTTGCTGATAAACGATTACGCACTGCTGCCAGACCTCATGCGTACCGGGGTGGGAGCACAGAAATATCTTCCCTTTATGGTCCTGGCGCACGTGATAATGGCCGGGGCTTTCGCGTGGATCTACTCGCAAGGGGTGGCGGCGAAACCGTGGCTGCACCAGGGACTGCGCTACGGCAAGGCGGTGGCGCTGCTGACTGTGGTGCCAACCTACAGATCTACTACGCGGTGCAGCCGCTGCCGGGAATGCTGGTGATCAAGCAGATAGTCTTCAGCGCCATTCTGGTGGCGCTGCTGGGCGTGCTGGTGGCGTTCCTGAACCGGGGTACTACTCCGGCAGCCACGCCTGAGACTCCGCACACCCACTAGCCTGACGGGAGAGGACACGTCTGTTACATGAAGAAGCTCCTCCTCACCTGGGTCGTGGTCTTCATCGCCTGGCAGGCGGGCAACTTCATCATCCACGGACTGCTGCTGTCCGGGGATTACGCGCAGCTCTCCGCCCTGATGCGGACTGAAGCGGAGTCAATGAAATACCTCCCGTGGGAGGTGCTGGCCCACGTGATAATGGCCGGGGCTTTTGCCTGGATCTACTCGCACGGGGTGACGGCGACGCCCTGGCTGCCCCAGGGGCTGCGCTTCGGCGTGGCGGCGGCGCTGCTGGCCACGGTGCCCCAATACCTGATCTACTACGCAGTGCAGCCCTTGCCGGGAATTCTGGTGGTTAAGCAGATTACTCACGAGGGTGTGCTCGTGGTGCTGCTGGGCGTGCTGGCAGCATTCCTGTACCGGCAGGCGCCAGCCCCGGAGGCTGCCAGCCAGAGCTAGAAACTGCGGGCCCGCCCCGAAAATTCGGGGCGGGCCCGCAGTTTCTACTCCTAAAGACACGCCACCTCAGCCCGCGGAAGGCAGGTCCGGCATGTTGCGCAGGATTTCCTCCAGGGTCTTGTCCAGCGACGGCGTCAGGTCCACCGGCTCCACGAAGGGAACAAAGTTGTAGTCTGCCCGCACCCGGTCAATGATCTCCTTGGCGCCGGGGTTGGAGGAGCCGATGCGGTCCAAGGTCTCCAACAGCGTGCGGGAGTCGTTGTCCCCCAGGGTTTGCAGCTCCGTGAGGTCCAGGTTCAGCTTGAACATGGCCTTGAGCCGGCGCAGGATGTCGTAGAAGGCCCGGTGGTCCCGGGAGATCCCCACCTGCTCGTTGTTGCCGGTGACAAAGGGATACATGGGCACCATCGCCCCCATGCGGAACATGGCAACGTCGGGGTGTTCAAAGTGGGCCAGGGTGACCAAAGCCATGCCGATAGTAGGGCCCTGGCGGCCCTCGCTGCCATAGTTGGAGAAGCGGAGACCGTACCGGTCCAAGTTCTCACGCATTCCCGCCTGGCTGTACACGCAGCTAATGCGCCGCTCCATCTCCGGAGGCGCGGGGCCATTGACTCCCTCCACCGCCACAGTCTGGTTGATGCCCAGCGTGCGCACTGCCTCAAAAAAGGCCTGGCCGTAGAGGTCCAACCGATACCACGGCTCCTCACCCAGGAACACTATCAGGCCGCCGCCGGCGTCGTAGAAGTTATTATCCCGCGCCATGTTGGCGCTGGGCAGGCCGTCGTGATAGGAGACCTGGGGCCGGTAGACGTCATGGGTGCCGGCCACCTGGAAAGGGTAGCATAGGGTGGTCACTTCCCGGGTCATCTCCCCAATCTTCCGGGCGCCCATCTTCTCAATGAGATAGCGCGGCAGGCGTCCCGAAATAGCGCCGCCGTTGGACCACTGCCGGCGCCACCCAGCAATCATGTACTGGGCCGTCGGTTTTTCATTCAGGTTGATTAACGGGTCTGCCATTCAGCTCACCTCGCGTCTACGCTAGGCGCCCTTACCCGGAGGCATCCACCCTATGTTGGGAGCCACTCGGGAGGCACCGGGGGGCACTGACGATCTGCCGACAAGCCGTCATGTCCACCCCGCAATATGCAGCCTTTCGGGAATATCCTGGGGTGGAGATTGCCCTGATATTAGTGTAGCAGGGCGGCGGCGTTGATGAAATGGCAAAGTTTCAGCGGTTGTGGAGGAGTTCCGCCGCAAGCTAGTTTCGGGATATGCGGGATATGGAGGAAGCCACGCCCTCAGTCTGCTCGCTAACCAGGAAAGACGCCTGGTCATGCCCGTAGGGGGTCTCAAGGTCCGCGTCAAAGCGCTGGCCGCCAAACTCCCCCAGCAGCTCGTACTTCTGCTCGGTAGATAGCCGGCCGTCAAAGGCGTCACCATGCACCTTGCGCTGCTCCTCTCCGTTGAGGTACATCTCCACCGCCTGGAGCATCAAGGCCCGCAGCTCGTCCATGGAGACATGGGAGGTCGAGCGAAGAAACACATAACCCCAGCGGATCCCCAAATGTTCAAGCATGTCCAGTTGCCCAAGCCAATCGCCGGTATCCTCGACCATATGCCAGGATTGAAACTGTATAGATATAGGAACGGGCAGGAGCGTAGCCGTGTTCGGCGTGCGCCCCTGCCCTTCCACATCTGGCTCGATAGACGGCCCATCCATGTCCCTGGACAATAGTGAAGGGCGGGTCTGGCATTGGCCGTTACTTCCGGGCAGCGCCTGCCGCGGCCCGGGAGCGGGTTGCCCCGTTGGTGGGCGTCGCCTGAAGGTTCTGGCCAAAGAAGGCGATAACCTTGCCCCAAGCATCCACCGCAGCTTCCTGCCGGTAGCTGGGCCGGTCCACGGCGAAGAAGCCGTGACCCGCCTTGTCATACCGATGGAACAGGTAGTTCTTCTTCAGCCGCTTCAGCTCCGCCTCGTGGGTGTTCACCTCGGCGGCGGTGGGCCGCTGGTCCTCGTTGCCGAAGATGCCCAGCAGCGGGCAGTTCAGGTCCTTGGTGTAGTCGATGGGCGCCACGGGCTGGGCAGCGTTAAGCTCGCCGGCGCGGGCGATCACGCCGCCGCCCCAGCAGTCCACCGCGGCGTTCAC
Organism: Dehalococcoidia bacterium; assembly: GCA_009692925.1. Classification (GTDB taxonomy): domain Bacteria; phylum Chloroflexota; class Dehalococcoidia; order Lucifugimonadales; family UBA3495; genus SHYG01. Next base: position 12,580 of record SHYG01000012.1, read on the forward strand.
CGTGGGGATTCGGCAGGCCACCAAGAAGGTCTGGCGTCCGCCGGAGCAGAAGCCGATGACCCCCACCTTGCCATTGGCGTAAGGCAGGGTTCGCAGATAGTTCATCGCCCCTTGCACGTCGCCTACGGAGCGGTCGTCGGGCATCCCGCCCTGGTCGCGAACGAAGCCGCTCAGCTTGGCGTGGTCATAGCCAAACCCGGTTTCGGCGCGCTGCCGGCAGTGCATGTCCGGAGATATGGTGGCAAAGCCGTTGTAGGCCAGCTTGCGCGCCATCTCCTTGGAAGCCTCGTCCCAGCCCGGCATGTGGTGGATTAGCACCACGCTGGGGAAGGGGCCAGGCCCCAGGGGGCGGGCCAAGTAGGCATCAATCTCATCCCCGTTGTGACCCTTGATTCGGACGGTTTCCGCCAACATTCCCTCGTACATATCCATTTCCTCCTGCGGCCAAAGATAAGCGCTGCCGCTTGCCACAGCTTGGCCAGCGCCGGTGAGTGAAGGCTACCACCGGCGTCCAGGGGTGTCAACCGGGCCAAAACTTGACGCCATAGGCCCTGCGCAATACACTCCCAGCCATCAGACACACCTTCAAGGAGGACTCAGTATGGCAACCGAAATCTCCACCATCGTCCTGCACCCCGCCGCGGAGGATGTGGCCCAGCAGCAGCAGCTGGCCCCGCGCCTGGACGCGCTCCAGGGCGCCACCGTGGCGTTGGTGGACAACTGCAAGCGCAACGCCGATGTCTACCTGCAGGAGCTGGGCCGCCTGCTGCAAGCGCAGTACGGCGTGGCCCGGCTGGTCAACTACCGCAAGGACAGCCAGAGCCTGCCCACGCCGCCGGAGGTGATGGACCGGCTGGCCGCCCAGTGTGACGCCATCATTCATGCGGTGGCGGATTGAGGGTCCTGCACAGCGTGGGGTCTCCACGACGGAATAGAATACGAGAAGCGCGGCCGCGCCGCGGTGACGGTCATCACCGATGCCTTTATCCGGGCGGCCCAGAACCGGGCGCGGGCGCTGGGGCTAACCGAGCACCCAGTGGTAGTTATTAAGCATCCCATTGCCAGCATGAACCGGGACCAAGTAGTGCAATTGGCGCGCGGCAGCGTGGAGCAGGTGGCCCAAGGCCTGCTGGCGGCCGCTGGAGGAGCGGGCAATGACTAGCCCAGCGCGCTCCCCTCGTCGCGGCCCGGCGGCAGCGGCGGCGCCCGTCGCAGCGCCGCGGGCCAGCCGCCTGAGCGTCTCCGGCTCGGTGCGGGACATCAACGACTACTACTATGCCAAGGGCTGGACCGACGGCCTGCCCATCATCCCCCCCACCCAGGATCTGGTGCTGGAGATGCTGGAGGCATCGCCGGTGACCATGAAGGCGGAGCAGGTGCTGGGCCGCCTGCCGCCGCTGAACGGCACCGTCACCGTGGAGAAGGTGGCGGTGAACTCGGTGATGGCGGGCTGCAAACCCGACTACTTCCCGGTGGTGCTGGCGGCGGTGAAGGCGGTGCTGCAGCCCCAGTTCAACGCCGGAGGCATTACCACCACCACCGGGGGCGCGGCGCCGGTGCTCCTGGTCAGCGGGCCCATTGCCCAAAGGCTGGGAATCAACAGCGGCACCGCGGTCTTTGGCTCCGGGCACCAGGCCAACGCAACCATCGGGAGGGCGCTGCGTTTAACCATGCGAAACCTGGGCGGGGCGGTGGCCGAGACCATGGAGAAGTCCACCCACGGCTGGCCGGGCAAATACACCATGTGCTTTGCGGAGAACCAGCCGCGCTGCCCCTGGGAGCCGCTGCACGTGGCCCTGGGCTATCCCGCCGAGGCCAGCATCGTCATCGTGGTGGCGGCCCGGGGCATTCACACGATGGTGGAGTCCAGCCAGGAGACGGGCGAGGGCGCGCTGGAGACCCTGGTAGCCTCCATGACCGCCGGGGGCATCTCCGGCTACTACTTCCAGGCCCGGGGCGCATCGCCGGTGGTGGTGCTGGGGCCGGAGCACGCCGCGGAGATTGCGGCGTCGGGCTATAGCCGCCAGGATGTGGTGGACTACCTGTTTGAGCACGTGCGACTGCCCATGGGCGTCATCAAGAACCGCGGGCACTACGGGGCGCGCTCCTGGCCCGCCGAGTACGAGACCGCGCCCGACGACTTCATGGTGCCCCTGGTAGCCGACAGAAGCAAGTTCCTGGTGATGGTAGCCGGCGGCGACGGCCGGCACAGCTCCTGGTTCCCCGCCTGGTCTGCCACCCAGCGCGCGGTGGAGGTGGTGGAGGGGTAGTATCAGAGTCCAGAATCTCCTGGTCTTCCCCTAATCTCCTGATCCCGGCAGGACTTTCAGGCCGGGATCAGGAGATTAGGGGATTGGGAGGACATGATTCGTATGTGCTCCCTCTACGCCCGAACCTATTAGGGTTCGCACAATTCCAACCAGTATGGAGACACAAGCATGAACTACGACGTTATCGTCATCGGCGCCGGGTCGGCGGGTTGCCCGCTGGCCGCCCGGCTGTCGGAGGACCCCAACCTATCGGTGCTGCTGCTGGAGGCCGGCCCCGACTACGCCGACATGGAAACCCTGCCCGATGAGCTGAAGCTGGGCCACACCCGCAGCGCGGAGATTAAGGGTGCGGCCCACAACTGGTCGCTTACCGGCACCATTAACCAGGTGCAGGGGGAGATTCACGTGGCCCAGGGCCGCGTGGTGGGCGGCTCCGGCGCCATCAACGGCCAGATTTTCCTGCGGGGCGTCCCCGAGGACTACGACACCTGGGCCGCCTGGGGCAACGACGAGTGGTCCTACCTGAAGGTGCTGCCCTTCTTCCGCCGCTTGGAGCGGGACCTGGACATCCGCGACGACTTCCACGGCTCCGACGGACCAGTGCCCGTGCTGCGGCGGCAGGATGAGGAGATGCCCGCCATCCAGCGCGCCCTGCGCGAGGCGGCGCTGGGCAACGGCTTCCCCCAGGACTCGGACATGAACGGCCCCGACTCCTACGGCGTGGGCTTCGTCCCCATGAACAACCCCAGCGGGGTGCGCATGAGCGCCGCCCTGACTCACCTGAACCCCAGCCGCCACCGGCTCAACCTGACCATCCGCGGCAACGTGCTGGTGCGCCGGGTGCTTTTCCAGGGCCGCCGCGCCGTGGGCGTGGAGGCGGAGAGCGGCGGCGAGGTGTTCACCGTGCAGGCCAGCCAGATCATCCTCAGCGCCGGCGGGCTGCGCTCTCCCCACCTGCTGCTGCTGTCGGGCATCGGCCCAGCAGGCCAACTGCAAGCCAAGGGCGTGCCGGTGGTGCAGGACCTTCCCGGCGTGGGCCAAAATCTGAAGAACCACCCCAGCGTGGGGCTGACCTACCGGGTGAAGGACGGCGTGCGCCTGGCTGCCGACGCTTTGGGCATGCGGGTGGGCCTTCGCTACACCGCAGAAGGTTCAGACTCGCCCAGGGATATGCTGCTGCAGACCAGCTCGGTGTTTGTGCCGGTTTCCGGCGAACCCCTGCCCGCGGGCACGGTGCGCCTCTCCTGCGCCCTGGAGTATCCCGCCAGCGCCGGGGAGCTGCGCCTCAGCTCCGCCGACCCCCGCATGCAGCCCTACTTCAACTACCACTACCTGGAAGACCCCTGGGACCGGCAGCGCCTGCGCCACGGCATCCGCCTGTGCCTGCGGCTAGTGGAGCACCCCAGCTACAAGGCGATCATTGACCGCCGGACTGCTCCAACAGACAAAGACCTGGCATCAGACGACTCCCTGGACGCCTGGATGCTCAAGACCGTGACCACCGCCCGCCACGTCTCTGGCGCCTGCCGCATGGGACCCGCCTCCGACCCCTTGGCGGTGGTGGACCAGTTCGGCTGGGTGCGCGGCGTTCAGGGACTGCGGGTGGCGGACCCTTCCATCATTCCTCAGGTGACCCGGGCCAACACCAACGCCACCGCCATCATGATCGGCGAGCGAGTGGCCGACTGGGTTAAGGAGGGAAAGTAGTATGGACATCGGCATCGGGCTGGACGCCGGCCTAAACCTTACTTGGGAGGACCAGGACTACCTCTCCCAGGAGGCGGCGCGGCTGGGCTACACCAGCATCTGGATCACTGAGGGCGCAGGCCAGGATTCTTTCCAAGTGTGCGCCCGCCGCTGGGCCGCCAGCCGCCAGGTGGTCCCAGAGGGCCTGGGCACCGGCATCGCAGTGTCGCCGGTGCTGTACCGCAGCCCGGTGGCCTTCGCCATGAGCGGCGGAACCCTCAGCAACATGACCGGCGGGCGGTTCATCATGGGCATCGGCTCGGGAACGGTCTACCGGCCCCTGACCCGCCAGGCCATGGGCATGTCCCGCACCTCGGCGCTGGGCATAATGCGGGACTACCTGATTACCACTCGCCAGTTGCTGGCGGGCCAGCAGGTGGACTATGAGGGCGAGGTGGTGACGTTGCGCGGAATCAAGCTCGCCCTCAGCCCGCCGCCGCGCACGCCGGTGTATTTGGGCGCCCTGGGGCCGGAGATGCTGCGCTTGGCGGGAGAGCTGGCCGATGGCGCTTGCCTCAACTGGTGCAACCCGGAGCAGATTGCCTGGAGCCGGGAGCGCATGGCGGAAGGCGCGGAGCGGGCGGGCCGCGACCCGGCGGAGGCCAAGGTGGTGGAGTACATCCGGGTGTGCGTGGACGACGATGTGGAGCAGGCGCGCCGGGCCTACGCCCGCGCCACCATGCACTACGCCCTGGGGGCCACCGTGCCCAGCCCACGGGAGCGGCGGCAGGGCTACCGCGCCCACTTTGAGCGCATGGGCCACGCCGAGGAGCTGGCCCTGCTGGACCGCATGCGCACGGAGGGCGCTCCCGCCGGCAAGGTGGCGGAGTCCTTCTCCGCGGACCTGCTGCAGAACGTGGGCTACTACGGCCCCGCGAAGGGAGCAGCGGCGGCCTTTCGCCGCTTGTCCCAGGGGCTGGACACCGCAATCGTGCGGGTGGTGGCTGCCCGGCCGGGGCTGGACTCGGTGCTGGCGGTGATGCGAGCCTGCAAGCCGCAACTGGTGCGGCAGGCTGTTGAGCGCTGAATGCTGATAGCTGAACGCTAAAAAGGAGGCCACCCATGCCCCCCAAGGACCTAAACAGCTTCTGGAAACGCACCACCGAGGAGCTGGCGCGCACCAAGGTTAATGCCGCCCTGGAGGAGGCCCCGGAGCAGAGCGGGCGGGAGTACCTCACCTCCCAGGTGACCCTGGACAGCTTCCAGGGCCGCCGGCTGCGGGCATGGTACTCGGTGCCCAAGGACGCTCCCACCGGGCGGGGCTTCCCGGCGGTGCTGGCGGTGCCCGGCTACGGCGGCGACAAGCCAATTCCCGCCAACCTGGCCATGGCCGGCTACGCGGTGCTCACCCTATTCCCTCGCGGCCAGGGGGAGAGCAAGAAAGAATGGGAGCTGGAGCACGACACCAAGCTGACCTACCACGTCACCGACAAGGAGAAGTACTACTACCGGGGCGCCTACATGGACTGCCTGCGGGGACTGGACTTCCTCTCCGCCCGGCGGGAGGTGGACCCTAACCGGCTAGGCATGTGGAGCCGAAGCCAGGGCGGCGGGTTCACCCTGGCCGCCGCCTCCCTGGACCCGCGGCTGCGGGTGGCGGTGGCGGAGGAGCCCTTCCTGTGCAACTTCCCGGTGTCCCTGGGCGTCACCACCAACCCCTACCGGGAGCTGCACGACTACGCGGCCCAGCACCCGGAGCAGCGCCAGGCCATGCTGGACACCCTGGCGTACTTCGACCCGCTGAACCTGGTCCCGGGCATCCAGTGCCCCACCCTGGTCAACATCGGCATGAAGGACGAGACCTGCCCCTACCGCACCATCATGCCGGTGTTTGAGCAGATTACCGCCGTCAAGGGGCTGCATGTCTACCCGGAGCTGACTCACGCCCCCTGCACCGACTTCAACGCCCATGCCATGAGCTGGCTGCGCCGCTACCTGGGGGGCTAGGCGAAATTGGCGCCCTCTCCCTCTGGGAGAGGGCCGGGGTGAGGGTGCTGCACCCCGGCCCTCTCCGCAGCTGTAGTATTATGGGGAAGGCATTCAGGCAGTGACGGACGGAGGTCGCCATGCCAGCACGCACCGGCGCCCAGTATCTGGCGGGACTCCGGGAGCAACCCCGAGAGGTTCACCTGGCGGGCCAGCGAGTGGCGGATGTGACCACCTTCCCCGGCTTGGCGGGCGGCGCGAAATCGGTGGCCGCCCTGTACGACATGCAGCACGACCCGGCGCTGCGTGACCAGATGACCTACTCGTCTGAGACCACCGGAGAGCAGGTGGGTCTATCCTTTCTCACCCCCAGGAGCAAGGAGGACCTGGCCCGCCGCCGGGTGATGATGTCCCACTGGGCCCACACCAGCTACGGCATGATGGGACGCACGCCCGACTTCCTCAATGTCAGCATCATGGCCATGGCTGCCGCCGGGGATTATTTTGGTCGCAACCGCCCCGAGTTCAAAACCAACATCATCAACTACTTCCAGTATATTCGCGAGAACGACCTGACCCTGACTCACACCCTGGTAAATCTGCAGCGCAACCGCCGGCCCGCCGCCGCCGGCACTACCATCAGCACCGACGCGGCCCTGGCCGTGGTGCGGGAGACCGGCGCCGGCATCGTGGTGCGGGGGCCACGGGTGCTGGCCACCCTGGGCCCCCTTTCTGACGAGATCGCCGTCTATCCCGTTCGCAACTCCCAGCTCGCCAACGCCGAGGACGCGGGGCGCTACGCCTTCGCCTTCGCCATCCCCTGCGGCGCCCCCGGACTCAAGTTCCTCTGCCGGGAGAGCTTCGACCTGGGTCGCTCCACCTTTGACCATCCCCTGGGTTCGCGGTTCGAGGAGATGGACGCCATCGTCTTCTTCGACGACGTGCTGGTGCCCTGGGAGCGGGTGTTCCTCTACCGCGACGTGGAGCTGGCCAACGGCCTCAGCTACGCCACCAACCAGTACTTCCACTCCGGCCACCAGGTGGTCACCAAGAATGTGGCCAAGGGCGAGTTCGTCCTGGGCCTGGCGGCTTTGATGGTGCGCACCCTGGGGTCCGAGTCCATCCCCCACGTTCACGCCCTGATGGCCGAGCTCATCGAGGGGCTGGAGACCATGAAGGCGCTGCTCCTCGCCGCCGAGGCCGGCGCCGCCCTGGACCAGTGGGGCGTCATGTGTCCGGCCCGCGCCCCCGTCTCCGTGGCCCGCAACCTGTTCATCCGCCTGTATCCCCGCATGGCGGAGATTATCCAACTGCTTGGCTCCAGCAGCCTCATGGCCTTGCCGGCGGAGGCGGACCTAGATGGCCCCTTGGCGGAGCAAATTGAGCAGTACCTGGACACCGATACCGCCACCGCCCGGGAGCGGGTGCAGCTCTTCCACCTGGCCTGGGACTTAGCCTGCAGCGCCTTTGGGGCGCGCCAGGTGCTCTACGAGCGCTACTTCCAGGGCGACTGGACCCGCAACGCCACCATCCTCTACAACAACTACGACACGGCGCCCCTGGCCCAGCAGGTGCGGGAGTTCCTGGCACGGTCGTAGAGGATTGGCGGAAAGGCCGGTTTGAACCTCCCGCCGCCCTTGCGCCTCTGCGCCTCTGTGGGTAGACTATATCTAGAGGACTTCTGCCCCGCGTTTGATGGGTTCTGCCATTTCCCTGCCTGTAGATACCCGAATCTCCCATTGCCTTACGCTGGGGCTAAGGCAAGCCTCAACGCAACGTGAGCCATGACCGAACTAGACGACATCAAGGCCCGGTTGGACATTCTGGAGGTAGTCTCCAGCTACGTTCCCATGCAGCGGTCGGGGCGCAGCTACAAGGCCAACTGCCCGTTCCATCAGGAGAAAACCCCCTCCTTCTTTGTCTTCCCCGACCGCCAGTCGTGGCGGTGCTTCGGCGCCTGCGCCACCGGCGGTGACCTGTTTTCCTTCGTCATGCGCGCGGAGAACCTGGATTTCCCGGAGGCCCTGCGCCGCCTGGCTCAGCGGGCCGGAGTTGCCCTCACCAGCGGGGGCCGCCGCGGAGAGCAGCAGTCCCTTTACCAGATTAACGAAGCCGCCCGGCGAGTCTTCCAAGAGCGCCTTGCCTCCGCCCAGGGAGCTAGCACGCTGGCCTATCTGGTGCAGCGGGGGCTGACCCCGGAGACCATCAGCAAGTTCGAGCTGGGCCTCAGCCCCATAGATGGCCAGGCCCTGCGACAGCAGTTGATGCAGGAGGGGTTCACTCTAGAGCAGCTGCTGCTGGCCGGGCTGGTGCGTCAGAACGAACAGGGGCAGCACCGCGACCTGTTCCGTGGAAGATTAATTATCCCCATCCGCAACACTCGGGGGGAGCTGGCCGGCTTCGGCGGCCGCGCCATGGTATCTGACGGGCCTGGGTCACAGCCCAAATACTTGAACTCGCCGCGCAGCCCGGTGTTCGACAAGGGGCGGATTCTCTACGCCCTGAACCAGGCCAAGGACGCGGTGCGCGAGCCGGGAATTGTCGTGGTGGAAGGGTACATGGACGCCATCATGGCCCACCAGCACGGCTTCGCCAACGTGGTGGCATCTATGGGCGTCGCAATTACCGGATACCAGGTTGCGGAGGCCCGCCGTCTCACCAACCGGGTAATCCTGGTCTTGGACCCTGACGCAGCCGGGCAGCAGGCCACCTTTCGTAAGATCCTGGAGACCCTGTCGCCCTTTTTGCAGCCCAGGAATACCGGGCAGGCCGGCGCCATCAACATTCTGCAACAACCCGATATGCCAGAAGTGAACGTCGCCCTCATGCCCGACGGGCTGGACCCCGACGAGGTCATCCGCCGATCCCCGGAGGAGTGGTCCAAGTTGCTGGCTGAAGCCATGCCCATGCTCGACTACTTCTTCTCGGCCCTGTCGGCCCGGCTGGACCTCACTACGCCCCAGGGCAAGGCCCAACTGGCGGAGATGATGTTCCCCCTCATCTCGGCGGTGCCCCAGGCCGCGCAACAGGACCACTACTTTCAGTTGCTGGCCAAGCGCATGGGCATCAGCGAGGAGACCCTGCGGGCCAGCGTGGGCCGCCCCACGGCGTCCACTAATAACCGCATGGGCCGGGGCACGGTACGGACCTCCCCCCGGCAAGCTACCGAGTCGGCCTTTGCGCGGCTGGACCGGGACCCCGTGGAGGACTACTGCCTGGCCCTGCTGCTCCAGCATTCGGAGCTGCGGGCGGCGCTCCAGCCCGGAGAGGCGCAGATTGCAGGCGCGCCTAGCTATGCCTCCCTACTGCGGCAGGAGTACTTTCTGCGGGTAGAGAACCGGGAGATATTTAATCACCTGGCCTTGGCCACACCCGAGAACGCCCCGGCCTTGGTGCTGGCGGCCCTGCAAGGCAAGATTGACCCGGAGCTGACGGAGCACCTGGAGGCGCTGCTGCACAAGACGCTGCCGCCCCAGGACCCCCAGCACCGCCGGTCCGCCCTTGAGGAAGTGGCTCGCCGCCTGGAAGACCGCTACCTGCGGAGCCTGAAGGCCGAGGAGAGCCTGAAGTTTGGCGAGCCTTCGCCTGAATCGCCGGACCTGCTGGAGGAGTTCCAGCAAGAGGTGCTGGACCTGAACCAGCGCATCAAGATGAACCAGAGCCGGCCCCGGCAAGTCGGGGGGCTAGAGCCCAAACTGTCGGCGCCCAAACTGTCAGCGCGAGGATAAGTAAACAATGCCACGACGCAAGAGCAACCCGGAGATGGGAGCGGCCCTGCTGGAGGCCACCGCGGACACGCAGCGGCGGGACGACTTCATCGGCGTCCTTGAAGGGGAGCCTGAAGAGCTCCAGGAGGCCACCGGCCTGGTAACTCCACCCAAGGACGTCGCGCTGGACGGGCCGCTGGCGTACGAGCTGGATGAGGTCGCCCAGGAGGAGAAGGAGGAGGAGGCGGAGGAGGAAGAGGAAGAGGAGGAAACGGAAAAGGAGTGGGAGCCGGAGACCCTGGAGGTCCTGGACGACCCCGTGCGGATGTACCTGCGGGAGATCGGACGGGTACGCCTGCTCACCTCCGCCGACGAATGTCTGCTGGCCCGCCGTCTGGAGGCCGGGAAGCATCTTCAGAACATGCAAAGGGAGCTGACCGAGCGGGAGGGCCGCCCGCCCCAGTCCTGGGAGATCGCCCAGGCGTTCCTGGGCCGGGTGGCGGCCGCGGCGCCCTTGGCAGAGGCCCTAGGCGAGCACCTGAAGCTGCCGGAAGGGCTGACGCTGAGCCAGGTGATTGAGGACCCCGCGCTGCGGAAGGCCATTGACGGCCCAGTCTCCCCAGATATGATGGCGGCCCTGGCCCTCATCCTGGAGGAGCCGGTGGAGAAGCTCTACCCCGCGCTGGTCCGGCTTTCCGTAGATAGCTGGCTAGCGCCCCCGCGGACCCTGGACGTGGTAGGCAACTACCCGATGTCGCAGCTGAACGACGCCCTGGAGCAGGCGGGCTGCCAAACCGAGCTTCAGCGGCTGAACGCCGACTTCGGCGCCCACTACCGGGACGTTGTTGCCGCCAGCGACCGCGCCCAGGCCCACCTTACGGAGGCCAATTTACGATTGGTGGTCAGCGTGGCCAAGAAGTACATCGGCCGGGGCATGGCCCTCCTGGACATGATCCAGGAAGGCAACATCGGCCTCATCCGGGCGGTGGAGAAGTTTGACTATCGCAAGGGCTTCAAGTTCAGCACCTACGCCACCTGGTGGATCCGCCAGGCCATCACCCGGGCCATCGCCGACCAGGCCCGCACCATCCGCATTCCGGTGCACATGGTGGAAACCATCAACAAGCTGATGCGCCAGCACCGCCGCCTGCTTCAGGAGTACGGCCGGGAGCCGACCCCTGCGGAAATTGGCCTGGCCATGGAGATGGGCCCGGAGAAGGTGGAGGAGATCCTGAAAATCTCCCAGGAGCCAGTGTCCCTGGAAACCCCCATCGGCGAGGAGGAGGACTCCCACCTGGGGGACTTCATCGAGGACCGCAACGCCCCGGCGCCCGCCGACGCCGCCTCCTTCCAGCTCCTGAAGGAGCAGGTGGACGAGGTGCTGCACACCCTCACCGAAAGGGAGAGCCGGGTGCTGCAGTTGCGCTTTGGCCTGGAAGACGGACGCAGCCGCACCCTGGAAGAGGTTGGGCGGGAGTTCGGCGTCACGCGAGAGCGCATCCGGCAGATTGAGGCCAAGGCCCTGCGCAAGCTGCGGCACCCCACCCGTTCCCGCAAGCTGCGCGACTTTTTGGAGTAACCGGCTGCCCTTCTCCAGGCGGTGGAACCCCAAAGTCCCCAGTCCCGACGAGTCGGGGCTGGGGACTTCTTTTGTCCCCGCGGCATCGGTCAGGCTTCCCGATTTACCCGCAATCACGCCACGGAAATTGCTTGTATGCTAAAAAATGCCGATGCTATACTTGCGCTCGACTCAGGCATGGGAGGAGGATTAAGTGGAAGATCAGTCAATGCCCAAGTGTCTAAAGTGCAACGTGGGGCAGCTGGTGCCACTGTCGGATTACGGCGGACAGGGCGCGGCGGTGCATTACAAGGCTTGGGTCTGCATTAACCCCACCTGCGGGTTCAACATCAAGATTCGCAACGGCGACATCTACTTGAACGAGCCGATTACCCCTGGCGGCATGAACTCACCTCGCGCACGCTGAGGCGCGGGAACCATATCCCGTCCTTCGCAAGAGGGACTCACCCCTTCATCGTCCTTCAGGCAACGAAGGGCAGCGGAAGTTGATGGGAAGGGCGAGGGCTTATCTTCGCGGATAATCCTTCCGGGGAGAAATTTGTCTCCCGGCAACCCTCCGGCAATCCCCCGCAATCCAAGGAGTCAAAATGGAAGCAGGTTACGACTATCTATATTTCCTCCGGCAATCGCACCGCCGGGTGCTGCGGTTTTGGGGCGTATTCCTGATCAGCCTGGGCGTGCTGCTCTTGGCTGGCGGCAGCGCATACTACGGCTACGCGGCCAGAGTTCGTGCGGATTTGGCCCAGCTCAACGCCAGCCGCTTGGCCAGCACGCTGCACCCCGCCTGGCAGACTGAGCCGGAGGAGCAGGTTACCGGGCGCGGCGGAGTGCTGGCGGCAGAGATCGAAACCACTCCCGCCGGCTTCCCCGCAAACGCGGCGCCGGGGCAGGGGAGCTACTCCAGTGAGGGCTTGCCGCCCGCCGCTTGGAGCAATCCCCAGGCCTACGAGTCAGCGGAGTACCTTCAGCAGGCGATGGTTAAGGCGTTCACGCCCCTGGCAGGCCGTCCGGCAGCCGCCGTGGGCACCCTGGCCGCCGCCACCCAGCTCAGCATCCCGGCGCTGGACGTAAACTCCCCAGTGCAGGAGTTGCGAATTCTAGACCTGGTGGACTCCCGCGCCTACGAGACGCCCCGACACACCGTGGGGCACATTCCCCAGTCCGCAGACAGCGGCGAAGCCGGCAGCGCCTGGTTCTTCGGCCACCTGGAAAGCCCCCTGGCTGGCGAAGGCTCCGTCTTCTACAGCCTGCCCCGCATACCGGAAATGCTGCGCCAGGGCAAAGAAGTTTACATCGTCACCGGCAATGGCCCCCAGCAGTTCCTGTACCGAGTGACCAGCACCCAAGTGGTGCCCCAGGACCAGCTCAAGCTCTACGATACTGGGAAGGCCACCATCCACCTGGTCACCTGCGTGCCCAGCCTGGTGTACGACCACCGGCTCGTGGTTCACGGCGAACTGGTCGGCGTCAGACAGTAAACTTCGGGCACACTCTCCTCCTGCGACGGCCCTTCCCCCCACCAGGGAAGGGCCGTTTTACGCTGACCCCTGCCTGAGTCATCCCGCAATTTGGCAGCGCGGAGAACCATCTGCGTCACCCTCGTCGTTCCGGCGGAGGCCGGAACCCAGGATGCCAGTCCTGCGGCTATCCCCTCGTAAGCAGGCGAAGCAGCGGATGGATTCCGGCGGAAGCCGGAATGACGAGGGCTTAACTGATAAGTTAGTCCCGTCGCCGTGCAGCCCGGCCGCCTGTGCCGGCTGGTATAATAGCTACAACCAGTGGCTAACCCAGTGGATAACCTCTGAGCCAGGGAGTCGCCTATGTCACCAGCCACCAAGAAGCGGCAACTCGCCCGGCCCGTGTCCATTGTGGGCGCAGGCATGTCCCAGTTCGGCGCGTTCAAAGACCTGACCAGCCGGGACCTGTTCGCCAGCGCCTTCCTGGACCTCCAGTCCCACATGGAGCAGGGCCTGGACGTGGCGGACATCCAGTGCGCCTACGTGGGCAACTACTCCTCGGACCTGTTTGAGGGCCAGGGGCACACCGGCCCCATCCTGGCCGACTGGCTGGGCATGACCCCAACGCCCATCACGCGCATCGAGAACGCCTGCGCCAGCAGCGGCAGCGCCCTGCGGGAGGGCATCATGGCCATCGCCTCCGGCCTCTACGACGTGGTGCTGGTAGGCGGCGTGGAGAAGATGACCGGCCTGCCCACGGAGGGCGTCACCGACGTGCTGGCCTCCGCCGCCGACGTGCTGTACGAGGTGCCCGCGGGCCTCACCTTTCCCGGCATCTATGCCGCATTGGCCAAGGCCCACATGGACCGCTACGAGACCAGCCTCACCCACCTGCTGAAGGTGGGCATTAAGAACCACCAGAACGGGGCGCTAAACCCCAAGGCCCAGTTCAACCAGAGCCTGCGCGACATGATGGAGCGCCGCAAGAGCCGTGCCCGCGACCGAGGCGAGTTTGTACCCGCCTGGCAGGACGAGATGGCCTTCCTTAACGATCCCCAGGCCAACCCCTGGATCGCCTGGCCGCTGCGCCTGTACGATTGCGCCCCCATCACCGACGGCGCCGCCTGCGTGCTACTGGTGGCATCGGAGCTGGCCTCCAGCTTCACCCACAAGCCGGTGCAGGTGGCGGGCACCGGGCAGGCATCGGGGCGGCCCCTGCACGACGCCGAGGAGCTGACGTCACTCTCCGCTGCCAAGGCCGCCGCGGCCCAGGCCTACCAGATGGCCGGGGTCACGGCCCAAGACATCCAGGTGGCGGAGGTGCATGACTGCTTCACCATCGCCGAGATCATCGCCACGGAAGACCTGGGCTTCTTTGCCCCCGGTGAAGGCCCCCGGGCAGTGGACGAGGGCCGCACCGCCCGCACCGGCGACAAGCCCATCAACACCTCGGGCGGGCTGAAGGCCAAGGGGCATCCCGTGGGAGCCTCGGGTGTGGCGCAGGTGATTGAGGTGTTCCACCAGCTTAGGGGAGAGGCGGGCCCCCGGCAGTTGCCCAATCCGAATCTGGAGCTGGGCCTCACCCACAACGTGGGCGGCACCGGCGGCACCTGCGTGGTGCACGTCCTGCGGCGAGGGTAAAGGACAGAATATGCCAGAACAGCCCAGGGCCTTTACCGCGGCGTCGTTCAGCGCCTACCTGAAGGAAGGAAAACTGATGGGGGTGCGTTGCCGCGCCTGCGGGCACCTTTCGGCCCAACCACGGCCTCTGTGCGCCGCCTGCCACGGGCGAGATGTGGAGTGGCAGCAGTTCAGCGGGCGCGGCGCCCTCAGCACCTTCACCTGCATCTCCGTGGCGCCCGCCGCCCTGGTGAAGCAGGGGTTTGGCCGCAACAACCCCTACTGCGCCGGCATTGTCACCCTGGAGGAAGGGCCGAGAGTCAGCGCCCGCATCCTTGGCGTGGACGCCCGCAGCCCGCAGAGCATAGAGACGGGCATGGCCGTAGCGCTGGATTTGGCGGAGCTAGACCCGGAGCGCCCCGCACCGGCCTTCCGCCCCGCCTGAGGGAGTACGACCTTTAACCACAGAGAGCACGGAGGACACGGAGATTTTTACAGGGTTATCTCTCTGTGCTCTCTGTGCGCTCTGTGGTTAAAATCGGATCCCTAGTCCCGCACCATGGGAGAGGTGCCCACCCAGCCGGTTTCGGACACGTCCAGGATCACGCCATCCGGAGCAGCATACTTAACTTCCACGTTGGCGTGACGGTTGGTCATGCCGACGCCCAGGGCGCGGTTGATGTCGTCCCGCTTCTCGGTGTGAGCCGCCGCCAGCTTCTCCGCAATCTCCTCCAGGCTCTCCACCTGGAAGCCGATGTGGTGCAGCCCGCTGTAGTTCTTGGTGTACTCGGCGCCGGCCACCTGGTCGTTCTTGAACTTCAGGATGGCCATGTTGATGTCGCCGTCGCTGAGGAAGTAGCCCGAGGCGTTGGGGCTGTTCAGCTTGGCGATCTCCTTCATGCCGAAGACTTCCGTGTAGAACTTGGCGGTGACGTCGGGGTCCTGGGTGGAGATGGCGATGTGCTTGATCTTAGGCATAGGTACACCTCCTGCTCTTTTGGGGGGATTGTACCGCCGGGTGAGTGCGGCGTCCAGTGCCAGATACCACCTAACCGCGCTTCTCCCGCACCCGCGCCGGCACGCCCACCGCCAGCTTGCCCGGCGGCACGTCTTTGGTCACCACCGCGCCCGCGCCGGTAACCGCGCCTTCGCCCACCGTCACCGGCGCCACCAGCATGGTGTCGCAGCCGATAAATGCCCCCGCGCCGATGATGGTTTCCAGCTTGTCCTGGCCGTCGTAGTTGCAGGTGACGGTGCCCGCGCCGATGTTCACATCCGCGCCTATAGTGGCGTCGCCTAGGTAGCTGAAGTGGCCCGACACCGCGCCGGAGGCCAGCCGGCTGTTCTTGACCTCCACGAAGTTGCCGATGTGTACGTGGGTCTCCAGGTAGGTCCCCGGCCGCAGGTGGCTGTAGGGCCCGATGTCCACCTCGTGCTCCAGGGTGGACTCCTCCAGGTGGGAGGCAGTGACCCGGCAGCGGTCGCCCACGATGGTGTCCCGCACCACTGAGCCAGGTCCCACATGGCACTCCTGGCCGATGCGGGTGTTCCCCAGCAGCATGGTGTTGGGCAGGATTACCGTGTCCTGGCCGATAGTCACGTCCGCGTCAATGTACACCGTGGCCGGGTCGGAGATGGTGACGCCTTCCAGCATCCAATGCTCCCGGATGCGCTGGCGGGCGATGGCCTCCAACTGGGCCAACTGCACCCGGTTGTTGATGCCCAGAGCCTCGCCGGAGTCATCGGTGGCCAACGCCTGCACGGTGGAACCGGAGGCGACCCCCAGGGACGCCAGCGCCGTCAGGTAGCGCTCGCCGCTGGGACTGGGCTCCACCCGCGCCAGGTTCTCCCATAGCCAGTGGGCGGCAAAGCAGTAGACACCAGCGTTGACCTCGGCTGGCGCTCCGTCATGACCCTGCCAGTCCTTGGCCTCCACAATCTTCACCACCCGGCCCTGCTTATCTCGCTGCACCCGGCCCATGTCTGGTGACGCCACGCCGGTGGCGGTAAGCAAGGTCATCTGGCTGGCCCGCTCCAGGTGGCTGGCCATCAGCCGCTGCAGCGTCTCCCGGCGCACCAGTGGCGCGTCGCCGCCCTGCACCAGCAGGTGGTCCGCCTGCCCTTGCAGCAGTTGGGCACTGCGGCCCAGGGCGTCGCCGGTGCCCAACACCGCCGGCTGCACCGCGTATTCCACCTGCTTCCCCAGCAAGTCCCGCACCGCCTGGGCGTTGTGGGGCGACACCACCACCACGATGCGCCCGATGCCCAGCGACTGCAGCAGCTCCACCGGGTAGCGCACCAGCTCCTTGCCGCACAGCTTGTGCAGCACTTTGGGCGTGCGGGAGTTCATCCGCACCCCCTGTCCGGCGGCCATGACCACTCCAGCCCACCGTGCATCGGCCAAAGGACTCATGCTGACCCCTCCTGCGGCGGCAATCTATTAGCCGAATTATACCAGCGCCGGAAGTTAGGGGCGGGCCGCTGCTGACTACGCCTTCGTTGACAAGCTGCCAAGGCCGGGGCACAATGGGACTGCTGCTGGGAGGGTACAGATGCAGGTTATCTATAACGACAAAACGGACCGGCTGTAACTGCGTTTGGACGATCGAAAGCAGAAGGTCATTAACCATCGCCTCACCGACGACATTGTGCTGGATATAGGCGAGGATGACCGTATAGTGGGCATTGAAATTCTGGACGCTTCCAAGCACCTCAACCTGGAAAAGTTGCTGCCGGTTAAGTATTGGGCCTAGCCGGATTAGGAGAACAGCCGATGATGCAGCCCTTTGAACTATCCGCCGCCGAGGCGGCCCGCCAGGTGCGCAGCCGGCAGCTCTCGCCGGTGGCGCTGGTGGAGTCGCTGCTGACGCGCATCGACCGTTTGGAGCCCCGGCTCAAGGCCTGGGTGCACCTGGACCGGGAGGGCGTTCTGGCGGAGGCCCGCCGCAAGGAGGCGGAGCTGGCGGAGGCGCCTCCAGAAGCCGCGCCGCGACGGGCCGTCAGCCGGACACCCTCACGAGCGCCCACCGCCGGGCTGCTGTACGGCGTGCCCATCGGCCTCAAGGACATCTTCTACACCGCCGGCGTGCCCACCACCGCCTGCTCCAAGGTGTACGCCAACTTCGTCCCCGAGTTCGATGGCGCCGCCGTGGCCAAGCTCAAGCAGGCCGGGGCCATCATCCTGGGCAAGACCGTGACCACCGAGTTCGCCTGCTCGGATCCGTCCCCCACCTTCAACCCCTGGAACGCGGCCCACACCCCCGGCGGCTCCAGCAGCGGCTCCGCGGTGGCAGTGGCGTCGCGCATGTGCCCCGCCGCCCTGGGATCGCAGACCGTGGGGTCCACCCTGCGCCCGGCGGCCTACAACGGCATCGTCGGCTTCAAGCCCACCTTTGGCCGGGTCAGCCGATACGGAGTGGTGCCGGTAAGCTGGTCGCTGGACACCGTGGGCTGGCTGGTGCGCACCGTGGAGGATGCGGCCCTGCTGTGCCAGGTGCTGGCTGGCCCGGACCCCCAGGACCCCTGGGCCTCCGCCCAGCCGGTGCCCGACTACCTGTCGGGGCTGCTGAAGCCCCGGACGCCGCGCATCGGCCTGCTGCGCCGCTTCTTCTGCGACCAGGCCGACGCCGCCACCCAGCAGCACCTGGACGCCGTGGCGGAGCGCCTGGCCCTTGCCGGCGGGAACGTGGTGGAGCTGCCCACACCCGACAGCATTGAGACCGCCGTGGCCGACCAGCGGGTCATTATGGAAGTGGAGGGCGCGGCCTTCCACCAGCCCATGTACCAGCGCCAGGCCCAGGACTACCAGCCCCTGCTGCGGGCGATGATCGGCCGGGGGCTGGCCACCGACGCCGTCAGCTACTCGCGCGCCCTGGAGCGCCGCCAGAAGTTCACCGCCGACGCGGAAAAACTGGCGGCCCGCGTGGACGTGCTGCTGACCCCAACGACTCCCACTCCGCCACAGGCAGACCGCACCAACACCGGCAATCCCATGTTCCAGGGGCCGTGGACCTCCGCCGGGCTGCCCGCCATCTCCATCCCATCGGGACTGGCGCCCTCGGGACTTCCCCTGGGCATCCAGCTGGCGGCGGCGCCCTTCGCCGAAGCCCGCCTGCTGGCCGCGGCCCGCTGGTGCGAGATTATCCTGGACGTGCACCTGCGCCCGCCCTTGGGCGACTGATTTCGCCCTGACAACGTAGGGGCGCACAGCTGTGCGCCCCTACGCCCACCCCAACCGCATTGCGCCCCCGCCCCAGTTGGGGCATAATTCCGCCAGATTGCATTCTCACCTGAAGGAGATCGCCATGCCCGGCCGAATCCCCACCGAAGCTGAGGTCCTGGGCTACTTTAAGTCCCTGTCCAACTGGGGCCGCTGGGGCAAGGAAGACCAGATGGGCGCCTTGAACCTCATCACCCCCGAGAAGACCCGGCGGGCCATCGCCACCGTGAAGGAGGGCGTCACCGTCTCCCTGGCCCGCACCGTGCGCTTCGAGTCCTCCGCCGATGCTCCCATCCCGCCGGTACACTTCATGGTGGAAAGCGGCGAGGGCTGGGCCACCGGCCAGAAGGTGAGCGCCCGCCCCAACGCCGCCGCCACCGACTACTTCGGCATGATCTTCCACGGCGCCACCATCACCCACGTGGACAGCCTGTCCCACTTCTTCTGGGAGGGCAAGACCTATAACGGCCAGCCCGCCCATCTGGTGTCCACCAGCCTGGGGGCCACCGTGTGCTCCGTGGAACAGGCCAAGAACGGCATCATGACCCGGGGAGTGCTGGTGGACGTGCCCATGGTGCGCGGCATCGACTGGGTGGAGCGCGGCGAGGGCGTGTCGCCCGAGGACATCCTGGCCGCGGAGGAGCGGTGCGGCTTCCGTGTGGGAGAGGGCGACGTGCTGCTAATCCGCACCGGACAGCTACATCGGCGCGATGTGGAAGGCCCGGTGGACCGCACCAAAGGCTCCACCGCCTGCCAGGCCGCCTGCCTGCCCCTGTTCCACCAGCGGGGCATCGCCATGATGGGGTCCGACACCGGCAACGACGTGGCGCCGCCCCAGTACGCCAAGGTGCCCCAGCCCATCCACCAGGTGGGGATCACCGCCATGGGGCTGTGGATTCTGGACAACGCCAACCTGGAGGACGTGGCCCAGGCCTGCCGCCAGCGCAACCGCTGGGAGTTCCTGCTATCCATCGGGCCGCTGCGGCTGCACAACACCACCGGCTCGCCGGTGAACCCGATAGCGGTGTTCTGAGAAAATCGAAATAGGGCATCACCGCACGCAAAGGAGCCTGCCCAATGTCTACCCACATGTCCAGCCACATCACTCTGAAGGAGTTCCAAGTCCTGGCCCGGCGGGCCGGCTTGGAGTTGACCCTGGATGAGCTGGAGGCCCTGTTGCCCCTGTACCGCGAGTTCACCCAGCAGCTCGCCATGCTCCACGACCCCAGCCTGCCCCTGGAGGAGCCTGTCATGGTCTTCCCGGCGGCGTGGCACCAGCGGTAGAGCGGGTTGGCGGCGCCATCAGTCGCCGGCCTTGGTAATCATCCCGAGGAGGCCAGCACCATGTCCACCAACACCACCGACCTCTGCTACCTGACCATCGCCCAGGCCGGGCCGCTGCTGCGGGCGGGCAAGCTGTCGCCGGTGGAGTTGACCCGCGCCTTTCTGGAGCGCATCCAGGTCCTGAACGGCCGGCTCCGCGCCTTCGTTACCCTGTTGCCGGAGCAGGCCCTGGCCCAGGCCCGCAGCGCCGAGGCGGAGATTCTGCGGGGGCACTACCGTGGTCCGCTCCACGGCGTGCCCATCGGTCTCAAAGACCTGTACGACACCGCCGGCATTCGCACCACCGCCATGTCCCGGGTGACCCCAGACCGAGTGCCCGAAGTGGACGCCACCTGCGTGGTCCGGCTGCGGGAGGCAGGCACCATCCTGCTGGGCAAGCTGGCCATGCACGAGTTTGCCCTGGGCGGCCCGGACCCCACCAGCCTGTTCCCTCCGGCGCGCAACCCCTGGGACCTGGCCCGCATGCCCGGCGGCTCCAGCAGCGGCTCCGGCGTGGCGGTGGCCGCCGGCCTGTGCATGGGGTCCCTGGGATCAGACACCGGCGGGTCAATCCGGGGGCCAGCCTCCCTGTGCAGCATCGTTGGCCTCAAGCCCACCTACGGCCGGGTCAGCGCCTACGGCGTCGTGCCCCTGTCCTGGTCCCAGGACCACTGCGGTCCCATGACCTGGACGGTGGAGGACACCGCCCTGATGCTCCAGGCCATCGCCGGGCCAGACCCCAAGGACCCCACTACTGCGCCGGCCCCCGTGCCAGACTACTCCGCGTCCCTCCAAGGGGACATCCGGGGCATGACCATCGGCGTGCCCCGCCAGTATTTCTACGACGCCGGCGCCGACGTGGAGCCTCAAACCCTGGCCGCGGTGGAGCAAGCCCTGGGCGTCATGGCCTCGCTGGGCGCGCACATCCGCGACGTGGATATCCCCCACATTGAGTACGCCCGCGCCGCCAACCAGGTCATCATGATGGGCGAGGCTTTCGCCTTCCACGAGCACAATTTGCAGACCCGCCGCCACGACTATGGCGAGATGGTGCGGGCGCGGTTCCTGCTGGGAGGGATGCTGTCCACGTCGGATTATCTGCAGGCCCAGCGTGTGCGCCGGCTGATTAAGCGGGAGATGGCTCAGGCGCTGCAGGAGGCGGACGTGCTGGTGACGCCCACGTCGCCCAAGCCCGCCGCGCTGTTGGAAGGCTACGATGCCTCGGTGACTCTCACAGGCCGCAGCTTCACCAGCCCCTTCAACGTGACCGGGCTGCCCGCCATCTCCATTCCGGGCGGCTTCACCACAGACGGAACGGGACCGGGATTGCCCATTGGGTTGCAGATTGCCGGCAAGCCCTTTGACGAACCCACCGTGTTGCGGGTGGCCTACGCCTACCAGCAGGCGGCCCGCTGGTTTGAGCGGCGCCCGCCGGTTTAGGGACAAAACCAAAGGCCCGGCGCTCTTGCCGGGCCCTGCTTTGTTCTTGGTTTGGCTGGGGATCGAGGATTCGAACCTCGGCTATCTGATCCAGAGTCAGACGTACTACCGCTATACTAATCCCCAGTGCCTCCGCATCACACCGTGCCCCGGATATGGGGCAGCCACCACCCAGCTTTATGGTAGTAACCTAGGTGCGCCCTGTCAAGGAGCAGGGGCCCCGACTCGTCGAGGCCCCTGCAATAAACTTGGGGATTGGTAAAAGCCAGGTCTACTTGAACTTCATGGTGTTGCCCCGGAACCGTGGGGAATACATGGGCTCCCAGTCCACGTCCTTGCCCAAGCCGTAGACCATCTGCACCGCGAAGAAGGGGATGAAGTACACCTCCTGGTAGGCGATGTCCCCCAGCTCCGTCATCAACCGGGTCCGCTCCGGACCCGCAGGCGTGGCCGTGGCGATGTCGATCTTCTTCTGCAAGTCTGCGGTGCAGACGCGGGTGCTGGTGCCCAAGCAACTCATCCGGGAGTTGCCCTGTCGCTGCATGTCCAAAATTTCGTCGGAGGTCGAGATCTCATAGGCGTGGGTGGAGGTAGGGAATTGCTTGTGCGGGCCGCGCTCGGCACAGTCCCACTTCTCGGTGAAGCCCGGCTCCGAGGCGTACTTGGAACAGCTGGCAGTTTGCATCTCCCGGGCCTTGCCCAGGTCCCCAACGGTGTTCAGCTTGGAGGTGACCCCCACGGCCCGCCAGTAAGTGACCGTGGCCTCCAGGATCTCCAGCCCCCGGAGGTTGGAGCCGGGCCGGGAGTTGATGTTAATCTCGTTCTTGGGATCGTAGCCCGCCTCCGCCAGGAGTTTCTTGGCCAGGGCCGGGTTGTACTCCCGGGGCTTGGAGTTCTCCGGGGTGATGCCCACGGACCCCGGGGGGGCGACGGCGGCGTGGCACTTCTGCTCCCCTTTGAAGATACCATCCAGCAGCTCCTGGCAGTTAATGGCGTGGGCCAGGGCTAGGCGCACCTTCTGCTTCTTCAGCTCCGGGTGCCAGACGGTGTCCAGCACCAGTATGTAGACCTCGGTGGTGCCGGACTGCTTGGCCTGAGGCACCCGCTTCTTTTCTTCGAAGCCGATATCCGCCGCCCAGTCGGCCTCGCCGGAGATCAGCATGGCGGTGCGGACCGACGCTTCGGACCGGTACACGTGGGTGATGAAACGGATGGTGGGTTTCTGGCCGTCGAAGATGGGAGTGGCTACGTAGCCGTCATAAATCTCGAACTGACTGTCGATGCCGGGGCGGTAGCCAATGGTCTTGTACGGGCCAAAGCCCATGCCCACCGCGTTCTTTTGCTCTGGGGTGGCGGTGGCCCACCACTTGGGCGCGACGAAAGTGTTAAAGATGGCGCTGCGGGGAAAGATGGGGCAGCCGATCTTGCACACTACGTCCACCGTGTATTCGTCCACCACCTCACCGGTGACGACGCCGGTGTACCCCACCCGCTGGTCGTGGTTGCTCGCTGTGCCCTGCCAGTCGATGGCCACCTTGGCCGCGTCGGCGTTGAAGGGCTCGCCGTTGTGGAACTTCACGCCGGGGCGTATCTTGTAGCGCCAGCGGTTGGGGGCTTTCTGTTCATAGCTTTCAAATCCCGACATCAGCACGGTTTGATAGGTCTTGCTGTCAATCCAGCCCATGAAGTCGTGGGTGAGCTCCTTGCAGCCCAGGCTGTGGATTTCGGCGCTGCATCCCAAGGTCCAAGTGCCCACACTGCCCGGCTCCGCTTCTGTCACCACAATGGCCTTATTGCGGGCCGGCGCCGCTCTGGGGGGCACGGCGGTGGGCTTGGGGAGGGCGGTTGCAGTGGGGTTAGCCTGAGCCGGCCCCGACCCCGCAGCCGGGGCTTGGGGAGCGGCTGGCGCCGCTGGCGCGGACGCCGCGCCGCAAGCCACCGCCAAGATGAGGAGCAACAAAAGCGACGTAGGGAAGGCTATCGCCCTGAGGTTCACGAACTGCCAGTTGGCCATTACACACCTCCAGATTTTGTGGTATTCGGGCCCAAGGCCAGGCTTCAGGCATGGCGGGTCGAGTCATTGGCCACGTGCTTAATAACGATTCTTAGCCCATTGTTTACGATACTCGTAGATAATACTCCGTAACCAGTCTTTCTAGCTGAATATTTTGCAGTAAACTGAGTATAGAGAGTAATTTTAGATACCTAGATCAGGAATATAAACTATAAGTTCTTACTATGTCAATAGGGATGGCCGGGACAAAAATAGTGCCCCGAGACATATGCTCGGGGCACGGTAAGCTGGCGTCCGGTGACGCGCGGCGCGCCGGGGGCTACTTGAACTTCATGGTGTTTACCCGCAGCCTTGGCGAGTACAGGGGCTCCCAGTCCAGGTTCTTGGCCATGCCATAAACCATCTGGTTGTGGAAGAAGGGGATGAAGTACACCTCGTCGTAGGCGATGTCGGCAACTTCCGTCCACAGCCGGACACGCTCCGGGCCGGAGGGGGTTGCGGAGGCGATATCAATCTTCTTCTGCAGGTCCGCGTAGCAGACCCTGGAGTTGACGTTGAAGCAGCCCAGTCGACGGTTGCCCTGGGTATTCATGTCCAGGACCTCGTTGGAGGTGGAGGTGGTATAGATGTGGGACGACATGGAGATCGGCGCCGGCGGGACGCGGGAGGCGCAGTCCAGGGCCTCCTTGTACCCCGGCACATTGGTGAATTGGCCGCACCCGGAGCTGCGGACGTCGGTGTACTTGGACAGATCCAAGGCATTGAACTCAGTGGCGACGCCCACCTCTTTAAAGTAGCGGGCCACTGCCTCCATAAACTCCAGGTCCTTGAACACCCGGTTGGACTGGACGTTGAGGTTAATCTTGTTGGCCGGGTCGTAGCCGGCCTCCTTGAGCAACTGTTTGGCCAGGGTGGGGTTATAATCCCGTGGCTTGGAGTTGCGCTCGGTGATACCAATGGTGCCCTTGACCGAGATGCTGCCCAGACAAGGGACTACCCCGCCGTAGAGGGCCTTGGCGATGGCCTCGCAGTCAATGGCGTGGGCCAGGGCCAAGCGCACCTTCTGCTTCTTCAGCTCCGGGTGCCACATGGTGTCCAAGACAGCGGCATAGACCTCCGTGGTGCCGGAGACCTTGGCTGCGGGAACCTTGCTCTGGTTCTCAAATCCAATGTCTTCTGCCCAGTCCGCCTCACCGGCCGTGACCATGGCAGAACGAACCAGGGCTTCCGCCCGCCAGGTCTGGGTAACATTGCGGATCGTGGGCGCCTGAGCGTCGAAGGCCTTGTTGGGGAGGTAGTCCTTGTTGGCCTCAAACTTGATATCAATGCCGGAGCGCCACTCCAACTGCTTGTAGGGGCCCAGGCTGATGACCTTGCGGGCCCGCTCTTCGGGGGTGGCGGTCTTGTACCAGGCTGGGGCTTGGAACTTGCTGAAGAGCATGCCCCGGGCCAGGATGGGGCAGTTGGCCTTGCACACCACGTCTACGGTGTAGGGGTCCACCACCTGACCGCTTATGGCGCCAGTGTAGCTGAAGCTGTCCAGGCCGTTGCCCGAGTCGCCGTTGACATCCAGGCTTACCTTGGCCGCCTCAGCGTTCCACTCCTCCCCGTTGTGGTACTTTACGCCCTTACGCAGGGTAAAGCGCCAGCGGTTTGGCTCGACCTGCTCCCACCTCTCCACCGTGGACAGGGGGACCACCTCAAAGGTCTTGCTGTCAATCCAGGTAAGGGGCTCGTTGACGGTGTCGCCGCACATCGTGTGTGCCAAGTTAGAGGCGCACCGGGTGGTCCAGTTGTTCATACTCGCCGGCTCGTTGCTGGTCACCAGGACTATGGTGTTCTTGGCGGGGGCGGCGGCCACGGTGGGGGCGGTCGTGGGCTTGGCGGCCGCGGTGGGAGTCGGTTTGAACACGTCGGAGCTCATAGGAGTTGGTGTGGCCAGAGCGGGTGCGGTGGTGGGGGTGGCCGCCGCGCCGCAGGCCATCAAGAACAGGGAGACGAGAAGCACCACATGAACAGTCCAATTAGATCGTCGTATTCGGATCATGGGTATTAAACTCCTTCTATCTACTGTGTTTGTTACGGAAGACAGATACTTCTGGCCGCATAGACAGTGTGTGACGTATGGCCACCTCCTGGAGCGTTTCGCCAAATGTAATGGACAGTATCCAGTCTTGTCAAGGGTTAGCCCGCAGTCAGCGGAGCGTCCGTAAAGGACAAATGAAAATCCCGCCGGGCTAGCGTCAGCTAAGCCCGGCGGGAAGGTTGGCTTCTTGGGTGCTGGGGCGGTCTTGATTGGCTACTTCAGCACGATGGTATGCATGGCCGAAGCGTACTCGGCCACCCGGTAGGGCTGCCAGGTCTTGATGCGCGGCCCCACGGCGAAAGGAGCGTTGATGTACCCCCCTGGGGCTACGTCATACGCCTCGTCCCGCAGCCGCCGGTACATACTATTGAGGTCTTTCTCAAACCCCGGCTGACCGATGCCGTTCAAGGACTTTTCCACAAGGGCAAGCAGCTCCGGGTCGGCGTGCTGCCGGGCCGAGGGACCTCCCTTTTGTAGATTCAAATAGTAGTTCCTGGTGACGCCCGCCGCATCCAACCGGGTGTTGTTGCCCAGCCAGGTAATCTGGCCGTCGAACTGCTCAAAGGCAACGGCGCGGGCCCCAGTGAGGGCGGATTTATCCCAAGTCTTCAACTCCGCCTCTATCCCCAGCTCGCGCTTCCAGAAGTCGGCCGCCAGTTGCGCGGAATCCACCAGGGCGACAATCAACTCGTCCGGGTTGGTGTTGATCACCAACTTGCCAAAATCCTTGCCCCCTGGGTTGGTGGGGGTCTTGTAGCCCGCTTCAGCCATCAGCTGACGGGCTCTGTTGGGGTCAAAGGGCCAGGGGGCCAACTCAGGGCTGTAGCCGATGGTGCTGGGGGTGATAGCCCACCACCCCTGCATATCCATCACCTCAGGCCCTCCCATGAGCCGCTCCTGAAGCACCTTCTTGTCAAAGGCGTAGTTCAGGGCCTGACGGACCCGCTTGTCGGAGCAGGGGAACTGAGGCTTCCAGCACCCCCAGATGTGAGCCTCGAAGAACACCGATTCCTGACCGAAAATTATGCGGCTTCCCCCAGATTCCACTAGTTTGCGCGTCGCCACACTGATGGTGGCAATGTCTCCGTCCCCAGACCGTATGGCCGCCGCCCGGGTCGATTCTTCTGGAATCTGCACCAGCTCCAGCTCCTTGAATTTGTACCGTTTATCGGTGGCGAAACCGTTCTTTGGCTGGAAGTAGAAATCGTCGAACCGCTCAAAGGTGATGGACTGCCGGCTGACCCGCTTCACCACCTTGCCGGGCCCGGCGCCAATGGGTTTAGCCTCAAAGGCCTCCGCGTCCTTTTCATCGTGGAGGACTGCCCGCTTGGGCAGGACCTGGCCCTGGGTCGCTCCGCCCTCATTCTCCGAGATGTAGACCGCCATCTCAGGGGCTGGGATTTTGGTGGTCACGCTGACCTGGTCAGGCCCCGTCAACTCGATGCGGTCCATGATGGTGGAGTAGAGGATGCCGGGCGAGCTCTTGGAGTAGCCTCTGGCTTGCGACCCAATGCCATGCTGGAGCGTCCATAATACGTCCTCGGCGGTAATCTCCGTCCCATCGTGGAACTTGGCTCCCTTCCTGATGGTATAGGTGGTAGTCCTGCCGCCATTCGATATCTCCCATTTGCTGGCGATGCCTGGGACTATGACCAACCTTCCATCCACCACGTCCATGGAGGTCAGGTGGCCGTGGAAATTCTTCCGTATCTCTTTGTTCGTCGAGGCATAATTAGTGTCAAACCGTTCAGCGCCAAAGCCGGCCACCAAAATTGTTACCTTGCCCGGATTGACTGTCGGCGCGGCGGGCGGGGCTACTGGTGTGGGCGCGGCGGTGGCCTGCGGCGCTGTAACCGGAGCGGGCGCGCCGGTGGGTTTAGCGGTGGGCGCTGGGATGGCAGTGGCCGCGGCGCCGCAGGCTACGGCAAAAACCAGCAGTAAAATCAACGGGGTGAGGATGATGGCCCGGGGGGTTCTGAGTCGGTCACTTGCCACGATTGCACCTCTCAACAATTAAGTATCCAGCTCAAACTGGCACGGGCACCGCAATTATCCACTTGAATGGCGACATCTAATGCTCAAGTTAGTATTACGCAGCGATATCATCTACGAATATTCCGATAAACACTTCTCTAAATGTGATATCACTTCTCGCTATAAATGTTTCGCTACGCTATCATATTGCCGCAGACGCAATGTAATCTATCATTCCGTTCGGTGTCAAGCGGCAACAAAGAGCGCCCCGAGTAACCTACTCGGGGCGCGGCGCCAGCGACTGGGATAGATCGGGAGGTGCTACTGCCGCTGAGCTACCACCAAACCCTCGTCCTCTAGCAGCTCCAAAATCTGACTAGCCCGGCGCCCGCCGATGCGCAGCCGCCGCTCCAGCAGGGATGCCGACAGCCGGGGGTTGCGCAGCGCCAGCTCCCGCGCCTGGTCCAGGGTGCGGTCGTCCACGTCCTCTCCCTCATCGGCTTCCTCCTCGTCGGGGTCAGCCAGGGAGATTTCCGGCAGCGGCGGACCCTTCTGGTCCAGCCAGAACTTCACCATCTGGTCAATCTCTTCGTCGTAGATCAGCGCGCCCTGCACCCGGCGCGGCTTGGGGGAATCGTTGCTCAGCAGCAGCATGTCGCCTTTGCCCAGCAGCTTCTCCGCGCCCACGGTGTCCAAGATCACCCGGGAGTCCACCTGGGAGGCCACCGCGAAGGCCACCCGGGAGGCGATGTTGGCCTTGAGCAGCCCGGTGACCACGTTCACCGAGGGCCGCTGGGTGGCCAGCACCAGGTGGATGCCGGTGGCCCGGCCCAACTGGGCCAGACGCACCAGGTTCTGCTCAACCTCAAACCCACCCGTCATCATCAGGTCCGCCAGCTCGTCCACAATAAGCACGATGTAGGGCAGGCGCTCCTTGACCTTGGCGTTGTAGCCCACAATGTTGCGGGTGCCCATCTCTTCCATCTGCTTGTAGCGGCGGAACATCTCCCGCATCAGCCCCCGCAGGGCGGGGTTGACCTCGGCCACCTCCACAATCACCGGAGCGATGAGGTGCGGGATGCGATTGAAGGGCGTCAGCTCCACCCGCTTGGGGTCCACCATCAGCATTCGCACCTGGTCCGGCGGACGGGTGAGCAGCAGAGAGGCGACGATGGAGTTGATGCACACGCTCTTGCCGCTGCCGGTGGCCCCGGCGATGAGCAGATGGGGCAGTGCCGCCAAATCCAGCGCCACGGGGGCGCCTGCGGTGTCCTGTCCCAGGGCCAGGGGCAGGCTGCCCGCCTTGGCCGCCAGCTTCCGGAAAACCGGGGTGTCCATCACTGCCCGCAGTGGCACCTTAACCGGCACCGGGTTGGGCACTTCCAAGCCTACCAGCGCCTCGCCGGGCACTGGGGCTTCAATACGCAGGTAGGGGGTCTTCAGGGCCAGAGCCAAATCTTTCTCCCGGGTCAGGATGGCCTGAACCTTGACGCGGCTGCGCTCCACCGGTGCCTGGCCGGCCTCACCCCGGCTCGGCTCTCCCCTGCGGGTAATCCAGCCGGGCACCAGGCCAAAGCGCACCACGCGGGGGCCGGCCTTGATGTCTTTTACCTCCACCACCACGCCATGCTCCGACATGGTAGTTTCGATCAGGCGGGCCATCTGCTGCAGCGGGCCCTGGGGCACGGTGACTGGTTCCGGCGCGGCCAGGATGGCGGTGGCCGGCGGCAGCTTCCACCGGGACTTCACCACCATTACCGGCTTGGGCGCATCCTTGACCACGCCCGCAGAGCTGACCTCGGCTTCTTGAAGCGGCGCAGCCACCACTGGGGCGACGTCGTTGTCCTGCCCCGGCGCAGTGTCCCATTGCGGAATGCTGCCTGGGGCGGTGTCGCTCCAGAGACTGACCGTCTCGTCGAACTTCTCCGGCGACGCCATCACCCGCGGGGTTTCCCCC
>SHYG01000084.1 GCA_009692925.1 Dehalococcoidia bacterium
TCACCCCGCCGCGTCAAACTCCACCAGGGCGCGCTGGGCCGCGGAGAGGCTGGCGCCGCAGGCTACCTCGTAGCCCAGGGTGGGCAGGATCTGCTCCAGCCCCGACAGCAGGGCGAACACGTTAATCTCCCGCGCCGACTCGCCCATGAGTCCGATGCGCCACACCTTGCCCTTCAGGTCGCCCAGGCCGCCGCCAATCTCCAGGCTGTGTTCTTGAAGCAGCCGCTTCCGCACCGCGGTTTCCTCCATGCCGGTTGGCGCGACCACGGTGGTCAGGGGGTTCAGGCGGTAGCCGGGGTCGGCCAGCAACTGCAGGCCCAGGGCCTCCAGCCCAGCTCGCAGGGCGGCGGCCACTCGGGCGTGGCGGCGGATGCGCCGGTCAATGCCCTCCTCCATCATCATGCGAAGCGACTCGCGCAGGGCGTAGGTCATGGAAATAGGCGATGTGTGGTGGTAGGCTCGGGTCTCGTTCCAGTAGGTCTCCAGGCCCTTCATGTTGAAGTAGAAGCTCTGCACGTCGCTCTTGCGGGCCTTCAGGACCTCCATGGCCCTGGGGCCGAAGCTGATAGGGGCTAGCCCAGGAGGCGCGCCCAGGCACTTCTGGGTGGCGCCGTACACCACGTCCACGCCCCACTGGTCCATCTGCATCTCGTGGCCGCCCAGGGTGGTCACTGCATCCACCACTACCAGAGCGCCGTAGCGGTGGGCCAGAGCCGTGATCTCCGGCAGGGGAGTCAGCACGCCGGTGGAGGTCTCCCCGTGGACCACGCCCACCATCTTCACCTTGGGATGCTTCTTCAGCTCCCGCTCCAGGGCTTTCACGTCCACCGGCTTGCCCCAGGGGCTGTCCACCACGAAGACTTCGGCCCCGCAGCGCTGGGCGATGTCCGCCAACCGCACGCCGAAGAACCCGTTGCGGCACACGATGGCCACGTCGCCGCGCTCCAGCACGTTGGCGCAGGCGGCTTCCATGGCGCCGGTGCCGGTGGAGGACAGGGGAACCGTCATAAAGTTCTCAGTGTGGAGGACCAGACGCAGCATGTCGCAGACGTCATCCATCACCTGAAAGAACTGAGGGTCCAAATGCCCCAGGATGGGCAGGGTCATGGCCTGCAGCACCCTGGGATGCACGCTGCTGGGCCCCGGCCCCATGAGCACTCGCTGGGGCGGCTTGAACTCGTTGAGATACGACTGGGTCACGACTGTCCTCCTGAGGCGGAACTAGGCCTTAAGGCATCATTACTACCACTGTAGCGCGGGCTGGCGGCCTATTTCAAGGGCAGAAGACTCCCCTCTCCCTTGAGGGAGAGGGCTAGGGTGAGGGCGATACCCCTCGCCTTAATCCTTTCCCAAATGGGAGAGGAGACCCATGCCTACACCACCGACGACGTGCCGCCGTCAATGTTCACCGCGATGCCGGTGAGGTAGCTGGCCCGCCCAGACGCCAGGAAGGCGATGACGTCGCCCGCCTCTTCCGTCTCGGCCACCCGGCCCAGGGGGATGCCCCGGTCCTTGGCGGTCTGGGCGTAGAACTGGTCCATCGTGAGGCTAGGGTTGGTCTGCTTCATGCGGGCGTAGCGGCGCTCGTGCTGGCCGCTCTTGACGGTGCCGATGCACACGGTGGTGACCAGGATGTTGTCCTTGGCCAGGTCCTTGGACAGCCCTTTGGTGATGGCGATGCCCGCGGCGCGGGAGATCGAAGTAGGCATGGAGCTGGCCCCCGGCGTGCGGCCGCCCAGGTTGGTCACGTTGATGACCCGTCCGCCGCCGACCTTCCGCATCTCCGGCAGGCAAGCCCGGATGAGGCGCACCGCGCCCCAGACCTTCAGGTCAAAGTCCTTCTCCCACTCCTCGTCGGTGACGTTCTCAAAGGGTTTGGCGATGGACGCGCCGGCGTTGTTGACCAGGATGTCGATCCGGCCAAAGTGGTCCAGGGCGGCCTTCACTACTCGCTGAGGGGTTTCCGGGTCCGACACGTCGGCGGATAGGGGCAGCACCACGCCCTCCGTGGCGGTGCGGATGTCCTGGGCCGCCTGCTCCAGAACCTCGGGCCGCCGGGCCACGATTATGACGCGGGCGCCCTCCTGGGCCATGCGCTGGGCGGCGGCCTTGCCGATGCCCTCGCTGCCGCCGGTGATGATGGCTACCTTGTCCGTCAGTCCCAAATCCATGATGTCGTCTCCTTACAACGCGAAAGTTCGTATCTGCCGGGTATTATAGCACGGGCTACACCCCCGTCCCCTCCGCCTCCGCCACGATGCCCATGTCCTTGTCGCCCCGGCCGCTGAGGCATACCAGCACAATCTGCTCGGTTGGCAATGTCCGCGCCAGCTCGCCGGCGTAGTAGAGGGCGTGGGACGACTCCAACGCCGGGATAATCCCCTCGGTGCGGCAGAGCAGGTGGAAGGCCTCCAAGGCCTGGGAGTCGGTGGCGGCCACGTACTGGGCGCGCCCCGAGTCTTTCAGATAGCTGTGCTCCGGGCCAACTCCCGGGTAGTCCAGCCCCGCGGAGATGCTGTGGGTGGGCATCACCTGCCCGTGCTGGTCCTGCAGCAGGTAGGACATGGCGCCGTGGAGCACCCCCGGCTGCCCGGCGCTGAGGGAGGCGGCGTGCCGGCCCGTGTCCAGGCCCTCACCGCCGGCCTCCACCCCCACCAGCCGCACCGCCTCGTCGCCCAGGAACTGGTGGAACGTGCCGATGGCGTTGCTGCCCCCGCCCACGCAGGCCACCACGTAGTTGGGCAGGCGACCCTCCGCCTCCAGCAGTTGGGCGCGGGCCTCCCGCCCAATGACCGACTGGAAGTCGCGCACCAGCATGGGGTAAGGGTGGGGCCCCACCACGCTGCCGATGAGGTAGTGGGTGGTCTCCACGTTGGTCACCCAGTCGCGGATGGCCTCGTTGATGGCGTCCTTCAGGGTGCGGGTGCCCGACTCCACCGGGATGACCTCCGCCTCCAGCAGCTTCATGCGGTAGACGTTGAGCGACTGGCGCCGCACGTCCTCCGACCCCATGTAGACAATGCACTTCATGCCCAGCATGGCGCACACCGTGGCGGTGGCCACCCCGTGCTGGCCCGCCCCCGTCTCGGCGATGATGCGGCGCTTGCCCATGCGCTTGGTCAGCAGGGCCTGCCCCAGGGCGTTGTTGATCTTGTGGGCGCCGGTGTGGGCCAAATCCTCCCGCTTCAGGTAAATCTTGGCTCCGCCGCAGTGGCGGGTCAGGTTCCGGGCGTAGTACAGGGCAGTGGGCCTCCCCGCGTAAGTATGCAGCAGGTGGCCCAGCTCGCGCTGGAAGCCGGCGTCGGCCTTGGCCTGGGCGTAGGCGGCCTCCAGTTCGGCCAGAGCTGCCATCAGCGTCTCGGGGACGAACTTGCCGCCGTAGTCGCCAAAGCGCCCCCGGTCGTCGGGCAGGGTAATTGGTTTGGTGGTGGTCATAGACTAACCCCCCATTTCAGTACCAGCGCCGTATCCGCCAGTCGCAGGCTAACGCTGGACTTGCTCCAGCTTGGCGCCGTCCAACTTGGCCTGACGCAGGTCGGCTTTGGACAGATTGGCCCCGGTGAGGTTGGCGCGCGATAAAACCGCTCTAAACATGAATGCTTCGGAAAAGTCCTCGCCGGAGAGGTCGCGATTGGTCAAGTCGGCGGGGCCGATGCGAGCTTTGGATAGTTGCAGCGAGACTCCTGCTTGCAAGAGGTCGATGACGGTGCAGCGCTGCACCACCGGGTTATTGACGGAGCAGATTGAGGTATCCCAGTTAGTCCGGGCAAGAATGGCGCCGGTGAGGTTGGCCTTGGTAAGGTTGGTGTTGCGGAATATCGCCTGGGCCAGTTCAGCGTCGGCTAGGCTGGCTTCAGTGAGGTTAGTGCTGGTGAATTTGGTTCCGGTTAGGTTGGCCTTGACCAGGGTGGCCCCGGTGAGGTTGGCGCCGGTAAAGTCGGCTCGAAAGAACTGCCCCTTGGCCAAGCGCGCGCCGGAAAGGTCTAACCCGGATAGATCAATTCCCGACATGGGTTCGCCCGCGCGGGCTTTCGCTTCGGCCAGGTTTTTGCGGTCCTGCGCCGCCGTCTGCTCCGGCGTGAGGGTGGGGGTGCTGACCGGCGTCAGGGTAGGCGCCGAGATTGTTTTGAGCACGGGCGAGGGTGATGGCAAAGGTGCAATACCAGAAGTTGGCGCCGGGACTGCGGTGTGTGCGGGAGTCGCCGCAATGGTGGAGATGGGCGTGGCTGCAGGCGCCGCAGACGAGCCGCAGGCAACGCCCACTGCGGTAAGCCAAGCCAGGGCGCAGAAAGACAGGCATCGCCCGGTGTTCTCCCGCCAGTTGGCACTAATGTTCAGCAGTATTGGCGCCATGCACCCTCCGGATGAATTCCTTAATCTTGTCGGCATCTTTCACGCCGTCGGTCTCCACCCCGCTGGACACGTCCACTCCCCAGGGGTGGACTGTGGCGATGGCTTGGGCCACGTTGTCTGGCGTCAGGCCGCCGGCCAGCAGGAAGTCGTGGCCCCGCCGGGACAGTTGGGCGGCGATGCTCCAGTCAAAGCTCTGGCCGGTGCCCCCTTGCTGCCCTTCCACCAGCCGGTCCAGCGTGACCAGGCACCCCGCCTCGCGGTATTGGCCCAGGCGGGAAACCAGATCTGAAAGCGATGTATCAAGGGACGATCCCCCCCCCAACCCCCCTTTGCGAAGGGGGGGGGCGGCGGGCGTTCCCACATGGAGCACTTTAATCACGGGCGCCGCCACCTTACCGCAGTAGTCCAGCGGCTCGGCCCCGCAGAGCTGCACCAGGTCCAGCTCGCACTGCCTAATAGCGTCGTTAACCTCCGCGAAGGGCTGGTCCGCGAAGAGGCCCACCACCTGGGGGTACTGGTCCCTCCCCAACTTCAACTCGCGAACGATCTTCTGGCCCGCCGGGAGGGTCAGCTGCCGATGGCGATGGGGTACAAACACCAGCCCGATGTAGTCCGCACCAGCTTCCGCGGCCACCTGGGCGTCCTCCAGCCGCATAATGCCGCAAATCTTGACCCGCGTCATCCGTCTCCCCCGTTTTCAATAGAAAGGCCGCCGCCCGCCAGCTCTCGCACCTTGCCGGCAATGTCCGGGGCGGTCACCAGCGCCTCGCCCACCAGCACGGCGTTGACCCCCAGCCGGGACAGGCGTCGCAGGTCGGCGGGCGAGTTGATGCCGCTCTCGCTGACAATAATCTTGCCCGTGGGCACTTGCGGGGCGAGGCCCTCCGTCACCGACAGGTCGGTGGTGAAGGTGTGCAGGTTCCGGTTGTTGATGCCGATGATCCGGGCGCCGGCGTTCAGGGCGGTGGTCAGCTCCTCCGGGTTGTGCACCTCCACCAGGCAGGCCATGCCCAACTGGCGGCTCAAGGCCAGCAGTTTGGAAAGCTGCGACGGCGTGAGGATCGCCACGATGAGCAGCAATGCGTCCGCCCCGATGGCCCGGGCTTCGTACACCTGGTAGGGATCAAAGATGAAGTCCTTGCGCAGCACCGGGGCGCGCCGGGACGCCCCCGACTGCTTAATCTGCACGATGTGCTCCAACTCCCCCTGGAACCGGGGGTCAGTCAGCACCGAGATGGCCGCCGCGCCGTTGGCGGCATAGATGCCCGCCAGCCGCACCGGGTCAAAGTCGGGGCACAGCAGGCCTCGGGAGGGAGAGGCCTTCTTCACCTCAGCGATGAGCCGCACCTGCCGGCCTTGCAGGGCGGCGGCAAAGTCCAGCGGCGCGGTCTGGGCGGAGATGCGCTCCTGCAGCGACGCCAGGGGCGCCAGATTTTTCTGTTGGGCGAGCTCCTGCCGCTTTTCCGCCACTATCTTGTCCAGAATGCTGGGCATCTAGGGTAGCTCCGGCGCTCCGTTGACGTAGGGCTTCAACGCGGCGTAGATGGCGAAATTGTATGGGGTCGGAACTCCATGTTCTCGTCCCAGGCGCACCACCGTGCCGTTCAGGGATTCCAGCTCCAGTCGCCGGCCGGCGTTCAGGTCGTTGGCCATGGAGCTGCGCAGTCCCGGCGCCAGGTTGCCGGTGTGGGTTATCCGGCGTTCAATGCTGTCGGCGGCCAAGTGTATGCCACTGGCATGGGCGACGTCTCGCACCTCTTCCAAAGTCCCTCGATACAGGCCCTTGGTTTCCGGACACGCCAGGATGGGCCCAAAGGGCAGGCGGGTCAGCGAAGATAACCCGCTGTTGGCGCAGATGCCCAGGAACTTCTCCCATAAGGCGATCCGGATGTCGGGGGAACGCACGGCCTCGATGCCAGCGTGCTGGAACGCCTTGAACAGGCGCTCCACCCGCGGGCTGGCGACGCCATCCAACTCGCCCAGGGTTATCTTCGCCAGTCCGCCGGAGCGGTGGATGATCACCCCCGGCGCTTCTACGGAAGAAAATATCTCGGCCACGCCGCACATTACGGCCTTGGGATCCAAGACGCGCCCAATGCGATGGTCGTTATCAACGCCGTTTTGGATTGAGAACACCGCGGTGTTTGGGCCAACGATGGGGTGAATTAACCGGGCGGCGCTTTCGGTGTCGTAGGTCTTCACGCAGAAGAGCACCAGATCCACCGGCGCTATGCTGCTGGGGTCGTCGGTGGCCTGGACTGGGATGGTGAAGTCTCCCGCCGACCGCGACTTCACCGTGAGGCCGCGAGACCGCATCGCCTCCAGGTGGGCGCCGCGGGCAACGAACGTGACATCCTCGCCGGCGCGCGCCAAGAGCCCGCCGAAGTAGCCGCCGGTGCCGCCGGCGCCCATGATGGCGATACGCATAATCTTGCTCCTTCCGTCGTCTCTGGTCTAAGCGAGCTCGCGCTCCAGCCGCTGGCTCAGCTCCACCAGGGCCTCCAGCTTCTGCAGTGCGGCGCCGCTATCGATGGTCTTGGCCGCCAGTTCAATGCCCTGGCGCAGAGTCTGCACCCGGTCCGCCACCAGCAGCACCGCGCCGCTGTTCAGCAGCACCACGTTGCGGATGGCTCCCGACGCCCCCTGGAACAGCCGCCGCATGGTGGCGGCGTTCTCCTCCTTGCTGCCGCCCTTGAAGGCCGCGCTCGGAGTTTTGGGCAGCCCGGTGGCCTCGATAGTCGCCGACCAGGGATGCACCGCGCCGTCCCGCACTTCCCAGCCGTTGGTCGTGCCGGAGAGGGTCAGCTCGTCCAGGCCGTCCTCGCCGTGGGCCACAATGGCGTGGCGGACGCCCAGCAGCCGCAGCACCTCGGCCATGGGCTGGGCCAGGCGGGGGTAGGCCACGCCCACCAGTTGGTGCTGGACCTGGGCCGGGTTGGTCAGCGGCCCCAGGATGTTGAACACCGTGCGGATGCCGATCTCCCGCCGCACTGGGCCAGCGTAGCGCATGGCGGGGTGGAACACCGGGGCGAACATGAACCCTATGCCCACTTCGTTAATGCAGCGCTCCACTCCAGCGGGCGGCAGGTCAATCTTCACCCCCAGGGCCTCCAGCACGTCGGCGCTGCCGCAGGCGCCCGAGGCGGCCCGGTTGCCGTGCTTGGCGACCTTCAGTCCGACGGCGGCGGCCACAAAGGCCGCGGCGGTGGAGATGTTGAAGCTGCCCTGGCCATCGCCGCCGGTGCCGCAGGTGTCCACCAGCGGGCCGGGAACGCTGACCCGCAGCGCCTTCTCCCGCATGACCGCGGCCATGCCGGCAATCTCCGGCGGGGTTTCCCCCTTCAGATGCAGCGCGGTGAGGAAGGCCCCCAGCTGGGCGGGGGTGGCCTGTTCCTCCATAATCTCCCGCATCACGGCGGCGGCCTCCTCTTGGCTGAGGGAGCGGCCCGCGACGACTGCGCTGATGGCTTCCCGGATCATTAGCTGATACCCTTCCTGACAATGGAGATTCTAGAGCGTATTATCTAGTTTACCCCATATCCCTGTAAACCGTACGGGAAGAGCGGGAAACACAGACACAGATAGGATGGCGAAGACGGACAAGCCCCAGGGACCCCGGCACGAGCTGAATCTCTGCTACTTAAAGATAGGCCGCGCCATATGTGTTGGTCTGCTGTCCGGAGTACCCACAGGGCTACTGGTGGGGGGCATCGGCTCACGAGTCGCCATGCGTATCTCCGCGCTGGTGGGAGGAGCGGAGATTGCGGGGACGCTTACCGAGAATGGCAACGTCGTGGCTGAGGTGGTCCCCATCGTCAGGACAGCGATGAGGCCAAAATAAGAGAGTCTACCGCGCGAAAGTCCCGTGTCCCTGTCACGTATGATAATGCTGCTGGGTGTTCCAGTAAACCCCTCTCCGTGCTCCCCTCTTGGAACACCTGCCCAG
>SHYG01000013.1 GCA_009692925.1 Dehalococcoidia bacterium
TCACCGCCATCTTCTATCCAATCTTCCCTCGGAGGCACGCCAGTTCTCTGAAGGTTTTCTTGAGGACGGTGTTGAGCACCTAACGTTGGCAGGTGAGCCCTTGCGACCGTTTATCCTCAAAGAGACTCGTGATATTACCTTCTGGATATTGAAGCTCAGGTTGTTCAAGTTTGCCAGGAGCCGCCGCCGCCAGGTGTTGTAGCAGTCTCCCCCCTACCCCACATGCAGCAGGCGCACCACCTCGTCGCCCACCTGGGCCGTGGAGGCGCGGCCGCCCAGGTCGCCGGTCAGCACCTTGCGCTCCGCCAGGCTGCGCACCGCCGCCGCCTCAACACGCTGGGCCGCCTGCGCCTCGCCCAAATGCTCCAGCATCATTCCCACGGCAAAGATGGTCGCCAGGGGGTTGGCAATGCCCTTGCCGGCAATGTCCGGCGCGCTGCCGTGCACCGGCTCAAACATGGAGGGGTGCTCCCGCTCCGGGTTGATGTTGGCGCTGGGGGCCAGCCCCATGCTGCCCGTGACCACCGCGGCGATGTCCGACAGGATGTCGGCAAACAGGTTGGACGCCACGATGACGTCGAACTCCTCGGGCCAGCGCACCAGGTCCATAGCCGCCCGGTCCACCAGCAGCGACTCGGTCTTGATCTGCGGATAATCGGCGGCCACCTGCTGGAACACCTCGTCCCAGAACACCATGCCAAAGGCCTGGGCGTTGGACTTGGTTATAGACGTGACCTTGTTCTTCTTGTTGCGGCGCACGCAGCCCTCAAAGGCGGCGCGGATGATGCGCTCGGTGCCCCGGCGGGTGAACACGTTGGTCTGCATCACTGTCTCCCAGGGCGTGCCGGGGTAGATGCGCCCGCCCACCGGCGCGTACTCGCCCTCAGTGTTCTCCCGGTAAATGACCATGTCAATCTGCCCGGCCTTCTTCCCCGCGATGGGCGAGGTGACTCCCGGATGCAGATAGGCGGGGCGGATGCACACCCCCTGGTCGAAGGCGCGGCGCATGGGCAGCAGCAGGCCGTGGAGGGTGATGTGGTCGGGAATCTTGGGGTCTCCCACCGCGCCGAAGAGGATGGCGTCGAAGGACTGAAGCTGCTCCAGGCCATCGGCGGGCATCATCTGCCCGGTCTCCCGGTAGTAGTCCGACCCCCAGGGGAACTCGGTGTAGCGAAAGCTGAGGCCGCCGGGGCCGCGCGCCAGGGCCTCCAGCACCTTCCGGCCCTGGGAGATTACCTCCGGGCCGATGCCGTCGCCGGGGATGATCGCCAGGTTATACTGCGCCATGTTTATCCCTTCCCTCAGAACTGCTCCCCTAAAGCGGGGAGCAGATTAGATTGCGGACGACAACGTACCCCAAGAGACAAGATCCCGTCAACCCTGCCTTGCACGCTACCAGCCCACCCGTTTCTGGTTCGACAGGCTCACCTTGAGCGGGTACGGTCCGCTCACCCTGAGCCTGTCGAAGGGCGGCGGTCTCCGAGCTCTCTGTGGTTAACCAGGTCTTCCCCTACTCCGGCACCGCCTGAAGCCCGCCGCCCAGCAGCCGGAAGTGCTGCACCATCTCGGCGTCGGGGAAGGCCCGCCGGGCGTGATGGAAGGTGGACTTACCCCGCCGGGACCGGGCGTCCAGCAGCACGCCGATGACCGTGCCGCTGTGCCCCACGTTAACGCCCACGGCGCCCACGTACTGGGCGAACTCCAGCACCCGCTCCAGCTGCGGCTTGAACAGCACCCGCTGGTTGGCCTGGGCGCTAACGGTGGCGCCGCGCCCCACCAGAGACGGGTCTCCCTGCCGCACGCCCTGGCGCACCAGACGCAGTCCCTCCGCCGCTTCCGCGCTGAGGGACTGCCACAGCTCCCGGCGGTCCACGCCGTTGAACTCCAGGGTGTCCACCTGACCGCCGAAGTCCAGGGCCACAATCTCCATGGGCGGCGGCGGGCCCAGAAGCTCGAAGGTACACCCTTGGCGGTGATCGAAGCGGGCGATGCCGGGAAACATCAGGCCGTCGGAGGGTTCCACCGACACCGCGATGCGCCCCACTATCTCGGCAGTCAGCGGGCGGCCCAGGGCCAGCCCGGTGGCGGCGATGGCGGCGGCCACGTCGGCAGTGCTGCTGCCCATGCCCTTGCTGCGCGGTATGGGGTTGTGGATGGTCAGCCGCGCCCCCAGATCGGGCCGGTCCAAATGGGCCAAGGCCGCCTGCACCGCCGCCAGCGCCTTGGGGCAGGTGGCCGGGCCCTGGACGCCGCGGCTGTCTGAGTAAAGCTCCACTTGCACCCGGGCGAAGAAATCAATAGGGCAGGTGACCAAGAAGTAGTGGCCATCCAGCATCCCCTGCACCAGCTCGCCGCAGTGGCCCGGCGCGCGCACGGTGGCGCGGCCCACCAGGGGGCGGGTGTCCCGACAAACCGGCCTACTGGTCATACCGGGCCGCATCTGCCACGGCATCACCTCCTAGCGACACGATGCCGACCGGAGTGCCCAGGTTAAAGGTGCAGCCCAGAACTAGCGCCTTCTGATTCAAATTTATGCCGTCAATAACCGGAAGAGGATGCCCACTCTTCAGACCAACCAAAATCCAATCCTCTAACGTTGAGCGCAACTCGTCTTCGCATCTCCGCAGACTCTCCCCAAAGGCCACCACTCCAAGACAAGGAGGTATCCGCCCGGTGAAGGAACCGTCCTTGAGCTTGTCGTACACCGCCAGGGCTAGCGCCTGTTCCACGTAGTCGGTCAGGATAAATTGTGCATCCATACGACTCCCCTCGGCTCCAATCAACTTCCCGCCAGCGCCTTCAGGTCCACCGCCACGCCGGCCACCACCAGGTACACTTGCTGGGCGGCGGCGGCGGCCCGCTGGTTCACCAGTCCCAGCAGGTCCTGGAACCGGCGGCCCAGGGGATAGGGAGGCACCAGGCTCAAGCCTACCTCCCCGCTGACCAGCACCAGGGCGGCTCCGTTAGCGCGGCAGGCGTCCAGCAGCGCATCCAGCCCGGCCAGCGCCAGGGAATCCAGAACGGCGTCGGTCTCGGACTCATGCTGCAGTAACAGGTTGCTCACCCACATGTCCAGGGAGTCCACCAGCACCGCCGCCGGAGCGTCACGGGCGCTTAACTCAGCGCGTAGCCGCCCGGCCAGTTCCAGAGGCTCCTCCAGCGTGAGCCAGTGGGCCGGACGCCGCGCCTGGTGGCGACGAACCCGCACCACCATCTCCGCATCCCCGGCGGTGGCGGTGGCCAAGTACAGCACCGGGCTTCCCAGCGACTGGATCAGTCCTTCGGCGAAGGCGCTCTTCCCCGACCGAACGCCGCCCAGCACCAGACACACCTGGCCAGCCATCAGCCCTTGACGCTCCCCTGGCGCAGCGCGGCGGGCGGGCTGCTCGCAGCTCTGTAGAGGTCCCTGCTCAGGCCGGACACCTGGTAAATGAGCTCCATGTTCAGGTTGCTCCGCACCCAGTCCGCCAGTTTGTCAAACTCCTGGTCGGTAGTCAGGTCCCGCTCCCCCGCGGGCAGGCGGACACCCTTGGCACGGGCCAGATTGTCCAGCACCGCCTTGCGCAGCGCGCCGTTGTGGAACAGGCCATGAATATAGCTGCCCAGCACCCGGCCCGAGGCATCCAGCGCGCCGTCGTAGTCGCCGCCTGCGGCCACCGGCACGTCGGTGCGGTCTTCAATACACACGGGGCACACCGGCGGATCCACCCCCTCGCCAGTGGTGCGGCCCATGTGAATCTCATAACCTTGCACTGCCGCGCCCTTGGCCCCGGCCAGCAAGCCGGAATCGGCCACCACGCGGCCCTTGACCCGATGAGTCTCTTTAGTGCCGGCAAACACGGTGGTCATGGGCAGCAACCCCAGACCGTCCATGACCGCGCGGGTAGATTCCACGCCGTCGGGGTCGTAGAGCTTGGTGCCCAGCATCTGATAGCCGCCGCAGATGCCAACGACCGCGCCGCCGTCCCGGTGCAGCGCCTTGATGGCCTGGGCCAAGCCGCGACTCTCCAGCCAGGCCAG
The DNA here is from genome assembly GCA_009692925.1 of Dehalococcoidia bacterium. Taxonomy (GTDB): domain Bacteria; phylum Chloroflexota; class Dehalococcoidia; order Lucifugimonadales; family UBA3495; genus SHYG01. Next base: position 4,021 of record SHYG01000013.1, read on the forward strand.
GTCGGGCATGGTGGTCTTGGAACCGGGCAGCACCACCAGGTCGGGATGCCCCAGGGCCGCCACCGAGTCCACGTAGCGCAGGGAGACCCCCGGCTCCCGCGCCAATGGGTCAAAGTCGTCGAAGTTGGAGATGTGGGGAAGCTGCACCACCGCAATATCGACCACGGCATGGCTAGTGCCTGGAGTTGGCAAGTCCAGGGCCACTGAGTCTTCTTCGGGGATGTGGATGTCCCGGAAGTGGGGCACCACGCCGGCCACAGGGATGCCGGTGTAGTTCTCCAGCCAGGTGACGCCGTCGGTCAGCAGGCTGATGTCGCCGCGAAACTTGTTGATGACCAGGCCCTTGACCAAGGCCCGCTCCTCCGGCTCCAGCAGTTGCAGGGTGCCCACCAGCGCGGCGAACACCCCGCCGCGGTCGATGTCGCCGCACAGCAGCACCGGGGCATTGGCGTAGCGGGCCACCCGCATGTTGACGATCTCAGTGGCCTTGAGGTTAATCTCCGCCGGGCTGCCCGCGCCCTCGATGACCACGATGTCGTATTCGCCGCGCAGGGTGTCCAGGGAGGTGCGCACCGACTCCCACAACTGCGCCTTGAGGGCAAAGTAGTCCTTGACCCGCGCCGACAGCAGGGGGCGCCCCATCAGCACCACCTGGGCGATGTGGTCCGCCTCGGGCTTGAGCAGCACCGGGTTCATCTCCACCCGCGCCTCCACGCCGGCGGCCTCGGCCTGCACCGCCTGGGCGCGGCCAATCTCGCCGCCGTCGCGGGTGACGTAGGAGTTGTTGGACATGTTCTGGGCCTTGAAGGGCGCCACCCGGAAACCGTCCTGGCGGAAGATGCGGCACAGCGCCGCCACCAGCACGCTCTTGCCCACGTGGGAGGCGGTGCCCTGGACCATTAACACCTTGCCAGTAGTCATGGAATACTCCCCCATTTACAGCTCAAGGAACTCATCTACCGTAAGTCTGGCCTGCTTTACTATGGCCCGCAGCGTCCCTTCGGGCAAGTCTCCAGGATGGTTGGGAACTGTGGTCCTGGCTCCGGAAGTTGGATCCACCATATCTCGTGGCTCCCTTTGGCCTGACGGTCCAACACGAAGCCAGTTCTCCGGAGATTGCGGAGAACCTCGGCGGCAGTCAACCCCGCCAGCCTTCCCATCAGCTCATGCTCACTGGGATACGAAGTTCAATGACGGAGCCGGGCGCCATCTTTAATACCGCGGGCAGTTGTCGCCGTGCTCTCTATAGGACTCCAGCAGCTTGCGTGCGACGTCCTGGGCAATCTCCAGGGTTTCTGCCAGGGTCCGGCCTTGAGCCAACAACCCGGGAAGCTCCTCGCTGGTGGCCAGGAAACCTACCTCGTCCAGTTCTTCCACATTGATTGCCAATAGTATCTCGTTCATCGGCTATTACCTCAACCCGTTCAGATGGGAGCGGTCGTTGTACAGGCGCAGCACGGCATTGTCGGGGTAGGTTTCCACGATGGACAGGGCGCAGTTGCCCATGACGAACTTCCAGTTGGCCTCCAGGGGCAGCGCCAGCAGCGCCACCACCGCCGAGCGCAGCGACCCGCCGTGGCCCACCACCAGGAGGTTGCCCTCCGGGTGGTGTTCCAGGAGGTGCGCTACGAAGGCGGCAAGGCGGGAAGTGGTCTGGCGAATGCTTTCGCCCCCCGTAGGCGCAAAGTCCAGGTCGTTGACCACGGAGGCGGCGAACTGTTCCGGGTAGCGGCGCTTGATCTCCGAGTTGGTCAATCCCTCAAAGATTCCCTTGTGGTACTCCCGAAGCTGGGGCGTGGTGGCCAAGGGGACATCCCGCTCCCCCACGATAATCCGCGCGGTCTCGCTGGCTCGGCTCAAGTCGCTGGCGTAGGCGGCATCGAACGGCACGCGGGCCAGGCGGTGGGCCAGGGCCTGGGCTTGCTGACGCCCCTTTTCGGACAGGGCAACATCGGTGTGCCCCTGGATGCGACCCGCGGCGTTCCACTCGGTCTCGCCGTGGCGGACGATGTACAGTGTAGCCATAGGTCAGGTCTCCCATACCTCACGATGGTGGATAGGGCGGTCCAGTCCCGAACTGGCTAATGGTTAAGCTGGGCTGGCCGGCGTCAAAATGGGCAGCGTGCCCAGGTTATCCCGGATTAGGGCCTCCCGCCGGGGGCGCTTCCACCGGTGCAGCTGCCGCTCCCAGCGGTAGGCCTCCCCGATGCTGGGAAACTGGGCGGCATACACCAGCTTCACGGGACGCCGCCCGGAGGTGTACCTGGCGCCCTCCCCAGCATTATGTTGCCTCAAGCGCCGCGCTAAATCAACGGTGGCTCCCACGTAGTAGGTGCCGTCGGCGCATTCCACGATGTAGGTCCAGCCCATTCTACTGCCTCGGGGTTAAGGGAATTCACTCCCAGTTTCTTCAGACCCAGGCAATTCTCACCTTGCTACGTCCTTGTATCGCTCTTGTGTGGCTCCAAGTGTGAGAACAGCGAGTCCCACCATGAGCCACGAGATCCCATACAGCACGCCCCACACTGTCTCGTGCAGCCAGGGGAAGATAGTGAGCGAGCCAAGAGCAAGCACTATTCCTAGCCATCTTGGCCACGAACGGGCCTTCGCAATTGCATATGCGAAGATAAGCGAGCCTGCAACAATGGGGATGGTGGCAAGGCTCATTGCCAGATTCAGGAGAAGTGGCCGCGAATCGAGATCAATATATGTGCCCCATGGGATGGTCCAGCGGGCCGCCACCAGGCCGACTTCGAGCAAGGCGAGACCTATTAATGTGACGGCAAGTCCTAAGCTGCCGAGCCATCGAGCCTCTTCCCGCTGCCTTCTGTGAAGGGCAAACAGACACCAGCCAAAGAGAAAGACGGGCACAACCATGAGCTTGCTGTAGTCCATCCAGATAAGGCCGAGAAAGAACTCCCTACGGTTGTCAAGGCCTGGGCCGTGCGTCAGGAGGTGTGCGGCCCACACCAAGATCCAGATGAGACCGCCCCCAACGGCTGCAAGGTCAGTCCAGAATGTGTCGAAGCTCTTCGCTTGCAATGTCACCCTCCAGTCGCTATAGGTAATCCATCGGCGCACTCCAGGATATACATCCAGCCCATTCTACAACCTTGCGGTTGAGTGAATGTTTACTGAATTCCTCCCCTTACGAAGGGGAGGTTAGGAGGGGTCGTTCTCCATTGCGGTGCTGAGACCACCCCTCCCTTGGTAAGGGGGAGAGAGCGGCTTCCCACACGCCCCAGCTACCATTATCGTCCTTCCCCCATCGCCTGCACCAGGCGCAGACAGTCGGCCAGCGGGCGTATGCCCACGCGAATGCAGTCGGGCAGGCCAAAGGAAGCGCAGTCTCGCACGAATAATCCCCGACGCATCAGCCGCTCCCGCCACGCAGCGCCGTCGCCAACATCAACCAGCAGGAAGTTGGCCGCGGAGGGGTACACCCGGAAGCCCAGGTGGGTGAGTTCCTCGGTCAAATACTCCCTGGCCTGGGCCACCGCCTGCCGCGCGCGGGGCAGATATCCGGCATCGGCCAGGGCCACCAGTCCGGCAGCCTGGGCCAGGGCATTAACGCTCCAGTCGGGCTGAAAGGCGGACAGCCGCGCCGTCAGCTTCGCGGAGGCCAGCAGGTAGCCCAACCGCAGGCCCGTTAGGGCGTAGTCTTTGGTCATGGAGCGCAGCAGCACCACATTATCCCAAGCCAGCAGGGACAGTGTGTCCCAGGGCTGGTCGACAAAGCCCAGGTACGCCTCGTCCAACACGAGAAGGCCGCCGACACGCTGGGTGGCTTGGGCTAGGGCTTCCACTTCCGATTGGGCTAAGAACACCCCGGTGGGATTGTTGGGGTTGCAGAGAAACACCAAACTGGGCCGCTGGGAGTCGATGTGTTCCGCCGCTTGCTCCATGTCCCAGGAGAACCCGGCCTCACGGCGCGCCTCCAGGGCGGAGATGCTGGCCCCCGCCAGGCGGCAGGCGCCGGCGTATTCGCCGTAGGTGGGGCCAAGTTGCAGCGCCGAGTTGTGGGCAGGCTTCAGGGGTGGCGTGAGAAAGGCCCTGGCCAGCAGGTGGATTAGCTCGGTGGAGCCGTTGCCCGCCAAGATACAGTCCAGGGACAGACCGCCTTGCCCGGCCAGGCAGGGAGACTGGCGAATCAGACGGGCGGCGATGGCCTCCCGCAGCTCCAAACACGCCGGGTCTGGGTAGGCGGTGAGGTCCACCCGCCGCATTGCCTCCCAAACCCCGGCGGGCGGCCCCAGAGGGCTGACGCTGGCGCTGAAGTCCAGCACGTCCTCGGGACGCAGGCCCAGGGCCCGCAGGTCGGCGGGGCGGATGCCGCCATGCACCGGACGCCCTACGGCCTCCGCAGGTGTGGCGGGTTGTGCCCCGCGGGCGGCGGCGTCATAGGCTCGGACGGCTCCATGCTGGTCCCGGGGTTTACTGGAGGATTGCATGCTTCACATACCATATGCCGACGGCGATGACCAGTCCCAGGGCTGCAATCAGGTACATGGACTGCACCGCTCGCGTGATGTCGGCAGGCTCCAAAGGCCGAGTCGGGTCGCCCAGGCGATAGTGGCCAACCTTCTCCAGCTCCACGCCCAGGGCGCCGGCCATGCCGCTCATGGTCCAGCCGGCGTTGGGACTCGCGGTGCGGCCGTGGTCGCGCCACATGATGCGCCACGCGCCGGCCAGCCGCTGGCCCGGCAGCAGGGCGCTGCCCGCCAGCAGCAGCAAGGCACTCAGGCGGGCGGGCGCCAGGTTCAGCAAGTCGTCCAGCCGCGCGGAGGCCTTCCCCAGGTATTCGTATTTGCCATGATAGCCGATCATGCTGTCCAGGGTGTTCACCGCGCGGTAAGCCACCGCTCCCGGCAAGCCGAAGAGGGCGAAGGCGAGCCAGGGGCCAATGAAACTGTCGGTGGTGTTCTCCGATACGGATTCCACGGTGGCGGCGGTCATCTGCTCCGCGGTGAGGGCGGAGACATCCCGGCTGACCAGGGATCGCATCTCCTGGCGCACCGATGCCACATCGCCCCGGAGCAGGCGGTCGCGCACGCTGCCCGCCACGCCGTGCAGCATCCGAACCGAGAAGGTGCTCTTGAGCCAGACCGCGCCCACCAGGATGTACGCCACGCTGTGTACGCCCTGCAAACCCTGCACCGCAAACCAGGCGGCGGCAGCCCACAGGCCGGGGATTAGCAGGGCGATGAGCCCGCCGGCGATCAAGCCGCCCACTCGTCCCTTGGGAGATATCCGGTCCGCGAGGGCCACAGTCTTGCCGATCCACACTGTGGGATGCAGCCGCGCAGGCAGCTCCCGGCCCGCCAGGTCCAGCAGCACCGCTAGGCCCAATACCCACAGATCGGCATAATCCAGCCACAATAGTGCCACGTCCTAGAACCTCTCTGCCCAGAGCTGTGGCGCCAGCCAGCCGTGGGGCGCCAGTGCGACCGTTGCCATCAAGACCGCCACTTCTGTCAACTCGTTGATGGCCCCGTAGGTGTCCCCGGTGAGGCCGCCCAGCATTCGAGACATGGCCCGGCTCAGGCCCCAGGACATCGCCGACGCGCCGGCCAGCATCGCAAGACCGCCCAGCCCCCCCAGCAGCACTGCCGCGGCGGCAGCCACCACCAGCGCAAAGCCGGCGGCCAGCAGGGCGCGACCTTGGTGAAAGGGAGAGCCCAGCCCCTGTTGCCGCACGTAGGGGAAGGCGCCCAAGGCCACCACCATGCTCCACCGGGACAGCATAGGAAACAGCAGCAAGCCCACGGTTCTGCCCGACGGCGGCAAGGACAGCACCGACAGCAGCGCCGCGAACTTCAGCAGCAGCAGAGTGGCCCCGCCGGCCACCGCGAAGGCCCCCACGTGGCTGTCCCGCATGATCGCCAGCCGCCGCTCCGGGGTGTACCCGCCGAAGAGACCATCGCACACGTCCATGAAGCCGTCCAGGTGCAGCCCCCGCGTGAGCACCACCAGCACCGCCACCAGCAGGGCGGCGGTCAAGTAGGACGGAAACAACACCGAAGCTCCCGCCTGCACTCCCAGCAGCACCAACCCCAGCAGCAGGCCCACCACCGGATACCAGGCGCGGGAGGCGCTAATCTGCTGCGGGGTGAAGGCTTCCCGCCGGAAGGCCGGGCACACCGTCAAGAAACTAACGGCCACCAGAAAGGGTGTCAGGGTCAGGCCCCTTTGCCGTCGTCGGAGTCACTGCGCTCGGAGACCCCCGCCTCGGCAAAGGTGGACATCTCGGCCAGGCACTTGGCGGCAGCCTCGATCAGGTGCATGGCCAGGGCCGCGCCGGTGCCCTCCCCCAGGCGCAAGCCCAAATCCAGCAGCGGCTTCAGCCCCATGTGCTCCAGCCCGATGCGGTGGCCCGGCTCCACCGACTGGTGGGAGGCCAGGAAGTAGCTCCCGGCCACCGGCGAGATGGTGTGGGCGATGAGGGCCGCGGCGCCGGAGATGAAGCCGTCCACCACCACGGGGCGATGGCTGGCCGCCGCGCCCAGCATGGCCCCCGCCAGCACGCCGATTTCAAAGCCGCCCACTTTGGTAAGCACGTCCAGCCCGTCCTTGGGGTTGGGCCGGTTCAGGGCGATGGCCCGGCGCAGCACCTCCACCTTGTGGGCCAGCGCCGCGTCGTCCAGACCGGTGCCCCGGCCCGTGGTGATGGCCACGTCGGTGCCGGTAATCACCGCCGTGATGGCGCTGGAGGGCGTGGTGTTGCCGATGCCCATGTCTCCGCAGGCTATGAGGTCCGCCCCTTCCGCCACCTGCTCCCGCGCCGCGTCGATGCCCGTCTCCAGGCACTGGATGGCCTGCTGGCGGGTCATGGCGGGGCCGCGGGCCATGTTGGCGGTGCCCCGGCCGATTTTCACCGACCGCAGCCGGGGGTGGCTGGGCAAGTCGGCAGCCACACCGGCGTCCAGAACTACGATGTCGGCTCCGGCGTGGCGGGCCAGCACGTTGATCCCGGCGCCGCCCCGCAAGAAGTTGAGCACCATCTGGGGCGTAACTGCCTGGGGATAGGCGCTGACACCTTCGGCCACCACGCCATGGTCGCCGGCGGCCAGGATAATGGCCTTGCGCCGGATGCGCGGGATGGGCTGGCCCAGCATCCCCGCCAGCAGCACCGACAGCTCCTCCAGCCGCCCCAAGCTGCCCGGGGGCTTGGTGAGGGTGTCCTGGCGCGCGCGGGCGGCGGCCATGGCTGCCTGATCCAGGGGCACTATTTCCGCCAAGGCCCGGTCAACTACTGCTGAGATGGCCATGTCCAACTCCTTCGTTTTAGAACGCCTTGAGAGTTATCGAGTGCTGCTCCACTCCCACTACTCAATTTCCGCTCGCAAGAGGGCTGCTGACAGATTTTCGACCATCCCCCTTGCCCCCTTCCTTGCCAGGAAGGGGGGATAGAGTATATATCTGGGGGGACACCCCCAGACCCCCGGCGAGGGGTTTCGCCCCTCTGCACACCCCATCTGACCACGATTTTAGCTTCTGACAATGACCTTTTCCTCGTCGATCACTTGGCTGGCATAATCCAGAGCGGCGCTGACGTCCTCCAACACCAGTTCAGGGTAAGCGCGGATTATCCGTTCAAGGGAGTAGCCACCAGCCAGCATGCCCAGGATATTCTTCACCATAATCCTGGTGCCGCGGATACACGGTTTCCCGCTGCAAATCTTGGGGCCCACTACTATTCGTTCTTCAGCAGACATATCCATCACCCCCGTTTCCGTCTAGAACTCAATCCCCGGCTGGGCCTTGATGCCCTGGTGGTAGGGGTGCTTGATTACCCGCATCTCCGTGACCAGGTCGGCAAACTCCACCAGTGCCTCCGGCGCGTGGCGGCCGGTGATGATGATGTGCTGCATCTCCGGGCGGCTCTTCAGCACCTCAATCACCTCCTCCACCGGGATCCAGCCGTAGTGCAGGGGATAGGTGAACTCGTCCAAGACGATCACCTGGTACTCGCCGGAGGCAATGACCTCCTTGGCGTCCTCCCAGTGGGCGCGGGCTAGCTCCGCGCTCTGCTCCAGGTTGCGGGAGCGCCAGGTAAAGCCGTCGCCCATGGCCCGCACCGGCACGCCGATCTTCTGGGCGGCCCGCTGCTCGCCGAAGTTGGCGGTGGAGTGCTTGATGAACTGGAGCATGATGACCTTCATGTCCCGGCCCCAGGCGCGGAACAGGACTCCCAGGGCGGCGGTGGTCTTGCCCTTACCTTCGCCGGTGTTGACGATGACCAGCCCCTTGTTGATGCGGGGCCCCTTCACCGACTGGGGGCTTTCGCGGTAGGTAGGTTCGGTGCTCATGGCTTAGTGCGTCTCCTTTGAGCGAGGTTATTCTTCGTTGTGGCGGCGCAGGTCTCCACAAACCTCCGCGCCAGGGAGGGATGGCTGCCCAGGTGGATGTGGATGTACGACGCCCACACGCTGCCAATCTGAAAGCCCTCGGGACGTCCCGCCTGGTCCACCACACGGTACACCGCCTGCTCGGGGTCCGGCGGCTCGCCCAGCACCGACCAGTGGAACTCGTGCCCTCGCACGCGCTGGCCCCGTTGGAGCAGCGGGCTGTCGGTGCAGGACTCCACCTCGCGGTAGCCCAGAGTCAGTCGCTTTCCCGTCATGGAGGACACCACCGGGATGGCCCCGATCATTGGATATTGCACGCCCTCCAGGTCCGAAAGGCTCTGTCCCAGATACATCAGCCCGCCGCACTCGGCGTACACCGGCACCTGGCGGGCGATGGCGTCCTTCAAGGACTGCTGCATCGGCAGATTCTCCGACAGCTCCCTGGCAAACATCTCTGGAAACCCACCGCCAATATAAACTCCAGTGGCGCCCGCGGGCAAGGAAGAATCTTCCAGGGGGCTGAAGGGCGCCAGCTCAGCGCCCCAGGCTTCCAGCAGGTCCAGGGAGTCCTGGTAGTAGAAGCTGAAGGCCTTGTCCCGGGCCACGGCGATGACCGCGCGGCGCGGCTGGGGCTGGCTGGGGTACATCTCCGGCGGGACTTCCGGCGGGTTGGCGGTAGCCGCCAACTGGAGCAGCCGGTCCAGGTCAATGGTCTGCTCCACCTGGGCCACCAGGGCGTCGTACCACTGCTGGACCACGGTGCCCTCCACCGTGGGGATCAGCCCCAGGTGGCGCTCCGGCTGGAGAAACTCCGGTCGCCGGGGCAGGTAGCCCAGCACCGGCAGCCCGGTGGTGGCCTCAATCTGTGGCTGGCAGAACTCCAGATGCCGGGGGCCGCCCACGCCGTTGAGGATCACCCCGGCGATGCGCAGCTTGGGGTCGAACAGCTGGTAGCCCAGCACCTCGGCGGCCACACTGCGGGCGACTTTCGCGGCGTCGGCCACCAGGATCACCGGCGCATCCAGCAGCTTGGCCAACTGGGCCGTGGATCCCTCCTCGGTGAGGCTGGAGTGGCCGTCGTACACGCCCATCACGCCTTCCACCACCGATATCTGCCCCTGCCCGCTGGCCCGCTGGAACAGCTCCAGCACCGCCTGGTGGGGCAGCAGCCAGGTGTCCAGGTTGCGGGAGGGCACCCCGCAGGCCAACTGGTGGTAGGATGGGTCGATGTAGTCGGGGCCTGCCTTGAAGGGCTGCACCTTGTAACCGCGGCGGACCAGCGCGCCCATGATGCCCGTGGCGATGGTGGTCTTGCCCACCCCGCTGCGCACGCCGGCAATGACTATCGTTGCGCCCATTCTAACCTCTCCCGCCGGTATCTAAGGAGGAACCGCCGAAGCGCCACCACGCTCCACAAACCTTCCACGATAGTAATCGGATAAACCGCCGCGAGGGCGCTATAAACCGAAGTTAGCGCCGAGCCTCCAGCAAAGAGCAGCACCATCCACTTGGAGCGGCCTTCCAACCAGTAGGATAGAAACATGATCGTGACCGCAATAAAGCCAAAGAGAGTTAACATCTTGACCTCCTGCGGCTAGTTGCTCTGGCTATAGTTGCGATGGCGGCAGGTTGTCCTGTAGGAGCTTACTCAGGTCTGCGGGAATCTGGTTCATGTCCACCCGGCCGCGCCGGGAGATGTTCACACGACCCTGGGAGGTGCCGTAGAGCGCCTTCTCCCCCGACCAGCGCTGAGCCACGTCCAGGCGGGGACCGTAGGTGCAACCAAAGATGCACCGGCATGGGGTGACTTGCACCCGGTCTTCCAGCCCTTCCTCCTGGGCAACCTGGCGCAGCTTCTCCAGCAAGTCTTGCCCGTTGCGGCCCCGCGAGTAGTGGGACAGGCAACTCCGGGGGTCCACACATACGATGATGTTCAAATCCCGCTGCGCCATGCTAGAATCTCCTGGGTCGCCAATCTGCGGTATTTGGATGGGAGCACGACCGGGCAGGGCTGCCCAACTATGTAGGGGAGGAGATCCTGCACGCAGGGCTGCTCCGCCCGGTCGCCTCCCTGGATGGATCGGTCTGGCAGTGTGGTCGAACCATCTTCCGCCCTGCCGGACCCCGAATAAACAAAAGAGCCTGACGTCACGGTCAGGCTCTTGTTTTAAGCTAGAACCTCGTACACCCTTCCGCGAAGCGTAGCAAGCAACTACCTGAGGCAGGTCTCCTGGCTCCTGGCTAGTAACGATCTTCCCCGTCTTCCCATCCCGACCTAATCGGGACAGTGACTCCGCTTCCACGGGATGGAGAATCTCTCGCCAGTTACAGTGGCGGGACCGCGCCGGAATCAACACCGGCTTCCCTTTTCAGCCCCGACGCGTCGGGGCCACCATCAGGTCTTATTAAATTGTGAATGTGACGCCTAGCTGCAATAAGGGGATGCAGCTTCAACGTATCGGGCATTATATCGCGGGCTGAAGGGCGCGTCAACTGGCGTTTGGCGGCGGCGGCAGGGCTGTGTCATTCTCCTCCACTCGCTGGTCGAGTAGGCCCGACTGCGGTCGGACCTACTCGACCAGCGAGGTAAGGCCCTGGCGGGTACGATGAAACAAACCTGGGCGGAGCGGTCGGTAGGGGCGAGGCACGCCTCGCCCCTACCGACCGCCTTACCTCGCGGGGGCTTTGGCCTTGACCCGGCCCTTGAAGGCGGGCATGACCTCCTTGGAGAACCACTCCAACTGCTCCAGAATCACCCGCTGGGGGGTGCCCATGGGCTGGCCGACACTAATCCGCTCCAGACCGGGGTAGTTGGACTCCAGCTCCTTGAGCTGGGCCACCATCTGCTCCGGCGGACCGCAGAGAAACCCGCCACCGCGCACCGCGCCCTCAATGGTGGGCAGCCCCGCTGTGGGCGCCCGCCGGGGGTCGGACATGTCGTCGATTTGCTGGTCGGAGAGGCTGCGCACCAGACGCAGCGGCCCGAACATCTTCAGGTTCTCTTCGTAGTACTTGCCCGCCTCTTTCATGGCCTTTTGCTGGCTGTCCGCCAGGAAGAAGTGGAAGCCGATGCTCAGGTCCTCCCCCAGTTTGGTCTCTCGCCCGGCGCGGGCCTGTGCATCCCGGTAGCCTTCAATCACCCGGTGCATCGCGCCGCCTTCCGCCACGCCCCCGCCGATGACTCCCTTGATGCCATGCTTGGCCATGAAGTCCAGCGCCCGCGGGGCAGCCCCCTGAATCGGCTGCCAGCACTCCACGGTCTTGCTGCGGGGGCGCGGCACCAGGGTCAGCTCCTCCAGCTCGTAGCCGCGGTAGGGCACCTTGGGCGGCAGGTCGTAGTGCTTGCCGTGGTGGGAGAAGCTGGGCTGGCTGAGGGCCTTGAGGATAATCTCCACCTGCTCCTCAAACAGCTCACGGTTGGCCGCCTGGTCCAGCAGGGGAGCGCCGAAGGTCTCCACCTCCCGGGTGTGGTAGCCGCGCCCCACGCCGAAGATGACCCGCCCGCCGGTGAGGATGTCGGCGGTGGCGAAGTCCTCCGCCAGCCGCAGGGGGTGCCACATGGGGGCGATGTTGAACCCGCAGCCCAGCTTTAGGTTCTTGGTCAGGTGGGCCAGATGCACGTGGAGCATGAGGATGTTGGGGATGCACTCATACCCCTCGGGCTGGAAGTGGTGCTCCGCCAGCCAGAGGGCGTCGTAGCCGCAGCGGTCCATGAGCTGGGCAATGGCCGCCGTTTTGTCAAACACGTTGGCAAGCTGCTCGTCGGGGATGCGGCGGTCGTTGACGGCGGTGCCGGCATAACCCACGTTGTCCATGTCCACGTGGCCGGCAAACAGGCTGTCGAACTTGGTAATCACGGGCTACCTCCTGAGCATATCCGTACCTCCTGCTGGAGGTGGATGCCACGTCGGTTGGGGAGCGGCGTGCTGAGGATGCGGAGAGCCGGAGGGTTAGAACCTTAATATCTCTGCGTTCTCCGCGCCCTCAGCGGTGATATCCGTATACCGCCTACACCGGCAGCAGCGGCTCCTTGCGCTCCGACAGCAGGTCGGTATCAAAGGCGTTGCACATGAAGGCCAGCAGCGCGTAGTTGCCCAGCAGCGCCGTCAGCTCCACCAGCCCTTGGCGGCCAAAGATCTCCAAAGCTGCCTGGAACGATCCACGGCTGACCCGGTGAGTCTGGAAGAACTCCCGCCCGTAGTTCACCACCGCCTCTTCGTCGGGGGACAGCCCGCTGACGTCGTCGCCATCGCGCAGGCCATCCACCAGCTCATCGGGCACGCCGGCGTCGCGCGCCGAGGCGGCATGGGCGTTCCAGATGTGCTGGCAGTCGTTTTCCCGGGCCGCCACCAGCATGGCCAGCTCCTGCACCTTCTTGGGCAATGTGGAGTGGTCGCGCAGATAGTGGTTCAGCTCGGTCAAGGTGTGGTGCATCTTGGGCACGTGAATCAGCACCGAGCCTGGGCCGGTACGCGGCACCGACTTGAGCTCCTTCAGCATGGAGTCAAAGTCGTCGCGCTGGGTGGCGGGGACACTTTCTCGGGTTGCTAGTGGTATGCGGGCCATATGCGCCTCCTAACGTGTTTATTTTGGGAATCTTTTTGAAATGCCCAGAATGTCCTGGCGGAGCTTTTCACCCCCATCCTAACCTTCCCCCGTCGAGGGGGAAGGGATGAATCTCCTCCCCCGTCGAGGGGGAGGATTAAGGTGGGGGTGCGTCTCGGGCTACCTTTTCCTTGGAAACAGATTCACCGAGGTTCGGCAGTGTCGACTCCAGAATCAAAACTGGGAGGCGGCGCCCGCAGGGTGGTGGTCAACCACCGCTCCAGCAGCGCTGCCAACTCCTCCCGGCACTCCTCCAGGCGGTGCTCCGCGCCTTCGTAGAGCACGATCTCCTTGGGCTGCCGCGCCCAGTGGTGAACCTGCACCCCGCAGGAGTACGGCAGGCGGGTGTCGGCCTTGCCATGCACCACCAGCAGGGATCGCGGCGACAGTTGCCCGGCCATGCCGGCGCCGTAGGTCTGGGGCGACAGGGAGACTACTCCCCGCACGTGGGTGCTGGCCGCACCGGCGGCGACGACCACCGCCCCACCGAAGGAGTGCCCCACCAAGACCACCGGCGCGTAGCCCGTCCCCTTGAGCAAGGCCACCCCCGCCAACAGGTCCAGCAGGCACTCGGGGAAGACATTGGGCTGGCGATAGCTCAGCCGCAGGGAGGTTATGCCCTGCCCGCAAAGCCTCTCCGCCAGCCGGGCGTAGACGCCGCCGCCGGGACCGCCGAACCCGCCCCGGGCGCCGCAGACCCAGATCACGCCCAGGCGGGAGCTTTCGCCACTCTCTGCGAGGCCAGGCGCCTGGTGCAGGATGGCCGGAATGTCCCCCCGGCTCGTTTGGATCATCAGGCCCTGGCCCGTGTCCCCCTCGTGCAGGGGCACGGACACCACCTCATGCACGCTCATGGCTGGGCCGCTGGTGGTCATCGCATGACCTCGCTGGGCCTAGCGCGCCCGCCGCACCTGGTTGCGCAGCACGCCGATTCCGCCAATCTCAATCTCACACACATCCCCGTCCTTCATGTTCTCGGTGGCGCCGTCGGTGCCCATCCAAAGCACGTCGCCGGGGTACAGCGTCATGTACTTGCTCATCTCGCTGATGTAGTGACGCACCCCAAATATGGCCGACTTGATGTCATACTCGCCTACCACCCGGCCGCTGAGGGTAATCTTCACGTGCAGGTCGTCGGGCTCCAGGCCGGTGACGATCCAGGGGCCCATGGGCTTGAAGGTGTCGGTGTTCTTGGCCCGCCACAGGGTGCGGTCGCCCCGCTGCCAGGTGCGCTCGCTGACGTCGTTGCCGATGGTGTAGCCCAGCACGTAGTCCAGCGCCTGGGCCTCCGACACATTCTTGCAGGTCTTGCCGATGACCACCACCAGCTCTCCCTCGTACTGCACCTGGTCGGTGGCGTCCTTGGGCACAATGATGGGATCGCCGTGGGGGATGAGGGCGTTGTTGGCGCGGTAGCCCACATCGGCCTTCTTGGGCAGGTTGGGCTCCTGGCCCCGCATTTTCGCCGCCCAGGTGACGTGCTCCGGGTAGTTGATGCCGGCGGCGTAGAAGGTTGGCGGGATTACGGGCACCAGCAGCTTGAGCTGATTGAGGTGATGGAGCCGCCCGGTGCGCCGGTAGCGGGTGAATGGGCTGCCCGACACCTCAATAACGTCGTTGCCGTCGATGATGCCATAGCTGGGCTTGTCGCCGTTCTGAAACCTGCACCACTTCATAGCCGTATCACGCTCCTGACGGGATTGGCCCCAATTCTTACATCAACCGGGCTGGCGGTCAAGCGGGCGCAGCGCGGAAGAGGGGAACGGTACAAGTTGCTGTCCCTGAGGAGTCTCAAAGTTGGGAGAGTCAGTTCCCTGTTTTTCTGTTCCGCCCCCTCCGGGGGTGTGTGACAATTCCGTCTCCATTTGCATTCGCACAAAACAAGCCTTGCTTAGAGAGAGGGGTACGCCCCCCCTTCGTAAGGGGGGGCGTACCCCGTCCATCGCCGCACGGCGCAGGACGCAGACCACCCCCTCTGTATCCCCCCTTCGCAGGGGGAGAAGGACGGGTTCCCACACACCCCCTACGGGGAGGGGCGGAATGGAACTTCTCCCATATGGGCCTCGAAATACTGTACCGCCACGCCGCACGCCGGGGTGGAAACAGCAATAACCAGAACAGAAACCGTCTGGAGCGCAATTGTAGGGGCGACACATGCGTCGCCCCTACAATTGCGGCGTCTGCTGCCACACCAGGCGGGCGGCCCCCACCAAACCGGCGGCGTCGCCCAGCCTGGCGGGAACCAGGGGGCACCTCCGGTGGCCGTTGCTCATGGCGCGCTGGCGCATCAAAGCCTGGATTGCCGGCAGCCGGTCCAGCGCCACCAACCCCTGGGTGACGCCGCCGCCCAGCACCAGCAGGTCCGGGTCAACCAGGTGCAGCACGCCGGCCAGGCCCGCCGCCAGCGCCTGCACGACCTCGTCCACTATCTCGATGGCCAGGGCATCACCCCGGCCCGCAGCTTCAAACACCGCCTCGGAGGTGATGGCATCTTCCGGCAGGCCAGCCAGGGAGGAGTTGCGCCAGTAAGGCTCGGCGCGGCGCTGGCGGGCTCGGCGGGCCACCGCGCTGCCTGAGGCCAGGGCTTCCAGGCAACCCGCACTGCCGCAGTCACATTTAGGAGCATCAGGCCGCCAGTCAATCACCATGTGGCCCGGCTCGACGGCCAGGCCGTGAGCGCCGACGTAGACCTCGCCCTGGTGCACCAGCCCCCCGCCGATGCCGGTGCTTACCGTCATGTAGAAGAGAGTCTTCGGCGGTGTTCGCGCCAAGGGCTCGGCGTGGCCCGCGCCGTAGTGGAACTCCCCCAGGGCCGCCAGGTTGGCGTCATTGCCCGTCCAGATGGGATGGCCCAACTCCGGCTCCCACAGGGCCTTCAGAGACACGCCGTTGAGCGGCCTAAGGTGAGGCGAGCCTTCCAGTGTGCCGGTGACGCCGTCTACCAGCGCGGCGATGCCAATTCCCACCCCGACGATGGGCCATGTCCCGCACCAGGCAACCGCCTGGCGCAGCACCTCCAGGCCCACCGCCAGCAGCGCCGCGCGGTCCGCGCCGGTTGGGTTGGCCTGCCGGGACCGCCACCGCACTGCGCCCTGGCGGTCCACCACCGCGGCCCGGGCCCAGGTGCCGCCCCAATCCATGGCCACCACCACCTCGGACGACTCTGCCATGCCTCGCCCCACTAGCCTCTATCTTTCAACTTAGCCAACGCCTAAGGCTGGCCCTTGGATTTGTCCTCCAGGGGCCACCGGCTGAAGGCCACCAGGAAGGGCATCACCAGCGCCACCAGGGGGACCACCGCGGCCACCGCCAGCCAGGGCGGCCAGCCAATGCGCCGGAAGATTCGCGCCCAGGCGAAGGCCAGGAGCACTCCCACCACCAAGAGGATCAACAAACCAATTCGCGTCATCCCTGTTCCTCCGGAAAATATTGAGTGCCAGAGTCAGCCCCGCGGGCTAGCGAGGTGAGGCGTTGAGCAACTCGCCCAAGACCGCCCGCAGATTGTCCGCGCTCATGGGCCCCACGAACTTGCGGCGCACCACTCCGTCGCGGTCAATGAAGAATTTCTCCGGTATACCCTTTACCCCATAGTCTATGGCGATGCTGCCCTTTACGTCCACTCCGCTGGGATAGGTCACGCCGTACTGCTCCACAAAGGCCAGGGCGTCTTCCTGCCGGTCCCAAATGTCCACCCCCACAAACTCTACCGGCTGTCCCGCATACTCCCCGTACACCTCCGCCAGGGTGGCGGCCTCCTCCCGGCAGGGCGGGCACCAGGAGGCCCAGAAGTCCAGCAGCACCACCTTGCCCTGCAACTCAGTGAGGGTTAGAGTACGGCCATCCAGGAGGGTCAGGGAGAAATCCCGCGCCGGGCCAGGCTGGATGCGCACCCCCCCGAACTTGCGGTTGATGCCCGCGCCGGCAGGCCCGCCCTTCTGCTGGACGGACGCCCAGGCCAGCAGGCCCAGCAGCGCCGCCACGGGCAGCGCCACCGCCAGCAGTATCAGCGTGCGCTGGCTCACGGCGCGCCTGCTTCCGGCCCGCCCGCGCCCAGGGCCTGGGCCTTCAAGCGTTGCCGCTCGGCCAGGTACTGCGACTGGTCCAACGCCCCTTCCTGGAACCGGCGGTCCAGCGCCGCGATGGCCCGCACCAGCTCCGCCCGCCCCTCAAGGATGCCGGAGCTTACCGCTGAAGCGGCGGCGGGCCTGCTCCGGCGCGGCGTTTGCACCAATCCATAAACCAGCAGCAGGGCCAGCGCCGCGGCCAGCGCGCCGGGAATGAACGCCTCCCAGAAACCCGGCCTAGCCAGCCCGCGGCTGAAGCGGGTGAGCAGACTGGGCTGCGGCAATCCGGACAGCAACACCACCGGCCCTTGTCCGGGCGCAAAACCGCGACCCTCCCACACCCGGTACACGGCGCCGTCCAGCGTCAAGAGCGGCTGAGGCTCCAGCCCGGAAACCTGCACCGTGGGAAAGCGCTCGGGCACCAGCACCTGGTACACCTCCGCGCCCTGGAGGAGGCGCTGGTTGTGGGAGATGCCGGGGCCACGGTAAGGAAACCGGTAGGCAAAGTTCAGGTCGTGAGGGCCGGGAAACACCGGAGCGGTGACCGCGAAGCCAGTGCCGATGGGGATTACTTGGCCTCCCGGCAGGTCTGAATCCACCTCCAGGCCCGTCGTGCCGGGCGGCAGCGAGAACCGCAGGAAGCTAAACTGGCCCGGAGTGGACAGGTCCGGCAGCAAAGTCCGGTCTCCGCTATTGACCAGGTGGACGAACTCCACCGCGGCGACGGTCTGATCGCGGACATTAACCTCGGAGATGAACCAGACCTGCCGCTGCACCCGCACGGCAGTCAGGTCCTGGGTCGCCTCGTATACCGTAAGTGGCACTGTAGATGCCAGGGCGGAGGAAGGCAGCACCGAGGTATAGGTGACGCCGGCGTACTCCACCGCGAAGGCGTAGCTGCCGCCGTCGCGGAGCGCCACGCCGGGGAACTGGAACCGGCCCTGGGCGTCGGTCACAGCCTGGAGCGTCGCGGCCAGCCCCCGGTTGGCGATGAAGGAGTGCAGAACCACGGTTGCACCCGCAGGCGTCGCCGCCCCAGCGGTGCCATTGACCACTTGCCCCTGGACTGTAACCGTGGCCTGAGCCGCGGCCCCCCTGAAATCGGCCATCGCCAGGAGCAGGAGCGCCCCCATAAACGTCGCCCACGCCCGCCGGTGCCTCATGCCACAGTGTCCTGAGAAGACTGGGGAGTCTGCCCGCCACGCGCCGCCAGCTCCGTGGCCACTTCCTGCTCCAGCGCCTCGTCCGACTCTCCCACTACCGCTGAATACACCGCCGCATCGCGCAGCAAGAGGGCAGCCTGGCGACGATAGGCATCCAACTGCTGCTGATAGAGGTCTTCGGGCAGGTCTCCCGCCTGGCGCTCCCACGTCAAATCTCGAATCGCCTGGTAAACCGACGCCAGCTCCGGCGGCGGGACCGGAGAGTCCAGAACCGGGGCATGGCTCTCGACGCCGCTGCGGGCCGTGAGAAACGGGTAGGCCAGCACCACGGCGCTGAAGATGGCTAGGGCGGCGCCCACCACAAACTCCATCGTCAGCCTGCTTCCCGCACGTCCCGAGGCCGCGCCGGGTTTATCGAAGCAGCCGCGGGCGGAACAGACAATGGCTGTCGTGACGGCACGGCTTGCCGCTGGGGCCACAAGGCCACCAAAGTGCCCATCACCACCACCGGCCCCGCCACCCACATCCACCACACCAGCGGGTTAATCAGGATCCGCATTACCACCGTGCCGCCGGCCTGGTTTTCGCTGGGCACCACGTACAGATCTTCCACCGGCGTGGAGCGAATGGCCGCCCTGGTGGATGCCATGCCTGCCGCGGGGTAAGATACCCTCCAGGGATGCAGCGTCTCCAGCAGCCGGTCGTTGCGATACACCTCCACCGTGGATACGTACTCGGTGCGGTCGGAGTACTGAACTTCCTCGGTGCTGAGGTACAGCAGCCGGTAGTTGCCCAGCTCCGTGCTCTGACCCGGAGCCAGCAGCACGTCCCGCTGCAGGTGGAAGAAGGAGCCGCCCAGCACACCCAGGGCCATCATCACTACGGCCAGGTGCACCAAATAGCCGCCATAGCGGGGGCGATTAGACCAGGCCAGTCGCAAGAACGCCGTGGCGTAGCCTTCTCCGGTGGCTCGGCGCCGAACTCGGGTGGGCCTCCAGCACTCCTGGAGGATGCTGGCCGCCACCAGGGCGCACAGCCCAAAGCCCAGCAGGGCGTAACCCTCCCGCACTCCCAAGACCGCCAGCAGCGCCAATACCGTCACGCTAGCCGCCACCGGCAGCAGCAGTCGCTCCCGCAGACCCCGCAGGCTGGCGCGCCGCCAGGGGAGCAGCGGGCCCACCCCCATCAAAAACACCAGGGCTAGCATTAATGGGCCATTAACCTGATCGTAGTAGGGCCGGGCCACGGTAATCTCCTGACCCTTGAACAGGCGCGAGATCAGCGGGTAGACGGTGCCCCACAGCGTGACGAAGGCGATGCTGAGGAGCAGCAGGTTGTTCATCAGAAAGGAGGCTTCCCGGGACAGCATGGAGTCCAGGTTTCGGTCGCTCTTCAGCAGCGGGAAGCGCCAGAAAAAGATGCCAAAGGGCACGACTACGCCCACGCCCAGGAAGAGCAGGAAGACCCAGCCCAGAGTAGATGCGCCGAAGGAATGCACTGAAGGCACGGGCCCGCCCCGGTTCATGAACATGCCGTACAGCGCCAGGCCGAACGCTACGTTGATCAGCACGATGTTCCACATGCGGAACATGCTCCGCCGCTTCTGCACCATGATGGAGTGGATGAAGGCCGTCAGCGCCAGCCAGGGCATGAGGGCAGCGTTCTCCACGGGGTCCCAGAACCAGAACCCGCCCCAGCCTAGAATTGTGTAGGCCCACCAGGAGCCCAGCAACAGACCACAGGCGAGCAACACCCAGGCTACCAGCCCCCAGACACGCCCCGCGTCCGCCCACTCGTCGCGGGTCTTGCCGCCGATCATGGAGCCGATGGCGAAGGATGTGGGTATGGCGATGGCCACCAACCCGGTCATCAGCGCCGGGGGATGAAAGAACATCCCCACGTGGGTCAGCAGCGGGTTGATGCCGTCGCCATCGGGCGGCACCAGAGGCAGTTGGGCGAAGGGATTGGCCATCACCGCCGTCACTGCCAGGAAGAAGGTCAGCACCAGCATCAGAGCCGCGGTTGTCCAGGGCAGGGTGTCCCGCACCTTGGCCGGGGCCAGCCACAGCGCCAGCGCCGCCATGGCGGCCAGCACCATCGCGATGAACAGCAGCGAGCCCTCGTTGCCGGCGTAAAAGGCGACCCAGGTGTAAATCTTGGGCATCGCCAAACTGCTGTGCCGGGCTACGTAGGCCACCGAGAAGTCGCGGCTGATGAAGGCCCCCACCAGGCTCAGGGTGGCCACCAACAAGACTAGGGGCAGCAGGAACGTGGCCCGGCGCGCGCTTTCCACCAGGGGCGGCGAATGGCGCACCTGTCCCAGCACCGACCCTAACAGCGCGTAGGAGGACAGGGCCAGGGAGATCCACAGGGCAATGGCGCCCATTTCAGCCATCGGCGGAACTTCCAGTCCGTGGCACGTCCGAAGGCGCGGCGACGGTCAGCTCCTGGTCCACCCTGGCCAGGAAGGGGTCAAGCCCGACGTCAGGACCGGGGACCGGCGCCAGCTCCGCCGCCGGGCGACGGCGCATGGCGCGCAGTGCCAGCAGACCGCCGGCCAGGGCCAGGGGCACCGCCAGCGCCGGGAATATCCAGGCCACCAGGTTGAAACCCGATTTTGGCGGCGCCGCCAAAATCTCCACCCCATAGCGGGCCACAAAAAAGTCCAGTACCTGCTGGCGACCGGCGCCCTGGGCCAGCATCTCGCGCACGCGCAGGCGCATCTGGCGGGCCAGCTCCACCTGGGATTGGTCGATAGTCTCGCCGGGACACACGGGACACATCAGCATGCGGTCAATGGCCTGAGCCTCAGCCTCGTCGTGGGGAGTTTGCGCCTGGGCAGGTCGTTGCGTCACCGCCGCCAGCGCCAGCAGGGACAGCAGCAGGAGGCAAGATAGTGCGGCGATGGAGTGACGAAATCCCCCCTCGCCCCCCTTTGCAAAGGGGGGCGAGGGGGATTTAACCCGACAAAGGAAGCTATGCTGCCGGAAAGGTAACACGCCAGCCATTGTACCAGTTTGACGGAATGGGGAACCCCAACTGACACTCGGCAGTTAAGGCGTGGCGACCCCGGTTCAGCGGCACTGGGCGGGCGGAGAGCCCTGCAAGCAGCGAACCACGTAATCGGCAATACTTTGGGTTTCTTCCGGAGACAGCAGCTTGGAGAAGTTGGGCATCACCTGCACGCCGCTGCCCATGAAACCCCGGATGCCGGCGGCGCCCATGCCAACTACGCCAACCGAGGTCAGGTCCGGCGGCACCACGGGCTTGTAGCTGTACTTGGTCACCAGCATCTGCAACACCGGGCCGTCGCCTTTGCCGGCGACACCGTGGCACATGGAGCAGTTCACTTGATACAGATGATCCCCGCCGGTGTTGGAGGTGGCCTTCTGCCCTGGGAACCACGGCACGGCGGTGTCGGGAATCGACAGGCGCGGCGGCTCGTAGGACCGGTAGGACTGGTGATAGTGCATCTCGTAAAAGAAGTCCAGCGGGTAAGCTCCTTGAGAGCACCCAATCGCCAGCACGCCCAGCGCCAGCAACAGTCCCCCCAGGACAGCCTTGAAGCCCATACCGCGGCTTAGAATCCTAAGCACCGACCGCAGCGCCCAGTGCTTGCTCATGCGGTTGCCGCCGCCGCAGCCTGCCGCTTCACGTCCACCGCGCCGGCTTGGGTCAGGATGCCCGACACCCGGCCAAGCTGGGCCTCGTCGCACTGCACCAGAACGCCAATGTACCCGTCGGTGATGCGGGTGTCGTAAAGGCCCAGCTTGGGAGAGGGCAGCCGCGACTCAAACATGATGCCCAGGATGGTGAACAGAATGGCTCCCAGCATGGTGCCTTCGTAGCAGATTATCGCCATGGGCGGCAGCGACAAGATGGGCTTGCCGCCCTGCACCAGGGGGTAAGCCATCTGTGTCATAGAGGTCAGCAGCACGCCGGACGTGAGCCCCAACACCGCGCCAATGAACGGAAAGATGTACAGCCGGTGGTGCTCCACGCGCTCTCCGAAGGCCCCCTCAGGGTAGGGAGCGTCGGTCAGGAAGTCGTAGTCCTTGTCGGAGATGCCCGCCTGGCGCAACGCGTCACCGGCATCGGCGGCGTTGTTGGCGTCCTGGAACAATCCTAGAACTGGCAGTTTTGGCATAGTTGATGCCCTCTCCCGGTGTCTCGGTCCCTAGTCTTCACGGATGGTGGCCGGCACGGTGCGCCGGCCCACCTGGACCGAGGTCCTCAAGAATTCTCCTTCTTTAATATCGTAAAGGGGTATCAGCGGGAACACCCGGCTGAACAGCAGCAGCAGCAGCGATACCAGCCCGAAGGTGGAGAGCACCAGGGTCAGCTCCACCCAGGAAGGCATGTAGGTCTGCCAGGTGAAGGTGAACACCTGCTTGCGGGCCAGCCCCGGCACAATGATCAGGTACCGCTCCAGCCACATGCCCACGTTCACCGAAATACAGGCAAAGGACATAATCCACAGATTGCGCCGGAAGGTGCGGGGCAGCCACAGAGCCACCGGCAGGAAGTAGGTTATGCCGGCAAAGATGATCATCAACACGTTCCACGGGTATTGCAGGAACTGCATCTCCCGCATGGCCAGCTCGTCCGCCTCGCGGCCATAAATCCCGAAGATAATCTCCATGCACAGGAAGTAGAACCACGCCGTGGCCACCACAATGAGCAGCCGCCCCAGGGCGTCGATGTGCTCCTTGCGGATGTAATCCTGCCAGCCGTAAATCTGCCGCAGGATGATCATCACAAACACCACCGCCGACACGCCGGAATGCACCGCGCCGATGACGAAGTAGGGGGCAAAGGTGGTTGAGTGCCAGGCCTTCACCGTCACCGACATTCCGAAGTCCCAGGACACGATGCTATGCACCGAAACGAACACCGGCAGAATCAGGGCCGAGAGCAGGACGCCTGCAACCACCTGGAACTTCCACTGTCGGGCGTTGCCCTGCCAGCCCAGGCTGAGTAGCGAGTAGATGCGGTGGGCCACCCCTGTGGTGTGGTCGCGCAGCACCGCGATGTCCGGGACCAGGGCGATGAGCACAAACAGCGTGCTGGAGGTGAGGTAGGTCATGATGGCGCTGGGGTCCCAGACCAGCGGCGACCGCACGCTGGGCCAAACGCCCCGGGCAAAGTCGTAGGGGAAGAGCCAGTAAATTGCCCGCCAGGGACGCCCGGTGTGCATGATGGGCATGGTCAAAGCGGTGCTCAGGGCGAAGATGGTGAGCACTTCCGCCGCGCGGGTCGCGGGACGCCGCCACTCCGCCTTGGCCAAGCGCAGGATGGCGGACAGCATCACCCCCGCGTGGCTGATGCCGATCCAGAACACGAAGTTGGTAATCATGAAGGCCCAGGCCACGGGGCGGTTAAGCCCGGTGACGCCAAGGCCCCGGTTAATCATGTACCCCGCGACGCTGACTCCCACCAACACGATCAGCGACAGTACAAACACCGCCGGCCAGAACCACTTGGGCTGCTCCAAAATGGGCCGCAGCAGGTCCCGGTTGATCTGTGTAGGGGTTAAAGCTCGGCCTTCCTGCATCTAGGCTCCTGTGGTTCCGCGCCGGCTGCCAGTATTTTTTGTCATTTCAGCTACCATATCAGGCATCTACTCCGGCTTGGCCAGCACCATGTAGCGGCCGTGCATGAAGTTCTCCATTTTCTGATAGAGGGCGCCCTCTTTGATCTCCCACACCGACAGGATGGGGAAGACCCGTGCGGCCAGCAGGTAGATAAACACCGCCCCGCCGATAAAGCCCCCCACCATGAAGATGTCCCACAGGTCCGGCCAGGCCGGAGGCGGCACGGTCTCCAGAAAGTGGTCAAAGGTGTGGCCGGCGTTAAATGCTCCGACAAAGATCCGGATGTTAAAGGCCAGCGTGCCCACCAGGATAAAGCAGGCTGCCAGGGGCGCCCCCCAGGCCTTTTTGCGGACTGGATTCCACAGCAAGATGAAGAATGGGGTGAAGAAGCTGAAGACGACGTTAACGAAGAACACCCAGCCGTAGGACTCAAACAGGAAGTACTTGAGAATGTTCTGCTCCACCTGCAAGCGTCCGTACCAGAATGTGATGAAGAAGGCCCACAGATGGTAAGTCCACAGCATGGTCAGCGCGAAGAGGATCTTGCTGGCGGACCAGAAGGGGGACACGCCGATGTATTGCTCGTAGCCGCCCCACTTGCGCAGGATGAACAGCACCAGCAGGATAGTAGCCAGGGAGGACTGGAAGCTGACGATGGTGTACAGCGGCGGAAAAATCGAGTCCTTCCACCCCGGCACCAGCGCCATGCCGAACTCGGAGGCGACGATGAACTGGACGAAGAGGAGGAACATAAAGTAGAAGGCGCCCAGCATTGCCAGCCCGGCCTTCTGGATGTTCCACTGGCGTTTGGAGCCGTACCAGCGGCCCGCCAGCAGGCCATACAGCTTGCGCCGGAACCCGGTGGCGGTGAGCTTGGCCCCCGCCAGGTCGGGCATGGCCGAAAGCCACAGAATCGCCATCCCCAGCACCGCCAGGCCCACCACGCCCAGCATGTCCCACCAGTAGGGCGAACCTATGGGCCCGCCGAACCAGATGCTGCGGCGTATCTCCAGCTGATGCCCCACCACTTCGGGATTTTTCAGCGGGGGCAGCACCATCAGCAGGGGGATGAACATCAAGACGTTGAGCACTCCCAGAACGGCGAACAGCTCCGATATACGGGACAGGGGCCGCCGCCAGTGGCTCTTGGTGAACCGGAACCCTACTGCCACCAGAGGCGCCGCGCCGGTAATCATGAACAAGAAGGAGAATACCGCCATGTAGTAGCCCCAGGGCGCATGGTCGTCAAAGCCGTCGGTGGCGGCGCGGGCGATGAACCCGACAACGCCCAGCGCCAGCAGCACTCCGGTAATGATCAGGGCAATGCGGTAGCGGCTGATGGGCGCGATAGTGCGGCTGACCAGGTCTTGGGCCGCGGTCTCCCGGCGGGGGAACACCCACATGTCATCGGGATAGGGTTGATGATGGTGTGCGTGTTCAGCCATTCTGCTCGCCCTGCTTCAACTTCAATGGGTACTGGTCCACCTTCTTGAGGTAGATTACGTTGGGCTTGGTGTTCATCTCCTCCAGCAGACGGTACGCCCGTGTCTTGCGGTCCTCTTCGTGGACATGCTCATTGGCGTCGGCGAAGTAGGGGCTGATGGCGCTCTTGGGGTCGCGCTGGTCGCCAAACATCAGCGCGTTGGTGGGGCAAGCCGACACGCAGGCAGGCCCAAAGTTGCGTTCCTGCATCGTCTTGTCGTCCAGGCGGCCGCCCTCTTGCCGCTCCACCGTCAGCTCGCCGCGCCGCAGCCGCTGAATGCAGAAGGTGCACTTCTCCATGATGCCCCGACTGCGCACCGTGACGTCGGGGTTGAGCTGGTTGCGCAGAGTGGCGGGCCACTGGGGCTCCCACCAGTTGAAGAAGCGCACCTGGTAGGGGCAGTTGTTGATGCAGTACCGGGTGCCCACGCACCGGTTGTAAATCTGGACGTTCAGCCCCTGGTCGTTATGGTAGGTGGCATATACGGGGCACACCGGCTCGCAGGGAGCGTTCTCACAGTGCTGGCACAGCACCGGCAGGAACCGGGCCTTGACGTTGGGGAACTCCCCCTCCCAGTACCGCTCAATGCGAATCCACTCGTAGGCGCGGTGCTGCAGGAAGCGGTCTTGGGTGTTGATGGGCACGTTGTTCTCGGCGTGGCAGGCCACCACACAGGCCTGGCAACCGGTACACCGGTCCAGGTCGATCACCATGCCCCACTTATGGTTCACGCGTTCAGTTGCCATTCGTTATCCCCGTCATCCCGCCCGGTCAGTGGGCCGCGCCCGCTGCTCCGTTGGATTCCACTGTCTTGAAGATGTCTTCGGAAGGCGTCAGGCCGATCTCTCGCGCCGGTGACGACCCCTCGAACTTGGATATTCTAATCGACTCGCCGGTGGGCGTCAGCCGCACGCGCGCGCCCGCCCAGGCCAAGGCGCCCGAGACCGCCACCCGGCGGTCCTCCAGCAGGTCCATGACGTTGGCGCTCTCCGGCGCGGCGCGCCCCGCGGCGTACTCGCCCCCTGACCGGCGTCCCTGGCCCAGGGGTATTGCCACCACGTTGGGCGGCAAAGCCGGGTTTGGGTAGACCGGGGCCAGGATGAACCCCGCCGCCGACTCAACTTTGATCACATCGCCCTCCCGCCACTTCAGCTCCTTCACTTTGCGGTCGTTAACCTCCACCCAGGTCTGCCAGGTGATGGTGGTGACGGGGTCCGGCGCGCCCTGCAACCAGGGCAGGTGGGCGTTGCCTCCATCCAGAAGGGTGTTGTGGGCAAAGGGCAGCAAGTGGAACTCGCCATCCGCCAGGCCCGAGTATGCGGGCGGCACGGCGCGGGCGGCAATTCCCGTCAGCAGGTCTCGGGGTGCTGCCCCTGGGCGAGGGTTGGTTGCCTTGTCATCCCACCAGCCGCCTTGCTGGAGCAACTTGGTCCAGAACTCGCCGGAGTCGGCCGCCTGGATGGAGCCGCGCTTCAGCGCAAACAGGGCATCGGAGCTTTCACGCAGGAAGTCCCGCAGCTTGGGCCACGGGAGGTTTCCCGCCTTACCCTGGGCGGAAGCCAGAAGAATATCGGCAAAGCTGCGCGGGTTGTAGTCGCTGAGGGGGTTCACCACCGGCTGCTGGAACCCCAGCACCGGATACCCTGGGCCCGGCTCGGGGATGTCGCTGCCCCAGTCCTCCAGGTAGACTCGGTCGGGCAGAATCAGGTCGGCCAGGGCGGTGGTCTCGTCCATGAAGGAGGAGAAGCTGACGGTGAACAGGTTGTCCCCTGCCAGAGCATCGCGAAAGCCCATTGATTTAGGCAGCCCGTGCACTGGGTCGGCCTGGTGCACCAGCAACAGCTTGGTTTTGCCAGACCTAATGTCTTCCGCAACCCCCGCCCAGTCGGCCAGCGACCCAACCTTGGCTGCCGCCGGCAAGTCCGGCAGCGGGCTTGCAGCGTTGAAGACTACCCCGCCGGGGGCGCCCACGCTGCCCACCAAATAGTTCAGGGCGTAAATGGCTTCCAGGTTGAACTGCCCGTTGCTGTGGGCGCCGGCGCTGTCGCCGCCGATGGCCAAACTGGGCCGGTGGGAGGCAAAGTCCCGCGCCAGCTCCCGGATGAAGTCGGCGGCGGAGTGTCCATCCAGCAGACCCTGGGGCAGACCAATGCGCGGGGCCACGGTTTCGGGCCGGAAGGCTTCCAGGGCGGCGATGCCCCTGCCTCCGGTGAGGTTGCCCACATCCACGCCGGGGGCCTGGAGCTTCTCGTCAATGATCACGTAGGCCAGGCTCATGGCCAGATGGCCTTCCCAGCCGGGCGTAATGGGCAGCCAGCGGTCGGCGTTGGCGGCGGTCATGGAGAACCGCGGCTCCACCTGCACGTGAGTGCCCCGCCGGACACGGCCCGCGCCCTGGCGGAACTCGCCGTAGGCCTGAGAGAATTGGGTGGGCGACCCCCAGGTGGACAGGAAGTCCGCGCCAAAGGAGAGGAGGTAGTCGGCGTGAGCCAGGTCAAAACCGGGCAGCACGTCCTGGCCGAACACGGTCTTGACCGCGCCTCGATAAGAGGTGTCGTCCAAGGTCTGGAAGCCCAGTTGCCGACCACCGAAGGCGGTGGCGAACCGGCCGGCGATGACGCTCAGGTGGGCGCGCAGCGGCTCGGTGATGAGCGCCAAGCCCTGTCCCCGCTCCGACAGTTGGCTGTTCAGGATATTCAGCGCCTCGTCCCAGGACACCGCCTTGTACTGGCCGGAACCCTTGGCCCCGGTGCGGCTCATGGGCCCCGCAAGGCGGTCCGGGTGGTACAGAGCTTGCAGTCCGGCATCGCAGCGGGCGCTCTGCTTGCCCAGGTTGACGGGATACTTGGGGTTGCCCTGCACCTTCTTGGCACGGCCCTCCATCACGCGAACCAGCACGCCCTCCGCGGCGGGACACTGGCGGCACAGGGTGGCGTACCAGTTGTCCTGCCCCTTGACCAAGTCTTCAGGCAGGCGCACGGGACTCTGGATCTTCAACTCCGCTTCCGGAAATGGGATGTTGCAGGACACCGCGCCCGCCGCGGAGATTCCCGCCCAAGTCAAGAAGTTGCGTCGTGTCAGGTTCATAGAGTGGTTACCAAGTCCCCTGTCATTGCCGGGTTCCCATTATTGGTGGCAAATGGTGCAGTCGGTGGGCACGCTGTTCTGCCGGTGGCAGTCCAGGCAGGTTCCCATCTTCAAAGATTGGCCCTGCTTGGGCTGGACCTCCGTCATGGAGGCCACGTCGCCATGACACTTGGAGCAGACCTCCCCCACCGGGAGCTGGGTCTCCAGCGTGGTCCCCTGGGTAAAGAAGCGCACGTGGGCCTCATGGACAAATCGTACGTGGTCCGGCAGCCGGTGAACGCGCTCCCAGTCAATGGGAGTGTTCGCATCAAAGCTGCTCTGAATCTTGGCAATCTCTGCCGCTTGGGGAGTGCCAGCGCCGCCGGTGGCCGTCTTGTGGCAGAAGAGACACTGCTCCACCGCCGGGACGGTGGCGGCGGCGCCCTTGGTCACGTTGCGGTGGCAGAACTCGCACTGGATGCCCATGCCGCCCTGCGCCACCGGCCCCGCGTGCACCGTATGGGGGAAGGCGATGGGCTGCGGCGGGGCGTTACCCAGGCCAAAGGGCGGGTTGGAGAACCAGGATATGACTACTACCGCCGAAACGAAAATCACGATGGCGGTGATTCCCGCTCCTACCAGCGCCAGGGGCAGTATTTTTCCTTTAGGCAGCATTAATTTCTTACTTATCTCGCTTGGTTTCCGCGCCGGAAAGGTTCCTTAGCCCAGGTCTCAGCGATCCGAGAACGAACGGAACCAGCGGAACCAACTCGGCCACACCGAAGCTTTCGCGCTGCGGTGCTCAAATCAAAAACCGGTTCCAGACGTTTTCCACGCGTATGGTCAGCTTGACCACCATGACGAACAGCACCGCAGCCACCACCAACACCAGCAGCCCGAATATTGTCAGGGGCTTGCGGAAGCGTCCGGCAGACTGGGGCAGATGCCCAGTGGAGATCAGTGATGGAATAAACGCGTGGGCAGTGAGAGCACAGAAGGCAGCGGTGATGATGAGAGGAAAATAAATCCAAAAAAAGGTGAGCCAGTTGTGGATGTCTTGCCAGTTGGCGCTGGTTAACGCTGTAGGGTCGTCAAACATCCCGGAAAATCCGCCACTCAGTCCACACCGGAAGGTTGGCCCACTTGGGTCAGTGAAAATTATCACAAGACCTGGAGGGTGTCAAGGGGATTTGTAGGGTATCGACTT
Source organism: Dehalococcoidia bacterium (assembly GCA_009692925.1). Classification (GTDB taxonomy): domain Bacteria; phylum Chloroflexota; class Dehalococcoidia; order Lucifugimonadales; family UBA3495; genus SHYG01. The sequence goes on from SHYG01000013.1 coordinate 33,551, forward strand.
GGCGGTTGCGCCGCGGCCTCGGCGGATTTTGGCTGGCCCTGAGCCACGCTGCCGGCCCGAAACGTTCTTCGAGGGAAGAACTCCCACCGGAAACTTGGTGCCTGCCCACCGCCGGTACAAGGGCAAACACCCTTACCTATGCGCTAGGCCAGGACTCATTATAGTTGATGATTAAATGGCCGGAGAGGCCTTTGCGACCTGGCCGGAAGACGGGTTAGCTTCCACATGTGCCGCCTAAGCCGGCGGCTGGTTGGGATCGACATGCCAACGGGCGGGCTGGTGGATTGACTTGAACTTTTGCGCCCAGTTAAATAGACTGGCCCGAGTCAAGCAATCGTGCTCCTAGGGAGTGCTCCTCCAGGCCCGCTGAATAATTCTGCAGCCGGGATAGAGGGCAGGGGTAACCCAGGGATATAATGCGCGCCCACACCAGCATTCGCTCTCGATTCATCGTCGCGTTTCTAGGCCTAGCGGTCGCTCCGCTGCTGGTGGCCGGAGTAGCGCTGACGTGGTACAGCTACAGCCTCCAGAAGGGGCAAGCCTTGGCCCTGCAACAGGAGCTTGCCCAAAAAGTGGCCATGCAGACCGCGGATTTCATTGCTGCGGGGGAAACCCAGCTTATCGGCTTCACTCAAAACATCCTCATCAACGAATGGGCCACCGAGCAACGCCAGCAAGAGTTATTGCGCCTGGTGTCCCGTGACGCCCTTTTTCAGGAAGTCAGCCAGTTAGACAAGGCCGGTTGGGAAGTGGTGCGGGCTTCGCGGGACCGAGCGGTAGATGCCGGCGAGCTGCGCCGGCGGTTAGAAGCCCCCGAGTTTGCCGGGCCCGCCGTCTCAGGCACTACCTATGTTGGGCCGGTGCGGCACGACCCGGTGACCGGCGAGCCGATGGTTGCCGTGGCAGTCCCCATTCTGGACCCCCGCTCCGGAGGCTTCTCCGGCGTGCTGGCGGGCAATCTGCGTCTAGTGAAGCTCTGGGACTCCATCGCCGAAGTTAGAGTTGGAGAGAGTGGGTCGGCTTTCATCGTAGACCAATCTGGTTGGGTGGTGGCGCACCGCGATACATCGGTAATCCAGCGACCCACCCAGTTTGCCATGCCGGCAGGCAGCGGCCGGCACCCTGGGCTAGAGGGCAAACGCGCGCTGCTGGCAATCCAGCCAGTGCCCACCCTAGGCCCTGGACTGCAAGTGGTGGTAGAGCAACCGCTTTGGCAGGCCCTTGCCCCCACTCTTCGCGAAGTGCTGGTCATCGGCGCCATTCTGGTGGCGGCCCTCATGGCCGCCCTGGTCATGGCATCCCTGGCAATACGCCATCTAGTGCGTCCCGTGCGGAGCCTGGCCACTCTTTCTCTGGCCATCAGCTCCGGCGACCTCACCCAACGCGCCTCCGTGACCACCAGAGACGAGTTGGGCACCCTGGCCTCGGCCTTTAACACCATGACGGACCGGCTGCAAGTCAGCATCAACTCGCTTCGGCAGCGGGTGAGGGAACGGGATGCCGCCGTGGCGAAGCTGGACAAGGAGATCAGCGAGCGGAAGGAGATAGCGGAGGAGCTGCGGGAGGCCAACCTGCGCTTGGAGGAAACTCTGGCCAAGCTGAAAACCACCCAGGGGCATTTGGTGCAGCAGGAGCGTTTGCGCGCCCTGGGGCAGATGGCCAGCGGAATTGCCCACGACTTTAACAACGCCTTGGCGACTATTCTGGGATTCAGCGAGCTGCTCCTTACCCGTCCCGGCGACTTGGATGACAAGGAGAAGGTCCTGGCCTATTTGCGCATCATTAACACTGGAGCCAAGGACGCCACCCAGGTGGTTGCCCGCTTGAGGGAGTTTTACCGGAATCGGGAGGAGAGCGACCTGTTCCAACCCGTCAGCGTCAACGAGCTGGTGAAACAGAGCATTGCGCTCACCCAACCCAGATGGAAGGACCAGGCCCTGGCCAACGGCGTAATGATCGACGTTGCCGCCGCCGTAGAACTTGTCGCGCCGGTGGCAGGCAACGAGGGGGACTTGCGGGAGGTGCTGACTAACCTGATCTTCAATGCCGTGGATGCCATTATGCAAAGGGCCGCCACTCAATCCGGCGAGGGCCAGCCGGCCACGGACGGTTCTATCGTGCTGCGGACCCACCAGCGCACCACCCGCGCTTCCACTTTACCTGCGCCGGAAGCCGGCGGCGTTCCCCGGACTGCGGACCAGGCCGCGGACCCGCCCGCGAAAAGCGTGGTGCTGGAAATCTCGGACAACGGCGCCGGCATGACCGAGGAGGTACGCCAGCGCTGTTTGGAGCCCTTCTTCACAACTAAGGGCGAAAAGGGCACCGGCCTGGGGCTGTCCATGGTCTTTGGCATTGTGGAGCGGCATAAAGGCACCCTGGACATTCAGAGCGTCTGGGGCCAGGGCACCACCTTCACCATCACCCTGCCCGCGGCAGTCGCTCCGGCGCCTGCGCCCATCCCCAGCGCCCAGGCGCCGGTAACTTACGACCACCCGCTGCACGTCCTGGTGGTGGAGGATGAGGAGCTGGAGCGCGACCTGATGACCAAGTACTTCAACGCCGACGGGCACACCGCGGAGGTTGCTGCCAACCGCCGGGAGGGCCTGCGGAAGTTTAAGGCGGGCAAGTTTGACCTAGTGGTAACCGACCTAGCCATGCGTGAGATAAGCGGAGACCAGATGGCCTCCGCCATGAAACAGTTGTCCCCCGGCACGCCAATCATCATGGTGTCCGGCTTTGGCGACATGATGCTGATCACCGGGCAAGACCTGCCGGGCGTCGACCTGATTCTCAGCAAGCCCCTCAGCCTGGCGGACCTGCGCATCGCCGTCGCCAAGGTGACCAGGGCCGCGGCGGCGAAGTTTAACTAGCTCACTTCACTGCCCGCTACGGAACTGCCACCTCACTGCCCTGGTCGGAGGACTCCCGGATGGCGTCCAGGAAGCGGTGCAGGCCCACCGCAGTGTCAAAGTCCGGCGGGCCATCGGAACCGGTGCGAATCGATTGGGCGAACTGGTAGTACATCTGCCCCACGTTGTACGGCGATCCGCTGGGCATCCCCTCAAGCACGTAAACGTGGCGCTCGGGCGCGGGCAGGTCCTGCAGGCGCTTGTCGCGGGCCTTGGCGCCCTGAAGCTGCACCTCCTGGATCTGGGGCGAGTCCTCGGAGGTAGCCACCAATGTTCCTTCCCGGCCATAAATCTCCATGCGGTAGCCGCTGCCCAGCCAGGGAACGCTGGCGATGTGCACGGACGCCACCGCTCCGTTGGCCAGGCGCCCGCTGACCAGGACGTTGTCGGGAGAGGTGACGTCCACCATCCGCTGGGTATCGGTCTCCAGCCACTGTCGAGCCTGGGTGGAAACCACCGACGTCACGTGGCTGAAGTCCCCCACCACATAGCGGAGGGCGTCAATAGTGTGCCCGCAGGCTATAGTCAGGGTGTTGGCCCCCAGGGCGTCATCCCGTTGCCAGGTGCGGTCCGAGGTGCGCTCCAGCAGGCCGCCGCGCGACAGACTCACGTGGCAGGACATCACCTCGCCCACGTAGCCGCTCTCCACCAGCTCCTTCATGTACATGATGGAAGGCGACACCCGGGCCTGCAGCCCCACGGCGGTGCGGACGCCCTTGGCGCGGGCCAGGTCCGCCAGCTCCCGCGCCTCCGCCAGGGTCGCGCCCAGGGGCCATTCGGTGTACACATGCTTGCCGGCGTTGATGGCGTCCTTGGTTATCTGATAGTGGCTGGGCACCCGCAGCACCACGGCTACCGCATCAACCTCCGGACAGGCCAGCAGCTTCTGGTAGGAGTCAAAGGCCAGGCGCGCGCCAAACTGCCGGGCTGCCTCGTCGGCGGTTTCCTGCCGGGTGGTGCATACCGCGGTCAGCTCGTACTCCGGGCTCGCGACGATGGCGGGCAGGTGAGACCGGGGCGCCCAGCCGCGGTGTACGTTGGCGCCGATGATCCCCAGACGAATCTTGTCCGATGCCATACTCGCCTCCTCTTAATATTAGGTGTTAATTCTCCGGATCAGACACGAAAACCATTGGCACATGGGACTAACCCGGCAAGCCCTGCCAGTAGCGCCGGCCCTGCGCGGTCATCACGCGGCCAAAACCGGGAGCGGGAAAGTGGCCCGCAGCCACCAGAGTCCGCTCCCTGGCCAGCCGCTCCATAAGCTGGCGCCGGGTGACGCCGGCCTGGTGGGAATCCATGTCCGCGCGGGAGACCCACTCGGTTTCCTGCACCTGCGCCGGATTGTGGGCGGCATCCCCCAGAATCAGACCACGCTGCCCCTGGGAGGTGATCATGATGCTCATGTGCCCCGGAGTGTGGCCCGGCGTGGGCAGGGTGGTCAGTTCGCGGGTCAGGATGTGCTCCCCTTCCATCAGCTCCAGCAACCCCAACTCTTGCAAGGGCCAGACGCAGGAAGGCGCGTTGGGAAACCGCTCCCTCACTTCAACACGGCGGCTGGCCTCGTAGTCTTTGCGGCTGGCCCAATAGCGAGCCTTGGGAAAAGTGGGCACATACGCCGCTCCGTTGCGCTGGAGGTTCCAGCCCACGTGGTCCCGGTGCAGGTGGGTCATCACCACCATATCAATGTCTTGGGGCTGGACCCCGTGGGACCGCAGGGAGACCAGCAACTCGCCCCAGGGACTGGCGGGAGCATCCGGCGGCGGCGGCCCAAGCCCGGTATCCACCAGAATCGTGCGGCCATCGGAACGCACCAGGTACGAGGCTAGGTTGAAGCGGACCTTGTGCTCCGCAGTCAGATGGACTTGGTAAGGCTGCCACTGCTCGGCGCTAATTGAAGGGAAGAAGTTGCATGCGTCGAACTCCAGATAGCCGTCAGATAAGGAGGTAATCTCCACATTGCCCACGCGCACTGTATCACCGGCCATGCTATACCTCCAATCCCCTGGTGTGAGTCGCTGCTATAGACGCTTGAGTTGAGTAACTGAGTGAAGTGAACGATCACTGACCCCTGGCCCGCGGCCTTACAATTACTTCTAATTCGTTGACCAGTTGAATGCTTTTCGCCGACAGCCCGTACTATACCGCCAAATGAGCCGCCAGGGAAGCAGCCAATCTCCCGTTACCCCGCTGCCAATACCCCCGTCGCAGTGCCTCCCGACATAGGGATTGCCTGCCAAAATCGGAACGGCCCGCCGAGGCGCAAGGCGGCTGGATGCCGCAAATGGACGCAGGCTGGAAGGATGTGCTTCTTGGCGCTATGTTGGCACCCTACTACTCAGCCGATGTGGTAGTATCGTGAACACGTTCCATAGGGAGCGAATCTAGTTACGGTCATTGCCACTTAAGGAGCGGGGTATGTTTACGGTACGAGCCAGGACTCTGAGGTGGTCCCCATCGTCAGGACAGCGATGAGGCCAAAATAAGAGAGTCTACCGCGCGAAAGTCCCGTGTCCCTGTCACGTATGATAATGCTGCTGGGTGTTCCAGTAAACCCCTCTCCGTGCTCCCCTTCTGAAGTCGAAGGTTATATCAATGAGATTGGGCATTCGCAATATTAGTCTGGGTCAGCATTGAAAGGCAATTATCCCTGTATAGCACGTACAGGCGTGCATCAACGAGTCATTCCCGCATTGGATTGGACGGTGCGGATGGGAAGGTGAGGGGGCGTACTTACCCGTCGTTCAGTATGCCATTGTCCGGACGGTACGAAATAATCCAGTCACGTTGTTCACGGTTCTCGTAAGGGATCCGTTGTTTTCGGCACATGGTGCGGAGGGCCTCAAAGGGTGTCATTCCTTGCCTCACAAAGTAGCAGGTCAAAACGGTCCCTGTTCGCCCTTCTCCATGACCACAGGCTACTGCTACCTTATGGCCTCCACGAATCTCCCTGTCAATGAACTCAAGAATTTTGGTCAACTGGCAGAGTGATGGCGCACGCCAGTCTCCTATCGGTATACGGAGAAAAGGGTCTATTCCGTTCTTCCGCACCTTGCTTTTATTTGGCCCTGACGATATTCCTTGCTCCCATATGCCTACAAGCGCCGAGATCCCCTGCTCTTTCAGAAATCGAAAATCCTTGTCAAGTTTTGGACATTCGCAGCCGGCAACATCGGCATCGACCCAAGAAAAATTCAGGGGCCGGTTTTCATGCCGCCAGATGCAGTCATCTGGCCATTCGTCATTCTCTGGAATGCCGCCCGGCAAGAGATACGTCATACCTTAGTGTCCCTTACCAACAAACAAGGTCGCCTATCCCAGGTGGGCAGATGCCCAGACTGACCATATCCAGAGTTGCCCTGGAATCCAGACTCGCGCCCGACGTCTTCGACCCCTGTATCACTGCACCCGGTTGCCCCTAATCTCATCAATGAGTTCCCAGATGGTCGCCCCTACGCCAGCGAACGCAACGGCTGCCAGGATTGGCGGCAATAACTCAGCACCCACATGAGATTGGTAATACGGGTCCTGGCTCATGAACATTATCCCAGCCAGAATCAGACTTACCGCTAGAACACCAAGCACAAGTTTCTTTTTCATAAATTAGCCGGAATCCCCCTATCAACCGGCCTGCGCCCAAAGTGGCCTTTGCAGGTTGATAGTCGGTAGTCTATGAGTATTGCTAACTGAGGTGGTCCCCATCGTCAGGACAGCGATGAGGCCAAAATAAGAGAGTCTACCGCGCGAAAGTCCCGTGTCCCTGTCACGTATGATAATGCTGCTGGGTGTTCCAGTAACCCCTCTCCGTGCTCCCCTCTTGGAACACCTGCCCAGG
>SHYG01000085.1 GCA_009692925.1 Dehalococcoidia bacterium
GGCCAGTTCGACGATGGTGTGCTCCCCCTGGAGCGCGGCCAAGGTTACCCTGGCCTTGAAGGCTGGGCTGTCCTTCTTCCGTGTTTGCTTCATGGTCCTGCTCCTTCGTTTGCCTCATTTTAGGAGCGGGACTCTCTCTTAGCCACCTGTACAGATTTTGGGGCCCACCTCACTTGTCACAAGGCCCATGTAAGCCTTTTGTTGAACAGGAGCTAGGCGCAGGACACCAACTTCCTCATTGGCCAAGAATACCTCAGCTAAAGCTCGTTCAATCACCTTACTGCGCGGGTCTCTCACCACCACGCGGACGACACCGGTCCATTCTTTGCGGCCGGTGATCATCGCCTTGAGAAGAAACATATCGCTGGGCGTCAACACAGATGGTTCTGCCATTTGGCTCTGCCCTCCACAAGAACAGGAGGAAGAGGTTCCTAAGAACGTCCCCCGAGTTGTATCCGCTCCATTATACTTACTCCATGCCGACCCTCTACATTATCGGCACGCCCATCGGCAACCTGGAGGATTTGACCCGGCGCGCGGCCCGCGTGCTGGGCCAGGTGTCCCTCATCGCCGCGGAGGACACCCGCGTCACCCGAAAGCTGTTGAGCCACCTGGGCCTGCACGCGCCCTTGACCAGCTACCACCGCCACAACTGGCAAAGCAAGCTGCCCGTGCTGCTGGCGGCGTTGGAGTCGGGCGACGTGGCGCTGGCCACCGACGCCGGCATGCCGGGCATCAGCGATCCCGGTAGCGAGCTGGTAGCCGCCGCCGCCGCCGCCGGGTTTCGGGTGGAGGTAATCCCCGGAGTATCGGCAGTGACCGCCGCCATCGCCGCTTCCGGCCTGTCTGGGGATGCCTTCTTGTTCCTGGGCTTCCTGCCCCGGCGGGGCAAAGAGCGCCGTGCCCACCTGGCGTCGGTGGCCGCGTCTCCCGCCACCCTGGTCATCTTTGAGGCGCCCCACCGCGTGCCGGACACCCTGGTGGACCTGCTGGTCGCCCTGGGCGACCGGCAGATGGCCGCTTGCCGGGAGATGACCAAGCTGCACGAAGAGGTGTTTCGGGGGAGTATCTCGGCGGCCATCCCGCACTTTGCCCAGCCTCGGGGCGAGTTCACCCTGGTGGTGGCTGGCGCTGGAGTGGAGTCTCTTGCCGCAGCCGCCCCGCCGGACCTGGAGGCCGCGCGGCAGGAGCTGGCCCGCCTGCGGCAATCCGGGGCGCGGGCGCGAGAGGCGGTGGCCAAGGTGTCCCAGGCAACCGGCCTGCCCCGCAGAACGGTGTACCAGCTCTGGCTGGACGCGGGAAGCGGGCCGGGAATCTGAGACCACGAACCACGAATTCACCGCTGAGCACGCAGAGATCGCGGAGAGAACGGATAAAAATCTGATCTCTCCGCGAACTTTGCGATCTCAGCGGTGAATGGTCGTCCCGCCTGGGGCGGTGGGACTGTGACGCGCCGGTGGCGTACAATGTCTCAAGAGCAACCAGGCGCAGGCAAGGAGGTGGAGGATGTCCGGCAGCAAGGAAGAGTGGCGCAGCAAGACCCTCCGCCCCGCCGTGTCCCGCGTTCCGGAGCGGCAGGCGAGTTTTCACACCGACAGCGGGCTAGAGCTGGACGCGGTGTACGGCCCGGAAGATGCGGCCCCGCCGGACCTGGACTACGGCCGCGACTTGGGCTACCCCGGCGAGTTCCCCTACACCCGAGGCGTGCAGCCCAACATGTACCGGGGGCGCGTCTGGACCATGCGCCAGTACTCGGGCTACGCCACCGCCGCCGAGACCAACCGCCGCTACCGGTACCTGCTGGAGCAGGGGCAGACCGGCCTGTCGGTGGCCTTTGATCTGCCCACCCAGATTGGCTACGACTCGGACCACCCCCAGGCGCAGGGCGAAGTAGGCAAGGTAGGCGTGCCCGTCTGCACGTTGGAGGACATGCAGGTGCTGCTGGACGGCATCCCCCTGGACCAGGTCAGCACCTCCATGACCATCAACGCCACCGCCTCCGTGCTGCTATGCTTCTACATCGCCGCCGCCCGGCAGCAGGGGGTTGGCCTGGAGCAGATTAGCGGCACCCTGCAGAACGACATCCTCAAGGAGTACATCGCCCGGGGCACCTACGCCTACCCGCCTCGTCCCTCCATGCGCCTGGTGGTGGACGTGCTGAAGTACTGCGCCCAGCACACGCCTCGGTGGAACACCATCAGCATCAGCGGCTACCACATGCGGGAGGCCGGCGCCACCGCGGCCCAGGAGCTGGCCTTCACCTTTGCCAACGCCATCGCCTACGTTCAGGCGGCCCTGGACGCGGGACTGAAGGTGGACGACTTCGCGCCGCGCCTCTCCTTCTTCTTCGTGGCCCAGAACAACCTCTTTGAGGAGGTGGCCAAGTTCCGCGCCGCCCGGCGCATCTGGGCCAGGATCATGAAGGAGCGGTTCGGCGCCAAAGACCCCCGCTCCATGATGCTACGCTTCCACACCCAGACCGCCGGCGTCACGCTAACCGCCCAGCAGCCCGACAACAACCTCATCCGCTGCACGGTGCAGGCCCTGGCCGCCGTGCTGGGGGGCACCCAATCTCTGCACGTCAACTCCCGCGACGAGGCGCTGGCCCTGCCCACGGAAGAGTCGGCCCAGCTCTCCCTGCGCACCCAGCAGATTCTGGCCCACGAGAGCGGCGTCGCCGACGTGGCAGACCCCCTGGGCGGTTCCTACTATATAGAAAGCCTCACCAGTCAACTGGAGACAGCGGCCCTGGACTACATCCGGCGCATTGACGATTTGGGCGGCGCGGTGGCGGCCATTGAGCAGGGCTTCCAGGTGCGGGAGATCGGCGAGGCGGCGTACCAGCACCAGCGAGAGGTGGACTCCGGGCAGCGCGTGGTGGTGGGAGTGAACCAGTTCGTCACCGAGACGTCGCCCGGGGACAACCTGCTGCGTGTCGATGCCAGCGCCACGCGGCAGCAGGTGGAGCGGCTGCAACAATTCAGGAAGCGGCGAGACGGGCGCCAGGTCAAGGCGGCGCTGGCCGGGCTGGCGGCGGCGGCCCAGGGCGAGGACAACACCGTGCCGGCCATCCTGGAGTGCGTGGAGCGCGGCGCCACCCTGGGGGAGATCTGCCAGGTGTTGCGCAACATCTTCGGCGAGCAGCAGGGCATGGCGGGGCTGTAATGCCACGGGCATGAGGGTAAACTTGACTCCCGAGGCGTCGGACATCTACGCCGAGCTCCAGCGCGCGGCCCGCAGCGGCGGCGTCACCCACTACTCTAGCGTCGCGCCCCTGCTGGGCGTGAGCATCGGCGACCCTGCGGGCCGCTTGCGGGTGGCGGAGCTGCTGAAAGAGATCAGCACCGCGGAGCACGCGGCGGGCCGGCCCCTGCTCTCGGCGGTGGTGGTGATGAAGGGCAAGAAGCTGCCGGGGGCGGGCTTCTTTGGCCTGGCCCAGCGTGTGGGTCTCTACGACGGCGCTGACCCCCGGGCCTTCTGGCGGCGGGAGGTCCAGCGGGTGTGGGACTACTGGCGCGAGCGGTGAATCGCCAGTAATCGAGGACGTTTTAACCGCAGTGCGCGCAAAGTACGCGGAGATACGATAGGGAGGCACATATGCCAGACCTGCTGCTTAACGAAGAAGAGAAGATGCTGCAAGCCCTGGTGCGGGACTTTGCCGACCGGGAGCTAATCCCCCGTGCCCGAGCGGTGGATGAGGGTGAGAAATTCTCCTGGGAGAACTGGCAGGGCATGGCCCGCCTGGGGCTTACCGGCATTGGCCTGGACTCGCAATATGGGGGCACCCCCGGTGGCTACCGGCAGATCGCCATCGCCGCAGAGGAGGTGGGTAGGGGAGATGCCGCAGCCTCCGTGACGCTGATTGCCCACCTGTCCCTGGGCACCACCACCATGCACCGCTTCGGCAACGAGGAGCAGAAGCAGCGCCTGATTCCCTCTTTGGCCGCCGGCACGGGTGTGGCTGCCTGGGCCTTGACCGAACCCGGCAGCGGCTCCGACGCCGCCGCTCTGCAGACCACCGCCACCAAGCGCCGGGGCAGCTACTATCTCAACGGCAGCAAGATGTTCATCACCAACGCGGAGGTGGCCGAGTCCATGGTGGTGTTCGCCACTCTAGACCGCAGCCAGGGCTACCGGGGCATCAGTGCTTTTGTGGTGCCCAAGGGCGCGCCGGGCCTCATCATTAACCCCATGCACGGCAAGATGGGGATGCGCGGCTCCAGCACCTGCGAGGTGGTGTTCCAGGACACCCCAGTGCCTCCGGAGAACCTGCTGGGAGAGGAGGGCCGCGGCTTCCGCTACGCCATGGAGATCCTGGACTCCAGCCGCATCATCATCGCCGCCCAGTGCGTGGGCATCGGCCAGGCGGCGCTGGAGGCGGCGGTGCGCTACGCCCAGCGGCGTCAGACCTTTGGCAAGCCCATCGCCCAGCACCAGGCCATCCAGTTCATGCTGGCGGACATGGCCGCCCAGGTTCACGCCGCCCGGGTCTGCACCATGACCGCCGCCACCCTGAAGGACAACGGCCTGCCCTTCCTCAACGAGGCGTCCATCGCCAAGCTCATCGCCTCGGAGATGTGCGTCCAGGTCGCCTCCCAGGCGATACAGGTCCACGGCGGCGCCGGCTACTTCAAGGAAGCTGGGGTGGAGCGCATCTTCCGGGACGCCCGAGCCACTACGATATATGAAGGCACCTCGGAGGTGCAGCGGCTGGTCATCGCCCGCCAGGTGCTGGCCCAGTACCCGGTGTAAGGAGAGAAAGTGATGCCAGAAATCAAAGATGCCGAACAGGCCACTGCAGTCGCCGTTGGGTTCCTCAAAAGCTATTATCCAATCTCCCAGAAGCCCCTGAGCGCCAGTTTCGAGAAGGGGAGAATAGTAGCCGAGGACAAGTGGGTAGTGGAGGTCGATGTGGGTGCATTCTATCCCAGGGTAGCTACTGTAAACGTTCAAGCACGCACAGGAACCATACTGAATTATCAGGTTGAAAGGGCGGAAGCGTCTCCGCCACTCCCTGGCTCAAAAGGTTGAGAGTTTCCAGAACTGAGATATGGCGACAGAGCGAGGCGGTAATTTCAGGCGACTACAGGGCTACGTGAACCGGAGCCAACACTACCTGCAGAACGCCTATGCCTCCCTGGAACAGGGCGAGGTGGAGAAGGCAGGCGAGTTCCTCTGGGGCAGCATGGCCCAGGCGATCAAGGCGGTAGCCACTTTCAGAGGCCTGAATCTGCGCAGCCACGATCAGATCAGAGCGTACGCTTCAGAGTTATCGAGAGCGATAGGAGATACGGCCCTTCGCGACGCTTTTCGAGACGCCAACTCTTTGCACCAGAACTTCTACGAGTCTGGCCTTACCCGTGAAATTGTCCTGGAGTATGGAGAGAGAATCAGACATTCGGTAGGCCGTCTGTTAAGCCTGATTCCCAGGGAGGCGCTGGAAGCGTGAACACCCACTTGACCTGCACCATCAACCACATTGACCACGTGGGCGTGGCGGTGAAGGACATCCAGGCCGCTCTGGAGTTCTTCCAGCGGGTCTTTGGCGCGCCGCCCTCCGAGGTGGCCGAGCTGGCGGACCAGGGGGTGCGGGCCACCCTCATCCGGGCAGGCCAGACCCGGCTGGAACTCCTGGAGCCGCTGTCGGAGAGCACCGCCGTGGGCCGGGGCTGCACCACCTGGCCTTCAACGTGGGCGACCTGCCCGGCAAGCTGCGGATCCTGGAAGCCCAGGGGTTGGAGCTGGTGGACCGGCAGCCGCGAGAAGGGTTGTCCGGCAGCGTGGCTTTCATCCACCCCCGGTCGGTGTTCGGCGTCTTGACTGAACTGGTAGAGAGCCGGGAGACATAATGCCCGCCCACATCATCTACGGCGACAGCTTCCTGGTGGGCCAAGCCCTGCGGCAGTTGGAGTCCGCCGGTGGCGAGACGCCCTTAGATTCCAACCGCCACGTGCTGCACGGGAATCAGGTGCGCCTGCCGGAGTTGCTGGGCATCTGCCAGGCCCTGCCCTTCCTGGACTCGCGGCGTTTGGTGGTGGTGGAAGGTTTGCTGGCGACGCTTGAAGGGCGAGCGGTTCGGGCCGGCCGGACGGCGCGTGGCCGCCGTAGCGAGGCTCCCGCCGCGGAGTCGCTGGGAGGCTGGGAGGCCTTGGCCCCGGCCATCCCCCAAATGCCGGAGACCACCCTGCTGGTGCTGGTGGACGGCCCGGTGGCGGAGGGCAACCCCCTGCTTCGCGTCCTGAGGCCCGTGACTCAGGTGCAACACCTTACCGCGCCTGCCGGCGAGCCCCTTGCCCGGTGGATCAAGTCCTCCGCCCAGCAGAAGGGCGCCAGCATCAGCCCGGCGGCCATCCGCTGCCTGGCCGACCTGGTGGGCAGCGACCTGTGGACCCTGGACCGAGAGCTGGAGAAGCTGTCGCTATACGCCGGCGGCCGCGCCTCGTCTGGAAAGGCCGTATCCAGCGCTCCTGCCCAAATCGAAGAAGCCGACGTGCGGGAGCAGGTAGCCTCCGTGCGGGAGGCCAGCATCTTCGCGGCGGTGGACGCCATCCTGGAGGGGAAGCCGGCGGTGGCCCTGCGCCTGCTCCAGCAGCTCCCCCAGGGCGGGCGGGACCCGGTATATATTCTGGCCATGGTGGAGCGCCAGTTGCGCCTGCTGGCCCTGGCGCGGCATCTGGCGGAGCAGCGGGTGCCCCAGGCGGAGATGACAACCCGGCTGGGGGTAGCCTCCCAGTTCGTGGCGACCAAGGCGCTGGAGCAGGCCCGGCGTCACTCCTGGCCGGATATCACCTGGCGGTTCCAGCGGCTGTTGGAGGCGGACCTGGCGATCAAAACCGGGCGACAGGAGCCGGACCTGGCCCTGGAGCTGCTGGTGGCGGACCTGGCCGGGCAGGCCCCTGGCTAGCTCACACCCCCGCGGTGGCTCACACCAAGGTAACACCCATGTCACAACATTCACTTGTCATATGAGCAGCATTCCCAAAAAGAATATGATTTGGGGCGCCATATAGTATTGACAAATGCCGCGGTAGGGTATACTGTAGCCCCAAGGCTTAATAGTAAGAAGCCCGCTATATATTGTGGGAGGGTCAAGTATGCTGAAGATAGGCCACGAGGTGGTCCGACCTGGCAAGAAGTTGGGCCAGAGCACGGTTACCTTTGCTATCCCTGAGGAGCTGGAGACAGTCCCCGGCATCCCCATGAATCAGCGCGAGGTTGACTGGTATTCGCGGGAGTATCCCGTCGAGACCATGAACATCACCGAGCGCGCCTCCCGGGACTGGGCCAACACCATTCGTGATGGCCACGCCGAGATGCGGGAAATCCGCAAGGAACACGACAAGCTGAACAAGCCCCTGATCATGGCCTCCCGCCTGTCCGGCGAGTTGGAGCCGTCCGTCAAGCCCACGGGCAAGGACGTCACCCAGCTGATCAAGGATAAGGCCCGGGACTTGGGCTATGTGGAGTATGGCTTCACCGCCTACGACCACCGGTACACCTACCAGAGCAAGAAGGACTGGGTGAAATACCCCCACGTTCTGTGCTTGGCCTACGAGCAGGACTTTGAACCCACTCAGACCATTCCCAGCGTAGACGCTGAAATCGTTCACTCCAGCACCTACCGCACCGAGGGCGCGGCCGGCTTGGAGTTGGGCAACTTCATCCGCTCCCTGGGATATCATGCCCAGGTACACAGCCCCAACGACAACACCGGCCCTTACATCCCCATGTTCGTGGCTGCCGGTCTGGGCCAGTTGGGCGCCTGCGGTTATCTGCTGACCCCCCACGTGGGCAGCCGCTGCCGCATCATGCTGATCACCACCGACGCCAACGTCACCCACGACCAGCCCATCGACTACGGCATCCACGCCTTCTGCCAGGTCTGCCAGGTCTGCGTGAACCGCTGCCCCGGCCGCGCTCTGATGCGCGACAAGATTTGGTGGCGCGGCATGGAAAAGAACAAGCTCTACTTCAAGCGCTGCCGCCCAGTCATGGCCCGGTATTTGGGCTGCGGCGTCTGCATGAAGGTTTGCCCCATCCAGAAGTACGGCCTGAAGGACACCATGGATCACTACGCCGCCACCGGCCAGGTGCTCGGCAAGGG
>SHYG01000086.1 GCA_009692925.1 Dehalococcoidia bacterium
CTGCGAGAGGCGGCCATTCGCCTTTACCGGACGGGCTACCCGGAAGGAGAAATCATCCGCCATAAGGACCGGCTCGCGGAGATTGACAAGCTCGGCTCGGCCTGGGATTCTCTGACACGAAGCAGCTTGAACCGTTGGCTCAAATCAGCGAAAGAGGATGATTCGGACCTGGAGATATGGCACCTGCTTAACCGGCGTAAGTGGAAGCCGAACGTATACACGAACTGGAAGTGCGAGGGTGTAATCTTCCTCCTCCCTTTCTATGACCCGCTGGGCGAGACAATGTACCTGGGACCTGGGCAAGACTACTTCCCCATAGGTGGGAAGAAGCCTGGGAATATCGTCAGAGTCGGCAAGGAGAAGCGCCAGGCCAATCCCATAGGGGTTAGGCTGGGCATGAATGCTAGTGACGCCGTAGGTCAATACGTTGCGGAACTAGCCAGCCTGGGCTACAGCCTCCGGGACATTGTGGCCCTCTGGAAAGGAACTAAAACACGGCACCCAGACATGGACAAGGCGCCGCGGGTACAGTGGCTCGCTAAGCAATTAAGAGGCACCCCAGCAAGGCCGATAAAGCCGATGTCCTTCTCAACGATTGCGCGCATCCTGCGCGTGTACTCATACGGCCCAGTGGCCGAGAGCCAAAAGATAGCTCAGATGGCTGACGAGGCAAAGGACGCGGAAGACCTGGACTTGGCACGAAGGATGATAGCTGAGGAGGCACAGGAATGAGGGGCACCATCACGCAGCGGTCCAAGGGGTCGTGGACCATCGTTCTGGACGTGGGCCGGGACCCGGCCACCGGGAAGCGCCAGCAGCAGTGGCTGACGGTGCGCGGCACTAAACGAGAGGCTGAAAAGAAGCTGGCCGAGCTACAGCACCAACTAAACACCGGCGACTACCTGAAGCCCTCTGGAGGCAACCTGGGAGATTTCCTGGAGCGGTGGTTAAGGGACTACGCCTGGCCCAACCTGTCCCCCGAGACGGCCCAGGTCTACGACCTCATCTGCCGGGTACATCTGATCCCCGCTCTGGGGACGCTGGAGCTTTCCAAGGTCACCCCGGAAGTTCTTCAAGGCTACTACGCCAAGGCCCTCAAGGAAGGCCGCAGGGATGGCAAGGGCGGGCTGTCACCCAGGACGGTGCGCCACCACCATACCACCTTGCACACCGCCCTGGGCCACGCGGTCAAGTGGCGGCTGCTGGGCCGCAACCCCGCCGATGCGGTGGATGCGCCCCGCTTCCAAAAAAGGGAGATGAGGGTGTTTGACCAGCGGGGCATGGCGGCTTTTCTGGACTCCATCAAGGCCAATGAGCACTACGCCTTGTTCTACTTGGCCCTTTACACCGGGGCGCGGCGTTCTGAAGTCCTGGCCCTTCGCTGGGGTGATGTGGACCTGAACCTGGGGTCAATCTCTATCAACCGCAGCCTTCACCAACTAGGGGATAAGAGCTTTGTTTTCCTGGCCCCCAAGACGGCCAAGAGCCGCCGTCTGGTGGCCCTGCCGCCCTCCGCCACCATCGTGCTACGGAAGCACTGGGAGGCCCAGACCGCCCAGGGGCTGCTGCTAGGCGTCCCGGCCGCTGCGGATACCCTGGTGTTCTGCCACCCGGACGGCGGCCCCCTGCTGCCCCACACCGTCACCAACGTCTGGAAGCGATTGGTTAAGCAAGCCGGTTTTGAGGGCATCCGCCTTCACGACGCCCGGCACACCCATGCGACGCTAATGCTGAGCCAGGGCGTCCACCCCAAGATAGTCCAGGAACGCCTCGGCCATGCTAACATCTCTATGACCCTGGATACCTACTCCCACGTCCTGCCGGGCCTCCAGGAAGCCGCCGCCTTGAGGTTCGATCAGGCGTCCAGCCCGGCCCTAGAGACCGCAAAAGTTAGCAGCCGTTAGCAGGGGTTGTTAGCAAAATGTTAGCAAAACCCAAAAGAGAAGGCCCCGGAGAGTCTCCGGGGCCTCGTTTCAGATATGATTTATGGTGCGCCTGGCAGGACTCGAACCTGCAACCCCTGGGTTCGAAGCCCAGTACTCTATCCGTTGAGCTACAGGCGCAAGAGTTTGGTTGCACCGGCATGGTGGGGCGAGCGACGGGATTCGAACCCGTGATCTCCTGGGCCACAGCCAGGCGCCTTGACCACTTGGCCACGCTCGCCGCGAACAGGCCCGCCCAAGGCCGCGCCCTGGCCTGGCTGGTGCGGCCATCGCCCAACCTGAACTATCCTAGCAAAAAGCAGAATCCCTGACAAGCCAGCCCCGGCTGGCCGGGGCGGGTCAGGCAGGAAAGGATTTATCGTGCGACTTAATTTCCCCTTGATCACGCTGGTGCTGCTGGGTCTGCTCTTGGCGGGCAGCTATCCCGTCGCTCCGGCCAAGGCCCAAACCGAACCCCCCGGCATCCAGGTCACTTCCCAGAGCGCGGAGAGCAACTTCCCCAACGATATGCGGTTCTTGCTGACCGCCCGCAGTCCCGACGAGATTAACGAGGTCCGGCTGTACTTCAAGTTGCCCAGCAAGGTTTCCTCGGCCTACCGGGCGGTGGAGTTCACGCCGGGAACCACCATCAGCGGCGAGTCTGTGATTCGCGTGGGGCTGGGCGATTCATATCTGCCGCCGGGCAGCGAGTTGCAATACTACTTTGAACTCCGCGACCGCGGGCAACGCGTCCTGCGCACGCCGTCCCGGACCTTTATCTACGAAGACAGCCGGCTCCAGTGGCGCAGCATCAGCAGCGGCATCATTACCGTCTACTACAGCGGGGGCTTGACCGAAGAGCGGGCGAAAGTAGTGCTGGCGGCCAGCCAGGAATCTATGTCCAAGATGGTGCCGGTGCTGGGAATCCAGCCCACGCGGCCCTTACGCATCGTGGCCTACGGCAACTACCGGGACATGAGGGGCGCCATTCCCTTCCGCTCTCGCGCGACCCAGGAGCAGTTGGTCACGGAGGGACAGGCCCACACCGAGGAACGGGTGCTGATGGTGTTGGGCTCGCTCCCCGGCATCCGGGGCGTGGCCGCCCACGAGTTTGCCCACCTGCTGGTGGCGGAGGCCGCCGGCAGCGCCATTGCGCGGATGCCCTCCTGGCTTAACGAGGGACTGGCGGAGTACGCAAACCCGGAGCCGGCCCCCACCTACGACGAGTACCTGCGCCGCGCGATTCAGGAAGGAAAACTTCAGCCGCTTTGGCACCTTACGGCCTTCAACGGCACGCCGGATGACATAATCATTGCCTACGGCCACTCCTCCTCGGTGGTGCAGTACCTGATTGACACCCACGGGGAGAACAAGATTGCTGAGGTCATGCGCGCCATGCGGACCAGCCTGAATGTGAATGTGGACGAGGCGCTGCAGCAGGTTTACGGCTTTGACCAGTACGGCGTCGATTCGGCGTGGCGCGGGAGCAAGGGGCTGCAGCCGTTGCCGCCGCGTCAGACCGCGGAGCCACCTACCCTCAGGTCCACGCTGTCGCCCGCAGCTCAACCCACGCCAACCGCGCCGGCCGCCGCTCCCGTGCCTGAAACCAAGCCAGCACCCGCCGCCAGCCCTGCGCCCAGCGGCGCCGCGCCTCCGGGAGCGGCGGGCTGTAACGGCTCCAGCACCGACGTGGCGTGGCTGGCCCTGCTGGGTGTCGTGGCGGGCATGATGGCGGTTAGGAGCAAGCGGCGGCAGCCTCCGGCGTTAACATAACGCAGTGGCCCCGCGTCACCCTCGTCGTTCCGGCGGAGGCCGGAACCCAGCGTTTCCCGGCTAACGACCCTGGCATAAATAGCTAATTCGGTTGTGAAGAATTTGGGACGGGAATCCCCCCAACTCCCCTTTGCAAAGGGGGGCCAGGGGACGTTACCCCGTATCTCTGCGCTCTCTGCGATCTCTGTGGTGAAACGTCCCCCTGGTGGAGAATTCCTTGCCTCACCGCGTCCGCGGGTTGAAGGCGTCGTTCATCGCATCCCCCAGCAGGTTGAAGGCAAACAGCAGCACCGCCAGGGTGATTACCGGCACCAGCAGCAGGTGGGGGTCGCTGCGCAGCACCGAGATGTTGCCGTTCTCGAAGATCATCAGGCCCAGGCTGGGCAAGGGCGGCTGGATGCCGATGCCTAGCCAGCTTAGAGTTACCTCCGCTCCCGCAAATCCCGCCAGCGCCGACGACACCGAGACCACCACGGGACTTAGCACGTTGGGCAGCAGATGCACCCACAGGATGCGGAAGGTGGATGCGCCGGTGGCGCGGGCGGCTTCCACATACTGGTTCTCCCGGGCCTGCAGGACCTGTCCCCGCACCAGCCGGGCCATTCCGAACCAGGAAAACGCCAGCATTGCCGCCGAGATGACAAAGTAGTCCACCACGCCCAAGCGCACGATGCCCTCAATCCCGCTGGCTACCTCGAAATCCTTCACCCAGCCAATGACACGGGGCTTAACAGTGGCGACGATGATTAGTATGAGAAATATGCTGGGGAATGCCGCGGTAACCTCGCCTACCCGCATGATGATGGTGTCGGCGAGCTTGCCGAAGTAACCCGCCACCAGACCTAGCAGGATTCCCAGCACCAGGCTGCCGGTAATCAGGGTCACCACGGTGATAATCACGGTGGTGCGTAGGCCGTAAATGACCCGGGTGAGCAAGTCCCGCCCCAGGCGGTCGGTGCCCAGCGGATGACCCAAGGTGGGCCCCTGTTTGGCGATTTTCAGATTCTGTTCGTTATAGTCGTAGGGCGTCGCCAGCGGCGCCAGAGCGCCCGCGCCGTACATCAGCACTATGATGCCCAGGCACACCACCGCCAGCCTCTTGCGCAGCAGCCGCCGCAGCGAGACAGCCCAGTAGCCCTGGGAGGGCTGCTTCTGGCTGGTTCCGACGCGTTGAGCTTCACCCTGCAACGGATCCACCTCCCAGCCTAATGCGGGGGTCAAGCAGAGGGTAAGCCAAATCTACCAGCAGATTCGCCAGCACAAACATCGTGGTGCCAATGAGAGTGAACGCCATGATTACCGGATAGTCGCGGGCGAAAAGCGACTCAACCCCCAGCAGGCCCACGCCAGGAATGCCGAAGGTGGACTCCACCACGAAGGAGCCGCCCGCCAGCCCGGCCAGTGCAAACCCCAGGTTGGTCGCCACCGGCACCAGGGAGTTGCGCAGAATGTGCCGCGTGCGCACTATTCGCTCCGGCAGGCCCTTGGCCCTAGCGGTGCGGATGTAGTCCTGGCTTACAACGTCCAAGGTGCTGGCTCTGGTCAGCCGCGCCAGAAAAGCCACTTCTGGAATTCCCAGCACCAGGGCGGGCATGATGATGTGGCTGTCGAAGAAGCCTCCCCAGCCGTGGGAAGGGAGCCAGTCCAGCCTGAGGGCAAAAACCAACAGAAGAGTTGGCGCGGTGAGGAACACCGGCAGGGACTGCCCAAACAGGGCGGCCACCACCGTCCAGGTATCCCACTGGGTGCCCTGCTTCAGGGCGGCAAACAGCCCAGCGGTGATGCCTAGCCCCACCGAAAGGATCAACGCGGCCAGCCCAAGCTGGGCCGACACCGGCATGCGCTGGACCAGCAACTCGCTGACGGAGCGGCCCCGGTACTTGTAGCTCTCCCCAAAGTCGCCGTGCAGCACTCCGTTCATGTAGATCACGTACTGGACGGCCACGTTCTGGTCCAGCCCCCGCTCCTGCCGGATCCGCTGCACCACCTCCGGGTTGGAGTACTGGCCCAGCAGGATCTGCACCGGGTCGCCGGGGCCAAACCGCCCCAAAGCGAAGGTAATGAAGGACACGATGAGCAGCAAAATGGGCGCCCACAGCAGCCGGCGCAGGATGTAGGCTCCCATTCAGTACTTTGCTCCCTTCTCTGCAGTCTACGGGGCCGCCACGTAGACGTAGCGCCAACGGGGGATTATCATCGGCAGCAGGTAGTAGTCATGCACGTTGGGCTTGATCAGGACGTACCGGTCGGCGCCGTGCCACAGGGGCACCCAGGGGGCGTCCTCCAGCACCATCTGCTCAATAACCTGATATTGCTGAAAGCGCTTGGCCTGGTCCGGCTCTACCCGCGCCTGCTTCAGCAGCCGGTCCACCTCCGGGTTGTTGTAGTTGACATGGTTGTTGTCGCTCTTGCTATGGAACAACACGTCCAGAAAGTCCTGCGGGTCGGGGTAGTCCGCAATCCAGCCCAGCTCAAACATCTGGTACTTGCGGCGTTGCACGTCCTGCAGGAAAGTGGCCCACTCGGTCTGCTGAATCTCCACCGTAATCCCCAGCTCCTGCTTCCAGGACTGGAGAATGACCTCCGTATCCAGTCCCACGGAGGCGCCCAGGTTGCCGGGGACCGACAGAGTGATGGGCGGGAACTTGGACATGTCGCCGCCGTACTTGGACTCTTTCAGAAGCTGCCGGGCCTTGTCCGGGTTGTACTCGTACCCTTTTAGAGCCGGGTTGAAGCCGGGGAACCCGGGAGGCAGCACGCCCTTGGCTGGCGCGGCCAGGCCTTCCAGCACGTTGGTGGCGATACTCTCCCGGTCGATGGCCAGGTTCAAAGCCATGCGGACTTTGGGATCGTCGAAGGGAGGCTCTTTGACGTTGAGGCCGTAGTAACCTACCTCAAACTGGGGCGGCGCCCGCAGCAGTTGCTTGTTCAGGGGGTTTTTTGGGTCCTGCACCCGCTCCAGGTCCGCCAGGCCCACCCCGGTGATGTGAATCTCGTCGTTCTCGTACATCAGCATGGCGCTGCCCCCGCCCAGGATGAACTTCACCGCGTCCACGTTCGGGGCGCCCAGATGGTAAGCCGCATTGGCGGTCAGGGTCATGGTCTGGCCCAGCTCATATTGGGTAAGCTTGAAGGGGCCGGTGCCGTTGGGCTTCTGCGACCAATTGCGGGGGTTGGCTTCCACGTTCTTCCGGTCCAGCACGAAGGCGGTGGGGTAGGTGAGCTTCGCCAGGAAGTAAGCCTTGGGAGCATCGATGGTAATCTCCACCGTGCTATTGTCCACCACCCGCACTCCGGCGACAGTTTGGGCCTTTCCGCCGAGTTTTTCCCGGATGCCCACAATGTCCCCCAGGTAGGTGTCCACCACCGGCGATTGAGTGCGGGGGTCGGCGGCGCGCTCCAGGGACCAGCGCACGTCCTCAGCGGTTACCGGACGGCCGTCGTGGAACTTGGCTTTAGGGTTCAGGTGAAAGGTGTAGACCATGCCGCTGGGGCTGACATCCCAGCGCTCCGCAAGGTCGGGGACGATATTCAGCTCTGGGTCAATGGTGGTCAGCCCGCCAAAAACCTCAACGATGATCGCCGCCGCGGAGGTGTCGTTGGCCAGGTGGGGGTCCAGAGTGACGGGGTCGGTGCCCAGGCGCACCAGCGTGCCGCCCTTGGGCTTGGGAGCCCCCACTGGCAGGGGCTGGGCCTTGGTCACTGGCGCGGCGGTGGCGCTCCCCGGCGTGGCCGCGGGTGATTGCGCCGGCTTGGAGCACCCGGTCACTACCAGCAAACCGAGCAGGCCGAGCAATCCGAAAGTAAGAAGCGAGACTACCTTGCGAAACATTAGATAATTCCCCCTTATGCGGCGCCGAGCCAGTTTACGCCGAGTGTGCGGGACTGGTAAGGTTCACCAATTATGTGCCTAACAGGCTGCTGAAAAACCCCGATCTTGCGAAAATTTGACGGACTCTCAGATACGAAAATTGGGACGAGTTCGGGCCGTCGACCCCTTTTTCAGCACCCTACTAATAGTGCCATTGTATTGAAACTAGGGGTACAATGGCAATCCGCAGTTAGAGTAGCCCCAGGTCGCCCTTGACGGCGTTAATCCGGCCACCTACAATCCAATTCTGGTGGCCAACTCCGGCGTAGCTTGCCGAACTGTCCGCCGCTAGCTCAT